>NZ_CALWOJ010000054.1 GCF_944383115.1 uncultured Flavonifractor sp. | reverse complement strand
TCTGGTGATCCACGACATCCAGCCCAAGGACCGCAAGGCCTCCTACGCCGCCGACATCACCTACGGCACTAACAACGAGTTTGGCTTCGATTACCTGCGGGACAACATGTGCATCTACGCCACCGAGATGGTGCAGCGGGGCCACGCCTTCGCCATCGTGGATGAGGTGGACTCCATCCTCATCGACGAGGCCCGTACCCCCCTCATCATCTCCGGCCAGGGGGACAAGTCCACCCAGCTGTACACCATCGTGGACGCCTTTGTGGCCCGGCTGAAGGGTCAGCGGGTGGCCAAGGTGGACACCAAGGAGGAAGAGGACCCGGACGTGGACGCCGACTACATCGTGGATGAGAAGGCCCGCACCGTCACCCTCACCGCCCGTGGTATTGCCAAGGCTGAGCAGCAGTTCCAGATCGAGAACCTGGCCGATCCTGAGAACACCACCCTTTCCCACCACATCAACCAGGCCATCAAGGCCCGGGGCCTGATGAAGCGGGATATCGACTACGTGGTGAAGGACGGCGAGGTCATCATCGTGGACGAGTTCACCGGCCGCCTCATGTACGGCCGCCGTTATAACGAGGGCCTCCACCAGGCCATCGAGGCCAAGGAACACGTCACCGTGGCCCGGGAGTCCAAGACCCTGGCCACCATCACCTTCCAGAACTACTTCCGCCTGTATCACAAGCTCTCCGGTATGACCGGTACCGCCATGACCGAGGAGGAGGAGTTCGGCACCATCTACTCCCTGGACATCGTGGAGATCCCCACCAACAAGCCGCTGGCCCGTATTGACCATCCCGACGTGGTGTTCAAGACCGAGGCTGGCAAGTATCGGGCCATCGTCAAACAGATCGAGGAGTGCCACGCCAAGGGCCAGCCCGTGCTGGTGGGTACCATCTCCATCGAAAAGTCGGAGCAGATCTCCGAGATGCTGCGCAAGAAGGGCATCAAGCACAACGTGCTGAACGCCAAGTTCCACGAGAAGGAAGCCGAGATCGTGGCCCAGGCCGGTAAGCTGGGGGCGGTCACCGTGGCCACCAACATGGCCGGCCGTGGTACCGATATCCTACTGGGCGGTAACGCCGAGTTTTTGGCCAAGGCTGAGCTGCGAAAGGCCGGACTGAGCGACGAACTGATCGCCGAGTCCACCGGCTTTGCCGACACCGACAACCAGGAGATCCTGGAGGCCCGGAAGATGTTCACCGAGGCGGAGGCCAAGTACAAGGACGCCATCCGGGAGGAGGCCGACAAGGTACGGGAAGTGGGCGGCCTGTTCATCCTGGGCACCGAGCGCCACGAGTCCCGCCGGATTGACAACCAGCTGCGGGGCCGTGCCGGCCGTCAGGGCGACCCGGGCGAGAGCCGGTTCTTCCTCTCCCTCCAGGACGACATTATGCGTCTGTTCGGCTCCGAGCGGGTCATGGGCATGATGGACCGGCTGGGTGTGGACGAGGATATGCCCCTGGACTCCAAGATGCTCTCCAACGTCATTGAGAACGCCCAGAAGCAGGTGGAGTCCCGCAACTTCCAGACCCGTAAGACGGTACTGGAGTACGACGACGTGATGAACACCCAGCGTAAGGTCATCTATGAGCAGCGCCGCAAGGTGCTGGACGGCGAGAACCTGAAGGAGGCCGTCCAGACCATGCTCTCCACCGTCATCTCCAACGAGGTGGCGGCCCACATGGGCGAGCAGAAGCACATGGATGCCGAGAACTGGCGGGAGGTGTGCGCCCAGTTCAGAGGGCTGTTCCTCACCCCCGAGGACTACAAGTTCGACGACGAGGAGCTGCAGAAGTACGACGCCTCCCAGCTGGAGGAGCTGCTGCTGGACAAGGCCGCCCAGGTCTACAGCAAGAAGGAAGCCGAGTTGGGCGAGCCCCTCATGCGTGAGCTGGAGCGGGTGATGATGCTCCGGGTGGTGGACGAGTACTGGATGGACAACATCGACGCCATGCAGGAGCTGCGCCAGGGCATCGGCCTGCGGGCTTACGGCCAGAGCGACCCCGTGGTGGAGTACAAGCGGGAAGGCTACGAGATGTTCGAGCGCATGATCGCCGCCATCCAGGAGGAGACCCTCCGCCGGATCTTCCTGGCCCGGGTCCAGACCGGCGCCACCGTCAAGCGGGAGCGGGTGGCCAAGGTCACCGGCGAGAGCGCCGGCGCCGACGGCACCGTGAAGAAGCAGCCCGTCAAGAAGGACAAGAAGCCCGGCCGCAATGACCCCTGCCCCTGCGGCAGCGGCAAGAAGTACAAGAAATGCTGCGGGATGCACGAGGACGATTGATGATTGTCAGCGGGCGGCCATAAAGGCCGCCCCTACGATCAACGATTCCGTAGGGGCGACTCTTGTGGTCGCCCGTCCTAAATGGAGGACTCCATGAACATCATCGAACACAACAAAAATGGCCTGCTCTACCTGTCCTGCGACGGCTTTGAGGCTGCCGGCGGAGTGGCCCACGGCTTTTCCACCCGGCTGGGCGGGGTGTCGGAGGGGAAGTTTGCCTCCCTCAACCTGAGCATGAACCGGGGAGACGAGCCGGACAAAGTGGCGGAGAACTACCGCCGGTTCTGCGCCGCCATTGGCGCCGATGTGCGCCGGGTGGTGTGTTCCAGCCAGGTCCACGGGGATACGGTGCGCTGCGTCACCTCCGCCGATCTGGGCATCGGCCTGGATGAGCCGGAGCCCTGGCAGGCCGATGGCCTGGTTACCGACATCCCGGGCGTTGTCCTTACCGTCTTTACCGCCGACTGTCTGCCCATCCTCCTCTACGACCCGGTGCGCCGGGTGGTGGGGGCGGTTCACGCCGGGTGGCGGGGTACCGCCCTGGGCATTGCCGCCCGCGCGGTGGAGCGGATGGTGGACTGCTACGGCTGCGACCGGCTGGACATTCTGGCCGCCATTGGCCCCGGTATCTCCAAATGCTGCTTTGAGACCCACGAGGACGTGCCCAATGCCATGACCGAGGCCATGGGGGCCTCCGCCCTCCATTGCATCGAAGTGCTGCCCACCGGCAAGTTCCGGGTGGATCTGAAGGCCCTTAATGCCCGGCGGCTGGAGGGGGCGGGGCTGGACCCCGAGCATATCGCCGTGTCCGGCGACTGCACCGCCTGCCTGCCGGAGAAATACTGGTCCCACCGGGTCACCCACGGCGAGCGGGGCAGCCAGGCGGCAATGATCGCAATCATCTAGGGGGTATCCAATACCCCCTAGATACGAGCCTGCGTGCCGACGAAACGCCGGCGACTTGGCTCGATACCCCCGGTTTCGCGCTCGTGGCGCGGGTCGGGGTGTCTTTCCGGGAAGTGAATTCCCGGAAAGACATTTTTTATACCGCAAACAGACAAGGAGGGGCTGCCCTTGAACAAACGAACACGACGGATTCTGGCTGCTCTGGGGGCCGCCCTCTGCCTGGTTCTGGCGGGCTGCACGGGCGGGCCGGAGCCGGAGGCCACCCCCACGCCGGAACCCACCCCCACCCTTGAGCCCGCCCCAGATGGAGCGGAATTTGCGCTGGCCTGCTACCCCCAGGCCGGGTTCCACCCCATCACCGGCGGCAACCGCACCAACCTGTCTTTGGGCGGGCTGATGTACGAGGGGCTGTTTGCCCTGGATCAGCAGTTTGAGGTGAGCCAGGTGCTGTGCGACAGCTACACCACGTCGGAGGACGGACTGACCTGGACCTTTACCCTGCGCAGCGGCGTCACCTTCTCCGACGGCAGTCCCCTCACCTCGGCGGAGGTGGTCTCCTCATTGGAGAGCGCCCGTTCCAGCACCCTCTATTCCGCCCGGTTTGCCGACATCGGCGCCATTACGGCGGGGGAGGGGACGGTGACCATTACCCTCAGTCGGGCCAACGGCGCCCTCCCCGCCCTGCTGGACATCCCCATCGTCAAGGAGACCGGGGGTACCCCCCTGGGCACCGGACCCTATGTGCTGACGGGCAGCGGGAACGACCTGTCCCTCACCGCCAACCAGCGGTGGTGGCAGGGGGAGGAACTGCCGCTGGATACCATTCCTCTGTACGCCATCCAGGAGGCAGACGACCTGATCCACGCCTTTGATACCAGGCAGATCTCCCTGGTATCCACCGACCTGACCGCCACCAACGCCCTGGGCTTTTCCGGTTCCTTCGACACGGTGGACTACCCAACCTCTACCATGGTATATGTGGGCTTCAACACCGCCAGCGGCCCCTGCAGGGATGCCGGGGTACGGCAGGCCCTGCTCCGGGCCTTTGACCGGGAATCGGTATCCACCGCCCTCTTTTCCCGCCACGCCCAGCCCGCCGCCCTGCCGGTCCATCCCGGTTCCTCCCTCTACCATGCGGATCAGGCGGAGGCGCTCAGCTACTCGTCTCAGGCGGTGACCGACGCCCTCACCGCCGCCGGCTGGACCAACAACGGCAGCGGCTGGGTCAGCGGCCGGCAGGCCCTCAGCCTGGAGCTGGTGGTATCCGCCGAGAATGCCGACCGGGTGGCGGCGGCCCAGCATCTGGTCAACGGCCTCAACGATTTGGGCATCCAGGCCACCCTCACCAAACTGGACTGGGACGCCTATGTCTCCGCGCTCCAGAAGGGGAACTTTGACCTCTATCTGGGAGAGGTGCGGCTCACCGCCGACTTTGACCTCACCGCCCTCATCACCGCCGGCGGGTCCCTCAACTACGGCGGCTACAGCGATGCCGGGGCCGCCCAGCTGCTCCAGACCTACCGGGCCGCCACCGGTCAGAACCGGGATCTGGCCGCCCGGCAGTTCTTTGACCGGCTGGCGGAGGAGCCCCCCTTTGCGGTACTCTGCTTTAAAAACTGGTCGGTACTGACCCAGTGGAACACCGTTTCCGGCATGACTCCCACCCAACAAAATGTATTCTTCCAATTTTCTTACTGGGAGATCGCCCAATAAGTCCAGCGGCCCCCGCGTGATGCGGGGGCCGCTTTTATTGTCCCTTTTTCCACCCCCGGCGGGTTTCCCCCAATTCCGGCGGACAGGCCTGCTATACTGTATCCAAAAGCTGGAAAATGAAAGGGGCAAGGAGCGGGAACCATGGCACAATGGCATACATATAGCGCCAAGCAGGCGTTGGAGGAACTGAGAAGCAATCAAAACGGCCTGACCGGGGCGGAGGCTGCCCGGCGGCTGGTGACCCACGGGCCCAACAGGCTGACACAGAAAAAGGAGAAAAACCTTTTGGCCCGGCTGCTGGGCCAGCTGAAGGACCCCATGATCCTGGTGCTGCTGGCGGCGGCGGCCCTGTCCCTGTGGGCCAGCGGGGGGGAGGATTGGCTGGACGCCGCCATCATTCTGGGCATTGTGGCGGTCAACGCGGTGATCTCCCTGTCCCAGGAGGACAGCGCCCGCAAAGCCCTGGAGGCCCTGAGCCAGATGTCGGCGCCGGCGGCCCATGTCCTGCGGGACGGGACGCTGACCCGGCTGGAGGCGGACAAGCTGGTGCCCGGCGATGTAATCCGGCTGGAGGCGGGGGATCTGGTACCCGCCGACTGCCGTGTCCTGGAGGCAGCCGGCCTCCAGGCCGATGAATCCGCCATGACCGGCGAGTCCGCCCCGGTGAACAAGGGGGCCCTGGGACCCCTGCCCGCCGACACCCCCCTGGCGGAGCGGCGCAATATGCTCCTCTCCGCCACGGTGGTCACCCGGGGGCGGGCCACCTGTCTGGTGACCGCTACCGGCATGGAGACCGAGGTGGGTCACATTGCCGGGATGCTGATGGACAAAGGGGAAAGTGAAACGCCTTTACAGAAAAAGATGGGGGAGATTTCCAAGACTCTGTCCTTCCTGTGCCTGTGCGTGTGCGCGGTGATGTTCGGGGTGGGACTGCTCCAGGGCAGGGACCTGCTGGAGATGTTCCTCACCGCCGTATCTCTGGCGGTGGCCGCCATCCCTGAGGGCTTGCCCGCCATCATTTCCATTGTGCTGGCCCTGGGGGTAAGCCGCATGGCCAAGCGGCGGGCCATTGTGAAAAAGCTGCCGGCGGTAGAAACTTTGGGGTGCGCCGGGGTGATTTGCTCGGACAAGACGGGTACCCTGACCCAGAATAAAATGACGGTGGTGGACATCTGGACGCCCTCCCAGGGGGAGCGGGATCTGGCCCTCACCATCGGGGCCCTGTGCGGCGACGCCGAGCTGAGTTGGAAGGGGAAAAGCCCCGTGTGTACCGGCGATCCCACCGAGGCCGCCCTGGTGGAGGCAGCGGCCCGGGCGGGGCTGGACAAGAACGAATTGGGGGAGGAGTGGCCCAGAAAAGGGGAGATTCCCTTTGATTCGGAACGAAAACTCATGACCACCGTACATAGTAAGCCGGGCGGGGGATACCGGGTGATGGTGAAAGGCGCTCCCGATGTGCTGGCCCGCCGGTGCCGGTTGGCCGAGAGCGCCCTGCGGCGGATCACCACCCGCAACGAGGCCATGGCGGGCAAGGCTTTGCGGGTGCTGGGGGTGGCCTACAAGGATGTGGAGGTACAGCCCCGCAGTCTGGACAGCGACAGCCTGGAGCAGGGCCTCACCTTTGTGGGACTGCTGGGCATGATGGACCCGCCCCGGCCGGAGGTGCGCCGGGCGGTGGACCAGTGCTACAGGGCGGGGGTGCGGCCGGTGATGATCACCGGTGACCACAAGCTCACCGCCGTGGCGGTGGCCAAAGAGCTGGGCATCTGCCGGGCGGGGGACCGTGCTCTCACCGGGGAGGACCTGGACTTTCTGCCCCAGCCCGCCCTGGAGGAGGAAGTGGACAAATTCGCCGTATACGCCCGGGTGTCGCCGGAGCACAAGCTGCGTATCGTCCAGGCCTGGCAGGCCAGGGGGAAGGTGGTGGCCATGACCGGCGACGGCACCAACGACGCCCCCGCCCTCAAGGCCGCCAATATCGGCTGCGCCATGGGCAAGGGGGGTACCGACGTGGCCCGTGGGGCGGCGGACATGATCCTCACCGACGACAACTTCGCCACCATCGTCTCGGCGGTGGAGGAGGGGAGAGGCATCTACGCCAACATCAAAAAGGCCATCCACTACCTGCTCTCCTGCAACATCGGTGAGATTCTGACCATCGCCCTGGCCACCCTGTTTCGGTTCCCGGAGATGCCTCTGGCCCCGGTGCAGCTGCTGTGGCTCAACCTGGTCACCGACTCCCTGCCCGCCCTGGCCCTGGGGGTGGAGCCGGTGGAGCCGGGGGTGATGGACCGGCCCCCCCGGCAGGCGGGGGAGTCCCTCTTCGCCCACGGATTTGCTTACCGCCTCATCTGGCAGGGGATCATGGTGGGGGCCCTAACCCTGGCGGCCTATGTGCTGGGTGCATGGGTGCTGCCGGGCTGCTCCCTGGCGGCGGGCAACACCATGGCCTTTGCCACCCTGACCCTGTGCCAGCTCTTCCACGCCTTTGACGTGCGCAGCGAGGAGGCATCCCTTTTCCGGCTGGGAGTGACCTCCAACCCGGCCATGAACAAAGCCTTTTTGATCGGCCTTGCCATGCAGCTGGCGGTGCTGCTGGTACCCCCCCTCCAGACCGTGTTTTCCACCGTGTCCCTGTCCCCCCGGGCCTGGGGGGTGGTGGCCGGTCTGGCGGTGACACCGGTGGTGGTGTGCGAGGCGGCCAAGGCCTTCCGCCGCAGCCACAAGCCGGGCAAGCGGGTGAGCGCCGCCAAAGCGACGGCTGGACGGTAGCCCAAAATAAATCAAAATCACCCCTTGACAAAAACAAAACGGGGCGGTATACTATGCCAAACTAAATCGTCAAACCGATGAGAAAGAGGAGTAGTCCGGTATCAAGGCCTCACAGAGAGCCGCGGGTGGTGGGATCGCGGCAGGCGGCGTCCGGGTGAATGGACTTTTGAGGGCTTTGCGAAAGGGAGACCGAGTAGCGCGACGGGGACTCCGCCCGTTATCAGGGGAGCGTGTGCTGGCAGGCACGCGAAAGTGAGCGGGCGCATATTTTATATGCGTCAATCCGGGTGGCACCGCAGAGGTTTTTATCACGCCTTTGTCCCAGAGAATCTTTGGGACGAGGGCGTTTTTTCATGCCTGCCTTGCAGAAAAATTCATGCCCTCTCCCGCAAAACCAAACTTGAAGGAGTGCATGAACATGACCAAGATCCCTCACCGCCTGTACCTCACCGAAGACCAGATGCCTCAGCGTTGGTTCAACCTGCGCTCCGCCATGGCAGAGCAGCCCGACCCCATGCTCCACCCCGCCACCCTCCAGCCCCTGGGGGTGGACGATCTGGCCCCCATCTTCTGCACCGAGCTTGCCAAGCAGGAGCTGGACGGCGCCACCGAGTTTATCGACATTCCGGAGGAGATTCAGGAGGTCTACAAGATGTACCGGCCCTCCCCCCTGATCCGGGCCTACAACCTGGAGCGCGCCCTGGGCACCCCGGCCAGGATCTACTACAAGTTTGAGGGCAACAACACCTCCGGCTCTCACAAACTCAACTCCGCCGTGGCCCAGGCCTACTACGCCAAGATGCAGGGCCTCACCGGGGTCACCACCGAGACGGGAGCCGGTCAGTGGGGTACCGCCCTCAGCGAGGCCTGCTCCTACTTCGGGTTGACCTGCGACGTGTTTATGGTGAAGTGTTCCTACGAGCAAAAGCCCTTCCGCAAGGCGGTGATGGGGGTGTTTGACGCCGACGTGACCCCCTCGCCCTCCAACCTCACCGAAGTGGGCCGCAAAATCCTGGCGGAGAACCCGGGTACCACCGGCTCCCTGGGCTGCGCCATCTCCGAGGCGGTGGAGGCCGCCGTGGGCAGCGGCGGCAAGAAGCGGTATGTGCTGGGCAGCGTACTCAACCAGGTGCTGCTCCACCAGTCCATCATCGGTCTGGAGTCCAAGATCGCCATGGAGCAGCTGGGGGAGTATCCCGACGTGGTGGTGGGCTGCGCCGGCGGCGGCTCCAACCTGGGGGGCCTCATCGCCCCCTTCATGGCCGACAAGCTGAAGGGCGTGAAGAACCCCCGCATCGTGGCGGTGGAGCCCGCCTCCTGCCCCTCCCTCACCCGGGGCAAGTACGCCTACGACTTCTGCGACACCGGCAGGGTGACCCCTCTGGCCCGGATGTACACCCTGGGCTGCGGGTTCATCCCCTCCGCCAGCCACGCAGGAGGCCTGCGCTACCACGGCATGAGTCCCGTCCTGTCCAAGCTGTACCACGACGGGCATATGGAGGCGGTGGCCTATGAACAGACCCGCGTCTTTGAAGCGGCGGTACTCTTTGCCAAGCAGGAGACCATCCTGCCCGCCCCCGAGTCGGCCCACGCCATCCGGGGGGCCATTGACGAGGCCTTGAAATGTAAGGAGAGCGGTGAGGCAAAGACCATCCTCTTTGGCCTCACCGGCACCGGCTACTTCGATATGACAGCCTATGAGAATTATCTCACCGGCAAGATGACCGACCATATCCCCACCGACGAGGAACTGCAAAAGGGATTTGACTCCCTGCCCGATATCCCCCAGAACAAGGGGATCTGACAGACCCAGCCCGCCGTAAGACACTTGCGGCGGGCTTTGTATTGTAAAAAATCAAAAATATTTGCGGTTACAAACAGTATATTTTTCACAAAAGAGAAACATTTATCTTGTGTACTTGATTTTATGAGGAGAAGGGGCTACACTAGATTTGCCACAGAGAAAAGAAGGTCAAACCAAACTGTGAAAAAGCAAAATAAAATTAGGGAGTGAATAAAATGAAAAAGAGGATGCTGTCCATTGTGATGGCGCTGGCGATGGTATTATCATTGCTGCCTGCGACGGCGATGGCGGCCGGTGTCACCGATTGCTCGGGTGACGACAGCTGCAACCACCAGGCTGCCATCACAGTTGGCGAGACAACCACCCATTACGATACTCTGACTGAGGCTATTGCTGCTTCAAACAGCGGTGATACGATCATCCTGCTGAAAGACATTGACAACAGCGTGGACAAGGATGACTATTCCAAGGGTGTAAATTACTCCCTGAAGGCCGGCACCACCCTGGACGGCGACGGCCACACCCTCAGCGGCCACATCGGCGTCTATATCCCCACGGCGGGCGCCACGGTAAAGAACGTGAAGTTTGTGAATATCCACAACAACACGGTAGTGGACAAGGATACCTGTGATTACTACGGCTGGGAGAGCAAGACCGGCAACCAGAGCGCCATCTACGCCTCCGGTCTTACCGGCACTGCCACCATCACCGGCTGTACCTTTGACAACATCGACTGGGACGCCATTCAGATCACGCCCACCAAGAGTGCCAGCATTGTAATTCAAAACAACGTGTTCCAGCACACCAACACCACGGATACCCAGTTGCGCTACGTCCATATCCAGTATACGGCGGGTTTCCTGGGTGTGGCGATCAAGGAACTGACTATTACCGACAACCAGTTCTATGTCACAGAGAACCCCAAGGATTCCTTCTGTTCTGTTGGAGTATGGAAGGTCAACAAGAATACTACTACCTTGAAGCTCAATGGCAATTATCTGGAAGACCCCTCTTCCACGGAGGTTACGGTCATCGGCACGGAATATATGTTCCCGTCCCGATCCCAGGCCACGGTGGACACCGATGACTACCAGCCTGTTGCCTATGACGGCTCGGTGGTTTTTGACGACCTTCAGCAGGCGGTAGACCAAACGACGAAGTATGTCAAAATGATGGTTGACACGGCGGAGACCGCCGCCATTCCCGAGGGCAAGGAGATCTATTTTTATTCCTATGGTCATGCTGTGGGTACCATTACCAACAATGGCTCCATGCAGATCTATGGTTCGGATCTGGCCGACAGTTCCCAAATCGTGAACAACGGTACTATGTCCCTCAGTGGTAACTCCGCCACGGTCTACGACATCGAGAACAACGGTACGATCAAGATCACCAGCGGCACCACCTATGACCTGAGCAAGATCACCGGCAGCGGCACCGTCACCATCACCGGTGGCACCTTCTCCACCAAGCCGTCTGACGCCCAGCTTGCCCAGTGGTACAAGGCTGTGGAGCAGAGCGGCGAGCCCGTCACCTATAAGGTTTCCTCGATGACCATGGCGGAAAAGGTGGAGGCGGGTGTGGTGGCCACCAGCAGCAGCTCCTCCGGCAACTGCTACACCAGCGTCACCCAGGGTGTCAACGCCACGGATGAGGCCAAAACCTACCTCCAGGTGGACAGCGATGAGGATATCGTGATCCGCACGCCTTACAGCGGCGGCCGCAGCCTTTACGCCAATAAGCACAGATTCACCGGCAGCATTGTGATCCAGAAGAACTGCGACTTCCTCAATCTGCTGGGCAGCGAGTTTGATTTGAAGTATGTTTCCGGCGACCGGCTGCGCATCGGCTTTTACAGCACGTCGGCCGATGTGACCATCCAGGATGCCGACCTGGATCTGCTGGAGGTAAGCGCCTCCGGCGACTGCACTGTGACAGGGGGCAATTACGGCAGCGTGATCGCCCACACCTACTATGACAAAAAGACGGACACGCAGCCAAAATACACCGCCGAGCTCTCCATCACCGGCGGCTGCTTTGCCAGCGATACGGTCACAAGAAAGTATACTGATGTTCGCCCCGAGGGTGTGCCCGCCTCCAAAGAGGTGCCGCTGAGCGATTTCTTGCCAGAGGGTTACACCGTCGTCGAGGGCACCGGGGCCTATCCCTACCAGGTGGTGAAGGCGTCCGATACAGCCGCGGCGGTGGTGCCCGCCGCCCCCAGCGTCAGCGCGCCGGAGGGGGCTGACGACCTGAAAGCGGCTCTGGAAGCCGCTGAAGATCTGGTCACCGGCTCCGGCCTGGACGTGGCCGCCGGGACCAAGGCCAACGAGAACACCCTGACCGCTGCCAGTGAGGAAGTCACCGGCGCGCTGGAAACGGAAGGAATTGACACAACGGAAAAGACGGTCACCATCGTCATCCAGCCCTATATGGATGTCAGTATTGTGGAAGTCTCTGCGGAGGGAGAAAACAAGACCCTGAAGCTGGACATCACCCCCAGGTACAACGTGGTGGCCACCACGGCGAACCTTGGCGGCGAAAATCCGGAGGATATCATAATCGCCGGGGAGGGTGTGAATAACGCCAACGCCGCCATTGTGGAGAGGGCACTGGAGCTGACCATCACCCAGCCGGTAACCGTCACCATCCCCCTGCCCGATGGGTTTGTGACCGATGGCGGGGCCAATGTCTATGTGAAGCACACTCAGGACGGCGAGTTTGTGGCCTATCATGAAGCTATATATACTGCCGGTACAGCCGGAAACCCTGATACCCTGAGTTTCCTGAACGACAAGAGCTTCTCCACTTTCGAGGTGATTGTGGACGAGCGCAGCGCCCAGGTGACCTTCGGTGATGCCGAGCAGCCCACTACCCTGAACGCCGCCAATGTGGGTGAGGCACTGCCTGTTCCCGAAACGCCTGCCGGCCAGGTCTTTGACGGCTGGACCTTTGCGGGCATTGAGGGCACCTACAAGACCCTTACCGACGAACTGCTGGATCAGCTGAGCGCGGCCTATGCCGCCGGGTCCGGCGCCGCTATCAAAGCCACCGCGGCCTTCCACACCCCCTCCTCCGGCGGCGGTGGCGGCGGCGTGAGCAGCTATGCTATTACCGTGGAAGAGAGTGAGAACGGCGCCGTGACCGCCGACAAGAAGTCTGCGGCCGAGGATGCGGAGATCACCCTCACGGTCAAGCCCAACGAAGGTTATGTGCTGGAGAGCCTTACCGTTACCGACAAGGACGGCAAGGAGATCGCCTTGACGGATAAGGGTGAGGGCGTCTACACCTTTGCCATGCCCGCCTCCAAGGTGACCGTAAAGGCGACCTTTGCGGAGGCGCCGGTGAGCAGCGAGCTGGCCTTCACCGACGTGGACGTGGACGACTGGTTCTACGGCGCGGTGGAGTATGTCTACAACAACAAGCTGATGGACGGCACCTCCTCCACCACCTTCTCCCCCCTGATGACCACCACCCGCAGCATGATCGTGACTATCCTGTGGCGGCTGGAGGGGCAGCCCCAGGTGAACTACGCCATGACCTTCGAGGATGTGGCCGGCGACACCTGGTACACTGAGGCGGTGCGCTGGGCGGCCTCCGAGGGCATCGTCAAGGGCTACAGCGATACCGTGTTTGCTCCCGACGATATTGTGAGCCGTGAGCAGCTGGCCACCATCCTGGATCGGTACGCCCAGTACAAGGAATACGACGTGACCGCCAAGGGCGACCTGACCACCTTTGTTGACGGCGATACGGTATCCTCCTGGGCGGCCGACGGCATGACCTGGGCGGTGGGCGCTGAGCTGATCACCGGCAAGGACGGCGGCAAGCTGGATCCTACCGGCACCGCCACCCGTGCTGAGGTTGCCACCATGCTCATGCGCTTTTGTGAGAACGTAGCCAAATAAGATCCTGCGCTGAACCGGGGCCGCCGGGGCTGTAATGCCCCGGCGGCTGCTTTTTGCCCGGAATCTGTCCCCTTATGAAGGGGAAAGGGGAAATATCGTGCGTATTCCCTGTGGAAACACCTTGTATTCTCCGAAACTATACGGTATAATAATAGAACAAACGCCGCTTCGCGGCATCAATTGGAAAGGTGAGAGATCATCCAATGGAACTGAAAAATTTTGATGAAATCATCAGCCGCGTTCCCAAACTGAACGCACCCCTGCGGGTGGTACTGGCCGGCGCTGACGGCGAAAATATGCTCCAGGGCCTGTTCCAGGCCCAGCAGGAGGGGTTTGTGCAGCCCGTACTGGTGGGTGACCGCGCCCGCACCATGGTGCAGCTGGAGAAGCTGGGGTTGGAGAAGGAACCCTATACGATGGTGGACACCGCTCCCGGCCACAATGTGACCCAGGCCGCCATCGACGTGATCCACTGCGGCGAGGGCGACATCCTCATGCGCGGCAACATGCCCACCCGTGACTTCCTGATGCCTGTGCTGGACAAGAAGAACGGCCTGCGCACCGAGCGGCTCATGAGTCACGTCTCCCTGGCCTCCATCCCCGAGTACCCCAAGCTGCTGGCCCTGTCCGACATGACCATTATCGTCAATCCCAACCCCACCCAGAAGAAGGCCATCATCAAGAACACCGCCGACGCCCTCAAGGCCTTCGGCTATGAGAACCCCAAGCTGGCCCTAATGGCCCTGGTGGAGAACGTCAACTTCCATATGCCCGACACCATCGAGGCCCAGCGCCTGGTGAGCGAGCAGAAGCA
>NZ_CALWOJ010000053.1 GCF_944383115.1 uncultured Flavonifractor sp. | reverse complement strand
CCCTCGATAAAGTCGCTGAAACGGTGGTAGAATGATTTTTTCATACTCTTCAGCACCTCCGAGCCTTATTTTGGACAGGCTTGGCAGGGCTTATACACCGGAGGCGGAAATTTCTGTCTTTCACATGCAAAAATCCGTTCCGCAGACACAATATGCCTGCGGAACGGATTTTCTTTTCCAGTCCTCAGCGTGCTACCACCACACGGATGCGGCCGCCGGCGCTCTCGCTCTTATCGTACCAGCCGGTGAGCGTATAGTCTCCCTCTGTCACTTTGGACAGGCTGGAGAGCAAATACTCGCCCTTATCATAGACGTAGACCACTACCTGTTCGGAGAGGGCATACTGCCGCCGGTCAGTACCCACGGCAAAGTTCCCGCTGACACTGACGCTGTCCAGCTTCTGCTCATTCAGATTGTACAGGCGCTCCACATTGGTATCACTGTCCATCTTGACCTGGCAGGGACCGGTTTTCAGATTGTAGATCTTGGAGTCGGAGCCGAACACCAGCTCCTGACCGCCCACCTCATAAGTGTAGGAGGAGGCAATCTGGAACCCGCCGGTGGGCAGGCTCACATTGACCTCATTCACATCGGTAATGATGCCATACTGGTGCAGATCACCGGTCACATCGTCCAGGATCAGATGACTGATCTCCCCGGCGCTGTTGAGGGCATAGTAAAGCACCATGCCGCCAGTCAGTTCCACCCCCGCCAGCCGGCTGGGATAGACCCGGATGGGAGTGCGGGACTCGTAGGTATCAATGATCTGCACATCATCCGCCAACACATAGCTGCCCAGCTTGGTACCATCGGAACTGACCTTGCCGGTCAGCTTGACCTGATTCAGCCGTTTCACCTGAACCTCGCTGTTCCCGATGACAACCTGAACCAGGTTCCCCTCCTCCAGGCTCTTTTCGCTGCACTGATAGCGGTAGCTGCTGCCGTCGGTGGCCGCCACCGTTACCGTACGGGCGGTATAGGTGCCGTTGTTTCCGTCGTCATAGGGCAGATTTTCCACCTTGGTGATCACACCGTAAATCAGCGCGCCTTCACCGGGCGCCTCACCCAGGGCGGCCACGCCGCCGTTGCGGCCCAGCAGCAGGGTGACCTGATCACCCACCCGATAGTCCCCCAGGTCGGACAGCGCATAAGCAGCGGAGGTGGTCTCGATGCTGTAGGTCTTGCCCGCCACAGTCACGGAGGTGGGGGCGGAGGCGGAGGGGCTGACGGCCTCCAGCGTACCGGTGGCCTTGTCCGAATAGGCCCATATCGTCCGCATGGATTTGGACCAGTAGAGTACATCCTGGGTCTGGATGCTGCTCACCGCGGACGCCTTGCCGTTGCGGTAGACCGTGGCGGTGGCCGCGTGAAAGGGCAGGGCATCCTGCCAGTTGGCGGAGGCCACTACCGGCCCCTCCATAGCGGAGTTGATAAGAGCCACCCGATCCAGCTCGCCGGCAGCATTCACCAGATTGAGGGTGGGTTCCAGCACGTTCAGGTGGTACACCCCCGACTTGTTCTTGGTGATCATCAGGTTATAGAACAGATACAGGGCGTCCCGGCGGGTCATATTCTCGCTCTGGGCGCAGTTTACCCCCTCATCCAGGTCCAGGGCCCGGTACTGGGCCATCTGGCCGGCAGGCCAGAGCCCGGTAAAGTCGCTGTCTGCATACCCCAGCAGCCGCAGCACCATGGTAACGCCTTCCGCCAGGGTGATTTTCTGGTCCGGGTTGAAGTTGCCGTACAGGTCCCCCTGAACCAGGCCCAGATCCACTGCGGCTTTGATATAAGGGGCCGCCCAGTGGGTCTGGGGCACGTCCGGATAGGGCTTGACAGATACCGTATCCCCCACCGTATCCCGGCTGGTGGAGGCGGCCACCGTCATTTTGGTAAACTCAGCCCGGGTGATGGTGCGATCCAGGGCCAGATCCCCTTTCTCGTCTCCCACCATAATGTCCAGGGCGGCCAGCACCTGGGCGGCCTCCTCCTCCGCCGGAGGGGCGGCCAGCGCCCCGGGGGCCACTCCCAGTACCAGCACCAGGGCCAACAGAGCGGATAACATTCTGTGCTTCATCTTTTTTCTCCTTCCCACGGAAAAGGCCTTCGTTACCGTAAGTATATACCCCCTGAAGGCAGGAGGCAAGAGGTTCATCCCCAAGCGTCAATCATACCGCAGGGCGTCGATGGGGTTGAGTTTGGCCGCCTTGTTGGCGGGCAGGTAGCCGAACAGAACGCCGATCCCCACCGATACGCCGAAGGACACCAGAATGCCGCTGAGATTCGGGATGGCGGCAAAGCCCTCGGCATCGCTCATCAGCGCCCCGGCCACCGCGGTGAACACATTGGCCAGCAGGATACCCAGCAGGATACCGATCACCCCGCCGATGGCGGAGGTGGTGCCCGCCTCAATGATGAACTGGCTGCGGATATCCCGGCCTTTGGCCCCCAGGGATTTCCGGATACCGATCTCACGGGTGCGCTCGGTCACCGATACCAGCATGATATTCATGATGCCAATGCCGCCCACCACCAGGGAAATGGCGGCGATCACCACCAGAATGGTCATGAGTACCCCCAGCATGGAGTCCATCATCTCCATCATTTCCGCCGAGGTCATGACCAGATAGGAACTGCTGTCCCCGTAGATCCGAAAGAGCATGTTCTCAATGACGCCCTTGGCGGCGGAGGAGGTGTCCTTGCTGGTGCTGGTGACCAGGTAGGAATTGCTGCTCATTCCCATCATGCTGCCGGTGGCGTTGATCTGTTCCACCAGGTCGTAGGGCAGATAGATCAGGTCGTCGCCACTGCCCTCAGTGGAGTCCGCCTTCTGGGCCAGCACGCCGATGACGGTATAGGGCACACCCCCCACCGTCAAGGTCTGTCCCAGGCCCTGGCCGGCAAACATATTCTCATTGAGGTAGCTGCCGATGACGCATACCTTCTGGTTGCGCTCCACATCCACATAGCTGAGAAAACGACCTGCCTCCAGCTTGTCGCCGGTAGCCGTCTGGCCCTTCTCGCTGTTATACATGGTTTCACTGACGCCGTAGACCTTGGTGCGCTCGTACTCCTGGGCGCCCTGGCGAACCACGGTATTGGCATTGAGGTACGGGCTGACCGAATCGATGTACTGGGGATATTTCTCCGCCAGCGCGTAAAAGTCCTCCGGTGTGGCCTGGCGGTTGCCGCCGTAAGAATAGATCCCCACCTGGATCATATTGACGCCGATCTGCTCAAACTGGTTGTTCATGTACTGCTGCATCCCGTTGCCCAGGGAGACAATGACGATGACCGCCGCCACACCGATGATGATGCCCAGCATGGTGAGTAGCGCCCGCACCTTGCTGGTCATCAGGCTCTTGATGGCCAGCCGGAAGGATTGCCCCATCTTCATAGATTCAGCACCTCCCTGGTCCCGTCATGTTCCTCTTCCAGCTCGGGCTGGACCACGGCTCTGGGGTCGCGGGAATCCCCGTCATAGATGATCCTGCCGTCCTGAAGGCGCACGATCCGCTTGGCCTTGACGGCGATGGAGTTGTCGTGGGTGATAAGGACTACCGTGTCTCCCTCGGCGTTGAGCTTCTGGAGAAAGGCCAGCACTTCCCGGCCGGTACGGGAGTCCAGGGCGCCGGTGGGTTCGTCGGCCAGGATCACCGAGGGATTCCCTGCCAGGGCCCGGGCGATGGAGACCCGCTGCTGCTGGCCGCCGGAGAGCTGACTGGGCAGATTTTTCCGTTTGTCCGCCAGCCCTACCCGCTCCAACGCCTGGAGGGCCCGCTCCCTCCGCTCACCGCCGGGCACACCGGCATACAGCAGGGGCAGCTCCACGTTTTCCAGCACGTTGAGCTTGGGAATCAGGTTATATTGCTGGAAGATAAACCCCAGCATTTTATTGCGGATCTCGGCCTGCTGGTCGTCGTCCATTGTGGATACATCCACGCCGCCCAGGTGATAGGTGCCGGAGGTGGGCACATCCAGGCAGCCGATGATATTCATGGCGGTGGACTTGCCCGAGCCGGACTGGCCCACAATGGCCACAAATTCCCCCTGATCCACCGTTAGGGAGATGCCGTCCAGGGCATGGACGCTCTCCTCCCCCATCTGGTAGATCTTGTAGACATCTTTCAGTTCAATGAGGTGTCCCATGGCTTAACCCATCCCCATCATAGCTTCCATCATACTGGACCCCTGAGGACTGGGGGCCAGCACCACTTCCCCCTCCTCCAGACCGTCCACGATCTCAATGTAGTTTTCATCGTTGCGGCCCAGGGTGACCTGTCGCTCCTGGGCGGCGGTGATATCCACTACCTTTCCTGTTTCATCCAGGCACCCGTCTTTGGCTACCAGAACGGTATTCCCCCGCTCCACGGCCTCCACCGGCAGGGCAAGCACGCTGCCCACCTCCTCCACGATGATCTTGGCGGAGACATTCATACCGGGATACAGCTGCTCAGGAGAGCCGTCCACCAGGACGGTCACCGGGTAGCTGGTGTGTCCGCTGGTGGTGGTGCCGTTGATGTTGATCTTATCCACTACGCCGGTAAAGCTCTGACCATCCAGGGCATCGGCGGTGATCTCCACCTTCTGCCCCACCTGGATCTGGCTGATGTCCTGCTCGTCAATGTCCATCTCAAAGGTAAGCTGGGAGCGGTCGTAGATAATGGCGGGATAGGTCACCGTGGCGCCCGAACTGGCCATACCGTTGATGTTGTCCCCCACATCCAGGTTCTTTTCAATCACCTGGCCGTCAATGGTGGAAGTGATGGTGTAGTCGTCCAGCTTCTCCTGGGCGTTTTTCAGGGAGAGCTGGGCGTTTTCCAGGGCGATCCGGGCGTTTTCGATCTGGGTGTCCAGATCCGCTTCGGCGATCACGCCGATGACCTGGCCCACGCTGACCCGGTCCCCCTCCTTCACGTTGAGTACATCCAGCTCGCCGGAGGCTTTGGCTGTGATCTGTGCGGAAGCGGCATAGGTAAAGTTGGAGCTTGCCGCGCAGGCCGCGCCGCCAATGGAAGCGGTACCCTGGCTGGTCTCAGACAGCACACCCGGGTTATTGACCTGAATGGTCACCTGCCGCACCAGGGTGCCGCCCGCTCCCACCTCGTCGGTGGCTGCGATCTCGTCCACTGTGCCGGTCAGGGTGGAGCCGGTACCGTTCACCGTTACCGTGGCGGCCTGCCCCACATAGAAGCCGGCGGCGTCCGCCGCGTGGAAGGGAACCTTCAGCTTCATATGATCCCGATCCAGTACGTCGGCGATCACAGTACCCACTGTAACAGTGTCCCCCTGCTCCACATGCAGTTCAGTGATGACGCCGGCGTCCTTGGCGGTGATGTTCCGGTCCTTCTGGTTGTCACTCTGGGTCTCAAGCAGATCGTCCAGGGCCAGCTGGGCCGAGCGGACGTTCAGCTGGAGCTGCTCGATATTGCTCTCTATGTCTTTGGCGTCAATGCGGAACAGCACGTCGCCCTTATGTACCGTCTGTCCCTCTTCAAAGGGGGCTTCCAGGATCTCGCCGCTGACCAGGGTGGTCACCTTGTAAGATTGGATGGGCTCGATGGTACCGGAGCCTGATACCGATACCGTCATATTCTGCATGGTGGCCGTGTAGGGCAGATAGGCGCTGCTGATGATCTGCCTGCCCGCACCCATGCAGCGGGAGAACAGAAAGAGGATGATGCCCGCGATCACCGCCAGAACGATCACCCGCTTGACCCACTTGCGCTTCTTTTTGGGCGCCTTGAACTCCGGGAGCTTCTTCTGCTCCTGGCCCGGTGCCGCTGTGGTTTCCGTTTTTACCTGGGTTGCTTCCATGATCGTTTCTCCTTTTCTACATACATACCGCGCTGGATGCAGGTTCTTTCACCAGCGCACCCCGCTGTAAGATGCCCAAAATACGAACCAGTCTGGCTCTGGCCTGCTCCACGCCCCCATCCTGCTCTGCCGTCAGCATAGTCCCCGCCACTGCGGAGATGAGCAGATGAAACAGATCGGGCAGGTCGGTCTCGCTGCGCAGATCCAGCCGGGATATGTCAATCTTGTCCCGCAGACGCTCCACAATGGCACAGGGGCCCTGCCGATTCAGCATCAGCCCCGGCTGGAGACGCTGATTGCGGCGGAGGATGGCCGCCATTTCCCGGAAGTCATCGTTGATCCGGTTGGCCTGCAAATAGTCGAACAAATCTAAAACCGCCTGAAACAAATCGCCGCCGACCCGGTCCAACCGTTCCTCCACCTGTTCCACCAGCCGCTGTCCGTAGGATTCCATTAGATAGCGGAACAGGTCCTCCTTATCGGTAAAATACATATAGAAGCTGCCTCTGGGAATGCCCGCCTCCCGGATCATCCGGTTGATGGAAGCATCCTCATAAGGCACCCGGGCAAATTCCTCCCGGGCTGCCGCCAGCAGCCGCTCCCGCTTCTCCGCCGGAAGGCGATAAAACGTATCGCTGGGCATATCCTATCCCTCCTGAGCTGACAAACTGTCATAATCTTAATACGACAACCTGTCACATGTCAACCGGCGTCTCCCACAATTCACACATTGTTTGCACACCGGGCAACTCTCAGCATAGCAGTCCCACCCCAATGATTCCATAAAAAAAGAATAAAATTTCTCTAAAGCCACAAAGAAAAACGGGGGCACTGCTTTGCAGCGCCCCCGGAACACAGATGATATTACTGATTTACAATGGCAGCGGTATCCATGGCGATCATGAGTTCCTCGTCGGTGGGGATCAGCAGAACCTTCACCTTGGAGTCGGCGGCGGAGATCACAGTCTCCTTGCCCCGGACCTTGTTGGCCTCGGCGTCCATCTTCACGCCCATGAACTCCAGGCCGGAAGCGGCGCCCATACGGGTGTTGGCATCGTTCTCGCCCACGCCGGCGGTAAACACGATGGCGTCCACCCCGCCCATGGCGGCGGCATAGGCGCCAATGAGCTTCTTCACCCCGTACTGGAAGGCCTCCAGAGCCAGGGCGGCCTGCTGGTTACCCTCGTTGGCGGCATTCTCAATATCGCGGAAGTCGGAGGACACGCCGGAGATGCCCAGCACGCCGGACTTCTTATTGAGGACGTTCATCATTTCCTTCATGTCCCAGCCGTACTTGTTCATCAGATACTCCAGAATGCCGGCGTCCAGATCACCGGAGCGGGTACCCATAGGCAGACCGGCCAGAGGGGTGAAGCCCATAGAAGTATCCACGCTCTTGCCGCAATCCACAGCGGCCACGGAGGAGCCGTTGCCCAGGTGGCAGGTGATGATCTTCAGCTCCTCGATGGGCTTGCCCAGCATAGCGGCGGCCCGGGCAGACACATAGCGGTGGGAGGTGCCGTGGAAGCCGTAGCGGCGAACTTTGTCCTTCTCATAGTACTCGTAGGGCAGGGCATAAATATAGCTCTTGGCGGGCATGGTCTGATGGAAGGCGGTATCAAACACAGCCACCATGGGCACACCGGGCATGACCTTCTGGCAGGCCTGGATACCGGTGATGTTTGCGGGGTTATGAAGGGGGGCCAGGGGGATGCACTCCTCCAGCGCGGCCATAACCTCGTCGGTGATCAGCACGGAAGAGGCAAACTTCTCGCCGCCGTGAACCACACGGTGACCCACCGCGTCGATCTCGGAGGCACTCTTGATGACGCCATGCTCGCTGGAGAGCAGGGCATCCAGCACGGACTGGATGGCCTCGGCATGGGTGGGCATGGGGATCTCAAACTCATACTTGGCATCCTTGGCGGGGATCTTGTGGGTCAGACGACCATCGATGCCGATACGCTCACACAGGCCCTTGGCCAGCACCTCGCGGGTGGCGGGGTCCATGAGCTGATACTTGAGGGAAGAACTGCCAGCGTTGATAACCAGAACTTTCATGGTTCCATCTCTCCTTACATTTCCTGATAAACTGCGGCTTGAGTGCCGGGCATTCCCGTAGTACAATAACAGAAGCACATATCAAATTTATTGTATCCCTTTTTTTCACAAAGGACAACCCACATTTTGACTGAAAGGGAGAAAAATTTTACTGCCGTTCTGGAGGAAAAGCCATGACTGCCGCAGGCATCGTTGCCGAGTACAATCCATTTCATCTGGGTCACGCCTGGCACATCGCCGAGACCCGCCGCCTGCTGGGTGAGGGCCGTCCGGTGGTGTGCGTTATGAGCGGCCACTGGGTTCAGGGCGCCGATTGCGCTGTTACAGATAAATGGACCCGGTCCGCCCTGGCTCTGGAGGGGGGCGCCGACCTGGTGCTGGAGCTGCCCACCCCCTGGGCCATGGCTTCGGCGGAAACCTTTGCCCGGGGAGCGGTATCGATTCTGGCTGCCACCGGGGTAGTGGATACCCTCTCCTTCGGCAGCGAGTGCGGCAGCACCGATGAACTGCGCCAGGCTGCGGAGGCTCTGGACGCCCCGGACTACCCTGCCAAGCTGCGCTCCGCCCTGGACAGGGGTCTCTCCTTCCCTGCCGCCCGACAGGAGGCGGCAAATGCGTCCTGCCTGTCCACCCCCAACAACAACCTGGGTGTGGAGTACCTGCGGGCCCTTCGCCATCTGAACGCCGCTATGGAGGTTGTAACGGTGCCCCGCCGGGGGGCGGCCCATAACGGAAGTCAGGCAGTGGATGGCTTCGCCTCCGCCACCCGGATCCGGCAGCTGCTGCGCAGTGGGCAGGAAGAGACGGCCGCCCGCCTGGTGCGGCCCGGGACACTGGACAAAATAGGCCGGATATCTTCCCTGGCTTATGTGGAGCGGGCCATTCTGGCCAAATTGCGCACCATGGACGCCGGGGCGTGGGCCGCCCTGCCAGACGGCGGCGGGGCGGAGGGCCTGCCGGAACGGCTGGTCCGCTCCGCCCGGCAGGCCCTCTCCCTGGAGGAATTTTATGCCCTGGCCAAAACCAAACGGTACACCCACGCCCGGTTGCGGCGTCTGGCTCTGTCCGCCTTTCTGGGCATCTCCGCTTCTGGCCGCCCGCCCCTGCCCCCCTATCTCCGGGTGCTGGGCTGTACCGGCAGGGGGCAGACGCTGCTCAGGGAGATGAAAGAGGTCTGTTCCCTGCCCATCATCACCAAGCCCGCCCAGGCCAAAGCCCTCACCGACACGGCACGACAGCTTTTTGAGGCGGAGGCCAGGTACACCGACCTGTACGGTCTGTGCTTTTCCACCCCCAACCCCTGCGGCCTGGAGTGGACCTCCAGCCCGGTCATCAGAGCATAAAAAAGTGTCGCGGCAGATGCCGCGACACTTTTTTATGGTTTCAGTTTTCGGTGAGTACACCGGACAGATCCACAGGGGTGGCGTCGCTCCACAGGCGCTCCAGATCGTAAAACTCTCTGGCCTCCTCATTAAAGATGTGGACCACCACCGAGGAGAAATCCAGCAGAATCCAGATGCCGCCCCGGTGTCCCTCCACATGGTGGGGAGGCTCCCCGGCCTCCTTCAGTTCCTTCTCACACACATCGGCCAGAGCCTTGATCTGTGTGGTGGAGGTGGCGGAACACAACACGAAATAGTCGGCCAGAGTGGTCAGATGACCGGTCTCCAGCACCTTGATATCCAGGCCCTTCTTGCTGTCCAACGCTTTGGCGGCCAGCAGGGCAATTTCTTTAGGTGTTAACATAACATCTCTCCTTTATTCCACAGGCTCCATACCCGGACCGATCTCCGGTGTCGATTCAGGAGCGGGTGTGGCTGCCGGCGTAGGAGCCGGAGTTGGGGTAGGCGAGGGGGTCGCCGAGGGCTGGGCGCTGGCCGCCGGGCTGGGCGTTGGCGACGGGGTGGTGGAAGGCTGGGTACTGGCCACTGGCGTATTACTGGGCTTGGGGGTGGAGGTCACCTCCGGCTCCGGCGTGTCGCTGGGTTTGGGGGTGGAGGTACTGGTGCTGGAGCTGCCGGAACTGCTGGAGCCGCCGTTCTGAGGCCGGGCAGCGTAGGTGTCCTCCACATAACCTCTGGTAGAGGACAGCGAGCCGTCGTCATTGACGCTCATCAGATCCAGCTGATCCAGCCGGATATCCTCCAGATAGGGGTTGAAGTAGGTGTTGATCATCTCCAGGGTCTGATCCTGGATGGGGGTCACATAGGACTGCTTGTTGCCCACGGTCCGGCTATAGACATAAACGCCCTCGCAGGGCAGGGTCATAAAGTTGACATTGTCCATGCTCAGCCCGCCCAGAATGGCCTCCTGGGCAAACCAGGCCAGATTGTTCACCGTCAGGGTATCCCGGGTATCCACATTATTGAAGAAAATCTGAGCCAGGGCGGGGATCTTGTCGATGGTCAGATTTTGCAGGCAGGTCTCAATGACCGCTTTCAGGAACTCCTGCTGGGTCTGGATGCGCCCCAGGTCGCCGGTGGGATAGCCGCCGTAGGCCACGATCCTGCCGTTTACCACCTTGTTGTTCTTCCGCCAGCGCAGCAGCTGCATGGCCTTGTCGCCGTCGATCTCCTGGTATCCGGCCTCCAGGTGGATGTAGAGATCCTGGCTGCCGTCGTCATAGTTCATATCGTAGGGCACGTCAAACCACACCGGCCCGATGGCGTCCACCAGCTCGCCCACGGCCTCCCATTCCACCACCATAGTGAAGTCGGGCTGGAAGCCGATCAGATAGGAGATCTCCTCCTTCAGATAGTCGATGCCGTCCCGGTCATAGTTGGCGGCCCAGTTATAGACGGAATTGATCTTCTTTACATCCCAGGGTACGTTGACCATCGTATCCCGGGGCAGGTTCAGCACGTTCAGTTTCTGGTTGGGGATGTCGTAGGACATGACCATAATGGTGTCGGTGTTGCCGCCGCCGCCGGTGTCCCGTCCCACCACCAGGAAGGTGTAGAACTCCTCCTTCCGGTCGCCGTACAGTTTGGGCCCCGTCATCTCCATTCCGGCAGAGGCCTCGGCTTCCGGAGGCTCCACGTTGGGGATCTCCGGCTTGACCACCAGAAGTTTATATGCGACGAACAAAACTACGATCAACGTAGCGATGACTGTCAATACGATAAATAAAATGCGCAGCACCTTTTCCTTGGGGGTGCGCTGGGGCTTGGGCTTTTTCTGCCTGGGGGCTTTGGGCGGCTTTTGCTCTTTCGCGAGCCGGGCGCCGCCGCGGCTGTTCTTTTTCTCTTCCGGGTTCATCTCAAGGTTCCTTTCTGCTGGATTTGCTCCTCAGCCAATCCCTGGCCTGCAGCGTATTGCTGTGGACCGGCAGGCCCCGGTCCGCCATCTCCTGGATGCTCATCTCACACCCCGCCAGCACAGCCTGGTCCAGATCCTCATAGGCCAGCTTCCGCAGACGTTCCACGCCGGGGAAATCCCGGGTGGGCTCCATATAGTCGGCAATATAGAGGATCTTTTCCAGCAGGGTCATGTCCGCCTTGCCGGTGGTGTGCCAGAAAATGGCGCTGTAGATATCGTCGCTCACTCCATACACGTCCCGGGCCACACACGCCCCGGTTTTGGAATGGAGCAGTTTGACTGCACGCTGTTCCAAATCATCCAGTACGATACCATATTTGCGGCACAATTGCAACTGTTCGTCCATCTCCAGATACTTGGTGATGTCATGAAGGATACCCGCCCGGCGGGCCTTTTCTTCATCGGCGCCCCAGCGGTGGGCCAGGCGCACCGCCTCCTCTTCCGTACCTCTGATGTGGGCGATCCGCTTGGCCCGGATCATAGAGCAGGCACAGGCCCGCAGTTCCCGGTCGGGTAGTCGCTTGAGATCATAGTGAACGCCGTAGAGTCCGTGACGGATGATGTATCCATACACCGCCGGAGGCAGGTACTCCTGCCCCTCCCCCCGCTCCAGCATCTGGCGCAGCTGGGTGGAGGACACGTCCACGATTTGGGGCAGCTGGAGTACGCAGGTTTTGGCCCCAAAGGTCTTTTGCAGATACTCCGCCTGAATTTGCAGGGCCTCCCCGCTGTCGCTCTGGGTGCGGGCAAAGGTACACACCCCTGCCAGGCGGGTGATACACTCCGGTTCCCGCCAGTTGTGCAGGGTGAGGAACATATCGGTACCCATCATCAGCCACAGTTCCGCGTCCGGGTACCGGGCATGGAGCTGCTCCAGGGTATCGGCGGTATAGCTCTTGCCGGGGCGGGAAAGTTCCAGATCGCTGGCCCCGATCCTGTCGGGCAGCAGCAGGCTGTCCGCCGCCAGCTCCACCATGTCCAGCCGCTGCTGAGGCGTGGGGCTGCCGGCAGGCAGCGTCTTGTGGGGCGGCGTTGCCGCCGGGACAAACTGCAAGCGATCCAGTTCCAGAATGTCAAGCGCCGCCCGGGCTGAAGTCAGATGCCCCAAATGGGGTGGATTGAAGGTACCGCCATAAATGCCCAGCTTCATGACCATGCCCCCTTTTCATTACTGTCTGCGCTTCTTGTCCGACACCAGCACGATCTTGTCCTTCTTGTCCTTCCTGTGGGTTGGACGATACAGCACAAATTTTGTTCCGATGACCTGCACCACTTCGCTGCGGGTCTTTTGCGCCAGCTCCTCCGCCGCCTCCCGGCTGGTGAGCAAAGAGTTTTCCAGCACTTTGCCCTTGATCAACTCTCTGGCCTCCAGGGCATCGTCGGCCTGCTTCACCAGGTTGTCGCCGATGCCGTCCTTGCCCACATGGAGGATGGTGTCAATGTTGTTGGCCAGGCCCCGCAGCTGGGCCCGCTGTTTACTTGTCAAGTCCATTCAGATAGTTCTCCAATTCTGTCTTAAATTGTTTCAGGGCGTTGCCCCGGTGCGAGATGGCGTTCTTCTCCTGGGCGGTCAGCTCCGCAAAGGTCTTTTTCAGCCCTGGAATAAAAAACACCGGATCATAGCCGAATCCGCCCTCACCCTTGGGGGCGTAGGCGATGGTGCCGGGGCATTCCCCCCTGGCCTCCACCTTGTCCCCGTTGGGGAAACAGCAGCAGATGCAGGAAACGAATTTCCCCCGCCGGTCCAGCTGGCCCCGCAGGTTCTCCAGCAGCAGTCTGTACCGGCCCACGTCGTCCAGTTCGGGGCCGCCGTAGCGGGCGGAGTACACGCCGGGGGCGCCGTTGAGGGCGTCCACGCACAGGCCGGAGTCATCGGCAATGGCGGGCAGGCCGGAGGCCTCACACACCGCGTGGGCCTTCAGATAGGCATTCTCCTCAAAGGTAGTGCCTGTCTCCTCCACATCCACGTCCACGCCCACGTCGGACTCCAGCACCACTTCCACCCCCAGCTGGGAGAGGATGTCCTTCATCTCCACCAGCTTGTGAGCGTTCTTGCTGGCCAATACCATTTTCATACGCTTAACCTCCCAGAGCGGCCTTCTGGATGGCCTGCACTTCCCGGATTCCCTTGGCGCACAGCTCCACCAGAGCCTGCTGCTCGGCGATGGTGAAGGTCCGGCCCTCGCCGGTGCCCTGGAGTTCCACCAGTTCCCCTTCCCCGGTCATGACGCAGTTCAGGTCCACCTGGGCGGAGGAATCCTCCTCATAGCACAGATCCAGCAGCAGCTGGTCGTCCACGATGCCGGCGGAAATGGCGGCCACGCAGGTCTTGAGGGGCATGCTCTCCAGCACACCCTCCTGCACCAGCTTGTACAGGGCCAGGCTCAGGGCTACAAAGCCGCCGGTTACGCTGGCGGTACGGGTACCGCCGTCACCCTGGAGTACATCGCAGTCCACGGTGATGGTGCGCTCCCCCAGCTTCTTCATGTCCACACAGGCCCGGAGAGAGCGGCCTACCAGCCGCTGGATCTCCGCGGAGCGGGGGGACAGCTTTAACTTGGCAATGTCCCGCTTGGATCGCTCCCGGTTGGCCCGGGGCAGCATGGAGTACTCGGCGGTGACCCAGCCCTCCCCCTCGGGGACGTGGGGCGGGGTGCGCTCCTCCACGCTGGCGCAGCACAGCACCTGGGTGTTGCCGCAGCGGATGAGGCAGGAGCCCTCAGCAAATTTGTTGAAGTTGGGAATGATCTCAATGGGCCGAAGTTGGTCGTTGGCCCGTCCGTCAATTCTGGCCATTGTTATAACCTCCATCAAATCAGAGCTTCCACAAAGGCTTCCGCCTCAAAGGGCATCAGGTCGTCGATGCCCTCGCCCACGCCGATATACTTTACCGGCACCTGGAGTTCCTGGGCAATGGCGATGACAATGCCGCCCTTGGCGGAACCGTCCAGCTTGGTGAGGACGATACCGGTGATGCCGGCGGTCTCCTTGAACTGCTTGGCCTGGATCAGGCCGTTCTGGCCGGTGGTGGCGTCCAGCACCAGCAGGGTCTCCCGGTCGCAGCCGGGCAG
>NZ_CALWOJ010000052.1 GCF_944383115.1 uncultured Flavonifractor sp. | reverse complement strand
CACCTTCTCTTCGGTGGTCATGGCCGCCAGAGCCTCCGCCACCGGGTCAGGGGTGGGGGTAGGCTCCGGGGTGGGCGTAGATGTGGGGGTGGGGGTGGCGCTGGGGGTGGCGGCAGGCGTAGGCGTCGGCGTAGGGGCGGGCATTTGACTGCCGCACCCCGTCAAACCCAATACGCAGAGCAATAACACCCAGGAAAGAATCCGTTTCGTCATCGCTTTTTGCCCCCTTTTCGCCGTTTGGGCAGGTGCATGGCCCGGCGATTGCCTCCCTTCTTCCGGCGAGGCTTTTCCAGCTTGGGCTTCTCCGGGCGCCCCTCCCGCTTGGCTACAGGGGTACCGCCGGGGAGGATAAAGTCCACCTGACCGCTCACCGGGTCGGCGGCGGCGCACTCCACCTCCAGGGCCATGCCGAAGGTGTACCGGCCGCTGCCGTTCAACTCCACCAGGAGCAGATGGGCCTGGTCGTACTCCCAGGGCCCGCCGGGCAGAGCCTCCACCGGCAGCAGGCCCTCCACGCCACCGGCCACCGACACAAAGAGGCCGAACCGGGTGACGCCGGACACCACGCCGGCAAATCTCTCCCCGATGTGGCCCGCCATAAACTCGGCCAGGTACCGCTTCTCGATCTCCCGCTCGGCCTCCTGGGCGGCCAGCTCCCGCTGGGAGGACTGGACAGCGGCCCGCCCCACGGCAGTGGTCAGCTTCTTCTCCTGCTTGTCCAGCGTCCCGTCCAGCAGGGCGGTAAGCACACGGTGGACCATCAGGTCGGGATAGCGGCGGATGGGGGAGGTGAAATGGCAGTAATACTCCGCCCCCAGGCCAAAGTGGCCCAGGTTGTCCTCATCGTACCGGGCCTTCATCAGGGAGCGCAGCACCATCATGGATACCGCCCCCTCCTCCGGCCTGCCCTTGGCCCAGTCCAGGAGCTTCTGGAGGGAGTGGCTGTCGGTCCCCTTCAGGTCGTAGCCCAGAGGGGCTACCATGGTACGCAGAGCTTCCCCCTTCTCATCGGAGGGCTTCTCATGGACCCGGTAGACGCAGGGCTTGTGGAGGCGGTTCAGATGCTCCGCCACGCACTCGTTGGCAGCCAGCATGAAGGACTCGATGAGCTTCTCGCTCTCCCCCTGCTGCCGCAGCGCCACGTCCACCGGTCTGCCCTCACTGTCGCAGATCACATAGCTCTCTTTTGTCTCCAGGTCCAGGGCCCCCCGGTTCCGGCGCAGCTTCTCCAGCTGCCTGGCCAGGGCGGCCATGTCCCGCAGCATGGGCAGGATATGGGCGTACCGCTCCGCCAGGGCTGCGTCTTCCCCCGCCAGCAGCACGTTGCAGTCCTCATAGGTCATCCGCTCGGCGGAGCAGATCACCGATTTGGCGATGGTGTGGTTCACCACCCCGCCGCTTGCGTCCATGGTCATGATGCAGGACAGGGCCAGCCGGTCCACATGGGGGTTCAGGGAGCAGATGCCGTTGGACAGCTCCACCGGCAGCATGGGCACCACCTGGTCGGCAAAATACACCGAAGTACCCCGCTCCCAAGCCTCCAGGTCCAGGGGCGTGCCAGGCTGGACATAGTGGCTCACATCGGCGATGTGGACCCCCAGCACCCAGCGGCCCTGGTCGTCCTTCTCCAGGCTAACGGCGTCGTCAAAGTCCTTGGAGGAGGCCCCGTCGATGGTAATGATGGTCTTGTCCCGCAGGTCCAGCCGCCCCGCCAGGGCGGAGGGTTCCACCGCCTGGGGGATGGTCTCGGTCTGGGCCAGCACGGCGGGCGGGAAGGCCCGCTCAATGTCGTGGGTGTAGAGGATGGCCTCCACGGCACTCTCCCGCCGGTCGGCGGGACCGAACCGCTCCCGTAGGGTGCCCATGGGGGCAGTCCTGCCGCCGCCGAAGCTGGTCATGGCCACGGCCGCCCGCTCGCCGGGGCGCACCCCCTTCCGCTTGGTAAACACCTGGATGGGGCCGGGCAGGCGCTCGTTGTCCGGGTTCAGCCAGAGGGCGTGATCCCGCCGCTCCAGCACGCCGGTGACGGTTTTGTTGGCCCGCTCCAGCACCTGGACCACCTTGGCCACCCGGCGCCCCGCCGACGGGTCCTCCTCGGTGATGCGGGCAATGACTTTATCGCCGTTCCAGGCGCCGCCGTCGGCCCGGGGCGGGATGAAGCAGTCCTCTCCCTCCTCCGGTATAAGAAAACCGAACCCCCGGCCGCTGGCCTGGTAGGTTCCGATCAGTTCCTTTGTCTCTTTCATAGATCGTTCCTTTCTGATTCTGGTGTTTCTGGTTTGTATTATACCCCTTTTTGTCCCAGGCGCAACAAAAACGCCCTTCCGAAACCGGAAGGGCGTTTTTTCGCATGCTCAGAGCAGGCAGATCACAAAGGTCAGGATCATAAAAGCGATGGCCACCCACTTGGTCATCTTGGCCAGCTTGGCGTCCCAGCTCTTGGCCTTGTTCTTGGCCATGAAGGTGTCCGCAACACCGGCGATGGCACCGGACAGGCCGGCGCTCTTGCCGGACTGGAGCAGCACCACGGAAATGAGGAACAGGCAGGCCGCCACATCGATAATGCTCAGAATCAGCTTGGTGATATCCACGCTACATCGTCCTTTCGGCCCCGTCAATGGGGCAAGATACACTCTATTTAGGCGCAGTACACCCGCGCCGTCTCTTACACGTAAGAGAAATGATAGCACAAATGAAGGACGATTGCAAGGGTTTTTCGTATTTTTTATGTCCCAGAACGCAGCAGCCGCCGGCTGCCCCAGCAGGTGGCCAGGAAGTAGCCGCCGTATACTGCCACCAGCAGCAGGGCGGTGACGGCGCTGGAGGCCGCCGCATCCACCCGCCCCACCTCGGCAATCACGGCATTGGCGGCGGTCATACCTACCACGGCATGGATCAGCGCCAGGGCCAGGGGCAGGAAGAAGGCCAGGAACACCTGGATATCCACCGACCGGCCCCGCATCTTCTCCGAGACGCCCAGCCGGGACAGCACCCGATAGCGCCGGGCGCTGTCGGCGGCCTGACTGAGCTGCTGGAGGGCCAGCACCGCCGCCGAGGCCACCAGGAACACCACACCCAAATAGAGCCCGATAAACAGCACCAGCACCTTGGTTCCCACCAGATCCATCCAGGTGGACAGTCTGGTGCTGTACTGGTAGCCGCCGGTGGCCGGGATGTCCGTCACTGCCTGGAGGAAGGCGTCCTCCGCCTCCTGGGAGTCTCCGGCGTAGTCGGCCAGGAAGTACCAACGTTGAACGACAAGGGTACCACCATCCCCGTCCAGAACCCGGGCGCCCCAGCTCTCCAGGAAGGCGCCGGCCTGGGTCTCGCCCCAGGCGTCCACATAGGCCTGATAGTCCTTTTGCAGCAGGCAGGGCCGCCCCTCCTCATCCTCATACATGGGGAAGGCCGCCCAGCGGGCACACCGACGGGACAGGTCAAACCCCCTGGTCATAAGAACTGCAGGCAGATCCAGATCGTCGCCTTCCTCCTCCGGCCAGGCAATGAGTTCCACATCCTGGGGCTGGGCCTCCCTGGCCATCTGTTCCACGGTATTGTTCAGCCCCACCGAGGTGGCGGTAATTCCGATGGCCAGCAGCAGCATCAGGCAGATCACCGTCATGGAGCGGTAAGTGGTGTTGATGCTGGCGTTGAATTGCCGGAGGATAAACAGATTCAAGTTTTTATAATAGAGCCTTTTGCTGCTCTGACACAGCCGCAGCAGAAAGCCGGACAGGCCCCGGAAAAACAGCAGAGTACCCAGGCTTCCCAGGCCCAGCATCACCCAGAACAGGGCGTCCACCCGGAGCAGGCCCCGGGTCAGCAGCATGGCATAGGCCACGCCCAACAGGGCGCATCCCGCCAGGAAAAGCACCACCGATGCGCCCAGATTTCTTACCCTCAGCTCCTGGTTGGTACGCTCTGCCTGTATGAGGGCGATCAGCTTCCGGCGGGAGACAGAGAGGGCGTGATAGAGCATCACCAGCAGGAAAATGGCCGCAAAAGCCAAAACCGTCTTGCCCAAGGCGGGCAGGGAGACGGAGAAGGTAAAGAAGGTCATGGGTACCGCAAACAATCCGGCGGTAAACACCGACAGGGCCTGGGACAAAGCCACCCCCAGCGCCAGGCCCACCCCCAGCGCGATGAGGGCGGTCACCGCCGTCTCGGCCAGCAGCAGTCTGGCCACCTGCCACCGTTCCATGCCCAGCAGCAGATAGGTGCCCATTTCCCTGGCCCGGCGGCGGGCCAGAAAGCGGGAGGCGTACAGGATGAGGAAGGCCAGTACGAACCACACAAAGACAGAGAGTACCCCGATGAGCCGCTGTATGGCGCCTACCACATCGGAGCGGGGATGCCGGGCCAGATAGCGGATCACCGCCTGAGTCTCCAGGGCGTTGAACACATAAAAAAGGCACACGCCGAAGGCCACGGTGAGGAAATAAACCCCGTAGTCCCGGAAGCTGCGCCCCACATTCTTGACCGCCAGCTTAGAGAACATCGCTCTGGTCACCTCCCAGCCGGGCCACCACGCCGATGATCTGCCGGAAAAAGTCCCGCCGCTCCAGATCCCCCCGCTCCAGCTGGGCAAATACCGACCCGTCCCGCAAAAAGAGGATGCGGTGGCAGTAGCTGGCGGTAAACGCGTCGTGGGTCACCATCAGGATGGTGGCCTCACACAGCTGGTTCATGGCCTCAAACCGATCCAGCAGCAGCCGGGCGGACTTGGAGTCCAGCGCGCCGGTGGGCTCGTCGGCCAGGATCAGGGCCGGTTGGGTCACAATGGCCCGGGCGGCGGCGGTACGCTGCTGCTGGCCCCCCGACATCTGATAGGGATACTTGTTCAGGCAGTCGGTGATCTCCAGCAGCCGGGCAGTCTCCTGCACCAGCGGCTCCACCTGCTCCACAGGCGTCTTGCGGATGGTGAGGGCCAGGGCAATATTTTCAAAGGCGGTGAGGGTATCCAGCAGATTGCAGTCCTGGAATACAAAGCCCAGCCGCTCCCGGCGGAAACGGGAGAGGTCCTTCTGCCGCAGGGCGGTAATATCCTTCCCCTCTACCCAGATGTGGCCCGCCGTGGGGGTGTCGATGGTGGAGATGCAGTTGAGCAGGGTGGTCTTTCCGCTGCCCGATGGGCCCATAATACCTACGAATTCCCCCTTTTCCACCGCAAAATCCACATGGTCCACCGCGTGGGTGACCGTTCCTCTGCCGTAATCCCGGCACAGCCCTTCCACTTTCAGGATCTGTTCCATCTCAATGCCTCCTTTTCTTGTGAGGTCAGTGTAACAGATCCATCTTAAAAATTTCTAAACACCCTCTTACCGTTTTGTGAAAGAAAAACGGACGCCCTCCCGGGCGTCCGTTTCATAACGGCTTATTCTGTTATTCCAACGTATTCAAAACTTCCACAGTCCTCCGCGCTTCCGACCGGGTCATGGTGGCGGCGGGAAGGAACTGGCCGTCCACAGGCTCCATCAGGCCGTTTTGGAGGCAGAAATCCACCGCGGTCACCGCCCAACCGGAGACCGAAGCACGATCAGACAGGCTGTTGACTGCCCCACCGTCGGTGGTCAGATCCATGCCTTCCGCCCGGGCGTAGTGATAGAGCATGGCGGCCGCCTGCTCACGGGTCACCAGCGACTGGGGCAGGAACATCCCCTTCCCATCCCCGCTGACGATCCGGCTCTCGGCAGCCCACACCACGGCGTCACTGTCCGCAATATCCACAAAAGCCACGTCGGCGCCCGGCTTAGGTCGTCCGGCGGCCTCATAGAGCAGTTCCACAAATTCCAGTCTGGTCAAGGGACTGTCCACCGTGCCGGGATAGACCGCCCAGCTGCTGTCCCGTTGGGGGAGAATAGCGCCGTTGCGGGAGGCATAGGCCGCCAGCAGAGAGGCCATCGTGCCGCCGGTGGCGGCATACTGCATATCGGAGGCAGCCGACCACAGAACCGTACAGGCCGGGAATTCCTCATCCTCCAGGTGGGAAGCCTCCATGACCACCCGGTAGGTCTCTTCCGCCTCAACGGGCTGGCCCTGCCAGGTCAGATTGGCCACCCGTTGACCGGGCTGGGCGCCTGTGTAGAGTTCATAGTCCATACCATAGAGAAAATCGGCGTCGTCGCCGCCGGTAAGCTGGCCGGATTCATCCACCTGATACCGTCCGGCGCAGATGTCCAGCCATCCTTCCAGCTGCGCGCCGGTCAGTTCCACCACCACCACGGGACTGTCCCCGGCGGCCAGAAGGGCGCAGTCTCTCAGGGTAAGGATGCGCACACCCAAACCGGCGTCGCTCCGTTCCGGCAGGCTGCCCAGGCTGCCGTTGGTCACCAGCGCCCCGTCCGCCCCCGAGGTCCACAGCATGGCCCGGGCCACCAGGTCGGCAACCGGAGTCTGGCGAAGGGGATCGGCGGCGGCGTCCGACCAGTCGCCGGACAGGGCTCCCGTCCGCTGCCCGGCCTTATTCTGCCGGGTCGTCTGTCCGGGCGCCACAGCCTGGGCCAGGTCCATATCGTTCTCATAGTCGGAAAGTTCCAGCAGCTGGCTGCTTCCGATCACCGGTTTCCCCTCCGGGGAGAGGGTCACGTCGGTACGGGTGAGGGCGGTCCCTCCGCCGCTGACCCAGGGCACCTCCTGGCCGTCCCGGTCCCGCAGCACGCCGGTACCGGCCGCGCCATGTCCGCCTACCAGCAGATCGATGCCCGCCGTCTCAGCCGCAAACTGTTCCAGCGTATCCAGGTCGCCGTGACAGCACACCACCACCAGATCGCAGTTCTCCCGCGCCAGCTGGGGCTGCACCCAGTGATTCCACTCCCAGGCATAGTCGCCGCTCCCGTCGTCCAGGTGGCCGAACCGGCTGTCGCTGTAATAGTAGGCGGGCAGGGACTCCGGCACTTCCAGCGTACCCAGGCCCACCACTGCAATGCGGATCTCCTTGCCACCCAGCTGGCGGGTGAAGATCTGGTAGGGCTGGGCGGCAGGCTGCCCGGTTTTACCGTCCAGCCAGTCGGCGGAGAGCAGTTCCACCGGCGTGCCCTCCCCTTCCGTCCGGGTCAGGTCCCGGAAAAAGGCTGCCCGATGGCCCTGGCCCAGACGGAACTCCTCCAGGCTGGGGACCAGAGCGTCATAGCCGATGGTGCGCAGGGCCAGGGCGGTGTCGGCGGCGCTGCCGCTGGCCAGATCATTGGCCACCGCGTCCCCGCTGTCCAGCAGCAGGGCGCTCTCCACCTGTTCCCGTTCCTCCGTCATGGCGGCGGCCACCTTCAAATAGCCGCTCTCCTCTTCCACGCCGGTGAGCGGGTCGGTCTCATAGACCCGGCCCGCCATATCCCCGGTGGTATAGATCCCCAGCACAGGCGCGGCCTGATCGGGCTGGGCCGCCCATGCCCCAACCGGCAGCAGCATCAGTCCCAGCAGCGCCGCGCACAGCCGATAAAATCCATGTTTCTTCCGCGCCATAAAATCGCCTCGTTTCTTCCACGCGGGAAAGCACGTTTCTCACCCTGCCCGCCGGGGCGGCAGCCCCGTGAACACAGTGTCACTTATCTTGGTTTTTATTATACGTCTCCCCAGGCGTGGTTGCAATAAACCCGGCCTTAATGTTAGCAAAAAGAAACATTGTGACAATTTCCAGGGACGAAATATGGAAAAAAAGGACGCCGCAAAGGCGGCGTCCCTGGAAAAGCGTCAAACTCAGTTCATGCTGCACAGCGCGGCGGCGGTGCGAGCGGCCAGACGGGCGTTGTTGAACACCAGCTGGATGTTGGAATCCAGGCTGTCGCCGCCGGTCAGCTCCTTCACCTTGGCCAGCAGGAAGGGGGTGGTGGCCTTGCCGTGGATGCCCTGGGCCTTGGCCTGGGCAATGGCCTCGTCGATGGCCTTGTTGATGACGTCGTGATCCATGGCAAATTCCTCGGGGATGGGGTTGGTCACCAGCATACCGCCCTTGAGGCCCAGTTCCCGGGAAGCATGGAAGGCGGCGGCGATCTCCTCGGGGGTATCCATGCGGTAGTCCACCTCAAAGCCGCTCTTGCGGGTGTAGAAGGCGGGCAGCTCCTTGGTGCCGTAGCCGATGACAGGCACGCCGTGGGTCTCCAGGTACTCCAGGGTCAGGCCCAGATCCAGGATGGACTTGGCGCCGGCGCATACCACCATCACGGGGGTGGCGGCCAGCTCCTCCAGGTCGGCGGAGATGTCCATCGTGGTCTCAGCGCCCCGGTGGACGCCGCCGATGCCGCCGGTGGCGAAGATCTGGATGCCCGCCATGTGGGCGATCATCATGGTGGTGGTGACGGTGGTGGCGCCGTCGGCCTTGCGGGCCACCAGCACCGCCAGGTCCCGGCGGCTGGCCTTGGTCACCGCCTGGCCCTGCTTGCCCAGGTACTCGATCTCCTCGGGGGTGAGGCCGGCCTTGAGGCGCCCGCCCAGGATGGCGATGGTGGCGGGCACCGCGCCGTTGTCCCGGATGATCTGCTCCACCTTCAGGGCGGTCTCCACATTCTGGGGATAGGGCATACCGTGGGAGATGATGGTGGACTCCAGGGCCACCACCGGCTTGCCCTGGGCCACGGCCTGGGCGACTTCAGGGGCAACATCCAAAAACTTGTTGAGATTCATTCCAATTACCTCCAATGATGATCTGAATCATGCTTCCATCCGGCTTGTGAGCAGTTGGCTGCTCATGGCCGGGTTGATGGTCTCGCTGCTTTCCATTGCGATGGCGCCCGCCGCCATGGCGGCCTTGGCGGTGCCCGCCAGATCGGTGCCCTCCAGATAGGCCCAGGCGATGGCCGCCATGCCCGCGTCGCCGCAGCCCGTGGTATTCACCATCTGGCCGGGACAGCAGGGTACATGGACCCGCCCGCTGTGGTCGGCGGCCAGGATGCCGTCGCCCCCCAGGCTGATGAAGACCCGCCGCAGGCCGGTGGCCAGCAGGGCGTCGGCAGCGGCGTTCAGGCTGGCCTCGTCGGTAATGGCCACGCCGGAGAGCAGCTCCGCCTCCACGCGGTTGGGCTTGAGGGTGTGGAGTTTCCCCAGCACCGGCTTGAGTTTGACGGCTTTTGCGGTGGATACCGGGTCGGCAAAAATAGGTACGCTCAGGTTATCCGCCAGCCAGGCGATGGATTCTGCGGGAATATTGGTATCCACCACCACCAGCTGGGCGTTCTGTAACAGCCTGGCCCGCCCGGCCAGAAAGGCGGGGGTCAGATGGCGGTAGATCTCCATATCGCTGACCGCCAGGGCCATATCCCCCTCCTGGCCCGCAATGAACAGATAGGTGGAGGTGGCGCCCCCCGGCACCGTCAGGCACTGGCTGATGTCGATGCCCAGTTCCCCGCAGCTGGCCGCAATGCGCTGGGCGTTGAGGTCGTCGCCAAAGGCGGTGAGCAGCCGCACATCCAGCCCCAGCAGGGCCATGTTGTGGGCAATGTTGCGGCCCACGCCCCCCAAACTGGTGCGTACCTGCCCCGGATTGGAGTCCTCCGGCACCAGTTTGGCCAGAGACCGGCCCCCGATATCCAGGTTGACGCCCCCCACCACCACCACATAGGGCGCGGTGCGGACGATATACCCCTTGCCAGCAATATGCCCCTGCTTCATCAGGTTGGAGATGTGGACCGCCGCCGACGAACGGGTAATGCCGGCCTTGTCCGCCAGCTCCTGCTGGGAGATCAGAGGGTTTTCTTCGATCCATCTCAGGATCTGCCGTTCCCGCTGGGTCATGGGCCACCTCCTAAACTTTTTGCTCTGTCATAATCATATGCTTAGCTTCCTGGTTTGTCAAGCAGGAATTTTGCATTAGCCGGCCTGGATGCGGGCGGCCACGGTGTTGAGTACCTCCTGGTGGGTCTGGTCGAAGATGTGGGTATACACACGCCCGGTGATGGTGGCGTCTTTATGGCCCAGGGCCTTGCCGATATCCACCAGGGGGATGCGGGCGCTGTTGGCCAGGCTGGCGAAGGTGTGGCGCAGGCCGTGGACGGTGATAGGCGGCAGGCCACGCCGATCCACGAAATCCCGCAGGGCCCAGGTGACCATATTGGGATGCCTGGGCTCCCCCCTGCTGTCGGTCAGCACATAGCCGCTGTCCCGATAGTCCTGATCCTGGGCGGCCCGGCGCAGCTGCGCCGCCCGGAGGGCGCGCAGCAGCCGGGTCAGATCCTCCAGCCCGGCGATGCCCAGGGTACGGATGGAGGTTTTGGTCTTTGGGCCTTTTTCCACCACATGTCTCCCGGCGGTGGTGCGGGTGGTGCGGATGTGGATCTCGTTGTGCTGGAAATCCACGTCGCTCCACCGCAGGCCGCAGATCTCCCCCCGCCGCAGGCCCAGGTAGGCCCCCAGCTTGACCACCGGCTCCAGCCAGGAGCCCTCCACCGCCTGGAGGAGCTGGCGCAGCTGCTCCGGGGTGTAGTAATACTGGCGGGTGGGGTGTTCCCGTGGCGGCTCCACCCGCTCCACCGGATTTTCCCGGAGGATTTTCTGCCGGAAGGCCAGCTGGAGGGCGGTGTGGAGCAGGATATGGTGCTTGTGGACGCTGTTGGCGTCCAGCCGCCCCTCCCGCATTTTCTGGGCGTAGTAACGCTGGATGTGCCAGGGCTCCAGCTGGCGCAGCCGGATGGCCCCCAGGGCCGGAACCAGGTGGTTTCGGATCAGGGTACGGTAGGAGTAGTAGGTGGTATAGGCCCGGTTTGGGGCGATGACCTCTTCCAGCCAATAGTTCAGCCACTCCTCCAGGGTGGTGCGGTCCCCGTCGCCCCGCAACCACCTGCCCGGCCCGCTGCGAAACTGCTCCAGGGCCGCCTCCGCCTCCGCCCGGTGGGCAAAGGTACGCACACGCCGATCCCGTTTGCCGTCGGGGCCGGTGCCGTAGTTGAAGCTGACGTAATACAGCCCCTTCTCGTCGTCATAGGCCAGGTTTTTTTTGATCGCTTTTCGTGCCATGTTCCTTCCTCCTGTGTCTTGCGGTTTAATTGCTGAAATATGTGGTATTTTGTCAGAATTTGTACCCCCCGTCAACGGCCAGCTGCTTCCAAAGGCAATTTCTTTTCTCCGTGCAGCAAGCAGACACATAGTCGTACAGGCGAGGGCAACTATCACAACAAGGAGGAATGAATGTGGCAAGTTATACCCAAAATTATCAGCTTCACCAATGGGAGGGATCGGACGCTTTTCTGCGGACGGATTTCAATGAGGATTTCAAAAAGATCGACAGCGCCCTGGCCACCGCTGCCCAGGGCAACTGCCGGGTCATGACCGGCAGCTATGTGGGCAGTGGAGAAGAGGGCGAGACCTCTCCCAATCACCTGGACTTTCCCTTTTCCCCCGAGGTGGTTATGATCACCGGCGGCAGCTACCGGGCCACCTCCCTCTTCCTGCGGCCCGGCACCAGAGGTGCGGCCAATGACACCGCAGGCATGGGCGGGGTGCTGGCGCTGGAGTGGAGCGAGAAGGGCCTGAGCTGGTATGCCAACGGCTGGGCCAGCGGCGGCTCCGTGGCCAGCGGCACCACCCCCAGTACGCAGCTCAATGAATTGGGCGAGACATACCATTACCTGGCCCTGGGCAAATGAGAAAAGCGGCCCCCCTGAATCAGGGGGGCCGCTTTTACTTGTTCACTTGTTTACACAAGCAGGGGACTCATCAGGGAGTCTCAGTAGCGGGGGCAGCCACAGTGACAGTGTAAGTCATCTTGACGCCGTCCACCTCGATGGTGGCCTTGTAGGTATGATCGGCAGCCCACTTACCGGAGGTCTCAGCCTTCCAGGTATCGGTGATGGCCTTGACCAGAGTGTTATTGTCATTGGCACCGTTGACAGTCCAGTTGCTGCCATCCAGAGGCTCTTCCTTGTTCCACTGGTAGGTCTTACCGTCATACTTGATGGTGGAAGCATTGCCCTTCTTGTAGAGCTGGCCCAGGAACTGAGCCAGGTCGGCGGTGATCTTGGTCACGCGGCCCTCCTCAGCGGGCTGAGCCTCAATGTAGTCGGCCTTGCCAGACACGGTGACGTTGCCGTTCTCGGCCTTCATCTCGCCATAGGCAGTGTAGTCCTTGCCGTTCAGAACAGCGTTCACGGCGTTGGCCACAGCCTGCTCAACCACATCAGCCTGAGTGGTGCCGTCCTTGACGGTGATGAAGATGGCGATGATCTCGCCGTCCTTGATCACGGCCTTGAAGGTGTCGTTCACGTCGTCGCGGATGGAGGTGACGGACACCTTGCTGAACTCGTTGTCCTCGATCTTGAAGACCACAACGTCCTCAGCGTAGGTGTAGAAGGCGCCGTTCAGACCCACAGTGCCGTCAGCGGTCTTGGAGGTACTCTTGCCGGAGAAGGCGTAGTCATCCTTATCGCTCTCTTCGCCCACATAGGGGGTGATGCCGGTGACAACGTCCTTGCTGTTGTAGGTCAGCTTGCTGGCCAGCACGTCGGAGTCCAGCTTCTTCTCATCATCCACGAGCTTCTTGGCCACATCAACAGTGGTGATCTCGCCGTCGATGACCGCGTCGAAGGTGTAGTAATCATCCTTGTCGGCGTCGCTGATCAGGTCGGACTTGCTGGCAGCGATGATGTAGACCAGAGCCTTGTTGGCGTCGGACACCACGGTGTCGGCGGCGGAGATGTACACGATGGAAGCCACGGAGTTGCCGGACTTGGTGTTGACATACACGGTGGCGGCGCCGTTCATGGTGGGCACGTTGGCGATGCCGGTGTACACAGCGTACTCGTCGTTGGTCTTGTCATTCACCAGGAAGATGGTGTTGCTGTTGGCATAGTACTCGCCGCCTTTGGTAGCGCCGTTGATATCGAACTTGGAGGTACCCTTGGTCACGTCAATGTTGTCACCGCCGGCAGTGACGTCCTTCTTGGTCAGGGTGTAGACATCGTCGTCGTCCACAGTGTAGGAGACGAAGCTGTTCTTGTAATTCTTCTTTGCATCGTCCTTATCATAGACCTTCTGTTCACCGGTGCTGACAGTCACGACTGTGCCATCGGTCAGCAGCAGCTTGGCAGTGTAAGTCACCTTGTCGGTACTCCACTCAACATCGTTCGCCTTGGTGTCCAGCACGAAGGCGTAGTTGGTGGAACCGGCCTCGTACTTCTCAACGTAGACAACGTAGCCGTTGGTGTCCAGGTAGACAGTGATGCTGTCCTTCAGGTTGACGGTCTCGCTGTGGTTGACCTTGTTGTACTCATAGGTGGTGCCGCCGGCCACGAACTTGGTGGTGCCGGTCCGGGAGGTCAGCTCCAGATCCTCAACCTTCTCGGCCAGGGCCACGGACTTGACTTCCTTCTCGCTCTTGTCGTAGGTGTACAGAACCACATCGTCCTCAGCGTACACCTCGGCGGTCTCGAACTTGCCGCCGTTGCCGGTCAGGCCGCTGATCTCGATGTAGGGCTTCTCGTCGTCCTTCACGTCGTCAGCGGTGACAACGTTGGAAACGGTACCCACATAGGTGTTGATCTGAACCAGGGTCACGTTCTTGTCGTCGTCCACAAAGGCCTCGGTCAGAACGCCCTTGCCGCCGGTGGGGGTCTTATCACCCTTCTTGATGGAGAAGCTGGCAACAGTGTCGTCGCCGTCCACGACCACGGAAGCCTTGGTGGTCTCGGACAGGCCCAGGTCGGTGTACAGGGTGCCGGACTTCACCTCTTCGGTGTAGCTGGCGTCGGCAGTCTTAACAGCGTTGTAGACCTCGTCCTTGTCCAGCTTCCACTGATAGTCAGCGGGACGGCCAAAGGCGTCGGACTCGCCGGCGACCTTAATCAGGTCGGGGAAGTACTTCTCGCAGAACTGCTGATAGCCACGGCCGGCGCCGTCGGTGCGCTGGTCATAGTTCTCCTTGGCGGTCTCGCCATTGACAGGCACGGCAGTAGCGGGGCTGTTGCCAATGATGACGGAGCTGCCGTCAGCATTGTTGATGGTGGTGCCGCGGTTGTCATACTTGACCATGTTAGCGGTCAGGGTCTGCAGAGCCATCTGAGCGGCGTCCTGACGGGACAGCTCGTTGGACAGCACCACGCCCTTGGGGGCGATGCCGGCCTCGATGGCGTCGGAAGCTACGTTGATCATCCAGTCGGCGCCAACATAGTTCTCGATCTTGGGATCATAGCCCAGAGCGACCAGCAGCATCTTGGCGAAGGCAGCGCCGTTCAGCTTGCCCTCGGGGAAGAAGTTGCCAGCGCCGTCGCCGGCCAGGATGCCCAGGTTCACGCAGTAGCCGATGAAGGGAGCGGACCAGCGGTCAGCAGCCACGTCCTTGAAGACGGTGGAGTTGGTGGTCAGCTTCTCAGCGGACTCCTCACCCAGCAGCAGGTAGCAGATGATCTTGGCAGCCTGCTCACGGGTCAGGATGGAGTTGGGCTG
>NZ_CALWOJ010000051.1 GCF_944383115.1 uncultured Flavonifractor sp. | reverse complement strand
TTTTGGAGGATGAATTTCAATGCCTACGATTTCTGCCAGTGATTTCCGCAACGGCGTGACCTTTGAGATGGACGGCCAGGTCATGCAGGTGGTCGAATTCCAGCACGTCAAGCCCGGCAAGGGCGCCGCTTTCGTCCGCACCAAGATGAAGAACGTCATCACCGGCGGCGTGACCGAGACCTCTTTCAACCCCACCGCCAAGTTTGAGCAGGCCTATGTGGAGCGCAAGGACATGGAGTACAGCTACAACGACGGCGACCTGTACTACTTCATGGACCCCGAGACCTACGATCTGGTGCCCATCGGCGCCGAGATGATGGGCGACAACTTCCGTTTCGTGAAGGAGAACATGGTGTGTAAGATCAACTCCTACAAGGGTAAGATCTTCGCCGTGGAGCCCCCCACCTTCGTGGAGCTGGAGGTCAGCGAGACCGATCCCGGCTTCAAGGGCGACACCGCCACCAACGTGACCAAGCCCGCCACCCTGGAGACCGGCGCCGAGATCAAGGTGCCCCTGTTCATCAACCCCGGCGACAAGATCAAGATCGACACCCGTACCGGCGAGTACCTGGAGCGCTGTAAGGGTTAAGCGTCCGAGCGCCCGGGAGCAGGCGCACAGTGAACCGCGCAGACGAAAAAACAGTTGCGCCTCAGGCGCAAGGCATTTTTCGCGGAGCGGTGAACAGTGGGCCGTCGCGGAGGGTGCGAGGCGTGATACCATATTGTAAGGCCCTTCGTGGCCGACGACTGAGAAAAGGAGAAGCAGTTATGACGATTTCTGAGAAGGTCGCGTACCTGAAGGGCCTGGCTGAGGGCCTGAATATCGACACCGAGAAGTCCAAGGAGGGCAAGCTGATCAACGTGATCATCGGCATCCTGGAGGAGATCGGCATGTCCATCGAGGACCTGGAGGAGAACAATGTGGCCCTGGGCGAGGAGATCGACGCCATCTCCGATGATCTGGCCGATGTGGAGAAGGCCGTCTTTGAGGACGAGGACGACGAGGACGAGGATGATTGCTGCTGCGACGACGACTTCTTTGAGACCGAGTGCCCCAACTGCGGCGAGACCCTGGTGATCGACGAGTCCGTCCTGGACGAGGGCGTGATCCAGTGCCCCAGCTGCAAGGAGAAGTTCGCCCTGGATCTGTCCGACGACTGCTGCTGCGGCGACGAGGACGAGGACGACTGCGGCTGTGGCTGCGGCTGTGAGGACCACGACCACGAGGACTGAGTTTTAGCATATCTTTGGGGCGCTGCGGAGATTCCGCGGCGCTCCTTTTTTATTTGTCGGATGTTTTCCCGGATGACCGCAAAACCAGTGGGATTTTGGTGAAAATGGCGGGTGAACTCTCTTGCGCCTGTTGCTGCCAGCGTAGTATAATGGGCACGGAATTAGATTAGATTAACTCTGAGAACAGCGGATGGGATAAGATGAAAGCACAAGAGACACAGATACATAAAACTCTGGAGGAGGTCCAGCCCGGGGAAAAGGGCACCATCCTCCAGGTGGGCAACGACAGAGGTCCCGTGAAGCGCCGTCTGGTGGACATGGGCCTCACCCCCGGCACCCAGGTCATGGTGCGCAAGGTGGCTCCCTTTGGCGACCCGGTGGAACTCAATCTGCGGGGTTACGAGCTGTCCCTGCGGAAGTCGGACGCCGCCCAGATCCTCATCGCCACCGGCGAGGAGGGGGAGCAGAAGGCCCAGGCCAGGAAAAAGCGTATGGGCATGGTGCAGCACCTGCCTGACGAGGAGACCCTGCGCCGGATGGATGCCGACCACGCCCATGAGGCGGCGGTACACGGCGGCGTGCCGGACTACGCCAGCCACGACACCCGGGAGATGAAGCTGGCCCTGGTGGGCAACCCCAACTGCGGCAAAACCACCCTTTTTAATGCCCTTACCGGCTCCAACCAGTATGTGGGCAACTGGCCCGGCGTGACGGTGGAGAAGAAGGAGGGCAGGGCAGAGGTGGACGGGAAAGCCGTCACCGTGGTGGACCTGCCCGGCATCTACTCCCTGTCCCCCTACTCCATGGAGGAGATCGTGGCCCGGGACTTTATTGTGGGAGAGCGGCCTGACGCCATCATTGATATCATTGACGCCACCAACATCGAGCGCAACCTCTACCTCACCGCCCAGCTGCTGGAGCTGGAGCGGCCCATGGTCATTGCCCTCAATTTTATGGACGAGGTGGAGAAGCACGGGGACAAGATCGACGTGGACCGGCTGTCCAAGGAGCTGGGCGTACCGGTGATCCCCATCACCGCCCGGTCTGGCAAGAACATCCAGAAGCTGCTGGAGGTGGCCCACCGTCAGATGCATGTGGGCGTTACCCTGGAGCCTGACGACCTGTATGACGACTTCACCCACCAGATCCACCACAAAGTAGGCGAGCTGATCCATGACAAGGCCTATGCCGCCCACATCCCCGCCCATTGGGCCTCCATCAAGCTCATTGAGGGGGACGATCTGGTGGAGAAGGCTCTGGGCCTGAACGGGGTGGAGAAGGCCGCTCTGGAGCGGGTGTGCCAGGAATATGAGAATACCTATGAGCTGGGCGACCGGGAGACCCTCATTGCCGACGCCCGCTATCAGTTTATTCAGAAAGTGGTGGACAGCTGTGTGCGGCGGGGCCGCCCCCTGGGTACGCCCACCCTGTCCGACCGGATCGACGCCATTGTTACCCACAAATTTTTTGCCATTCCAACCTTCCTGCTGATGATGCTGGCCATGTTTGCCCTCACCTTCGGCCCCGGCCAGATGCTGGCCGACGGGGTGGACACCCTCATCGGCGGCTATTTTGCCGACTGGGTGCGGGGCGTGCTGGCCGCCGCCGGTACCGCTCCCTGGGTGGAGGCCCTGCTGGTGGACGGCGTCATTGCCGGCGTGGGCGGCGTACTTACCTTCCTGCCCCAGATCGCCATTCTGTTCCTTTTCCTGTCCTTCCTGGAGGACTCGGGCTATATGGCCCGGGCCGCCTTCATCATGGACCGGCTGCTGCGGCGCTTCGGCCTGTCCGGCAAAGCCTTTATCCCCATGCTCATGGGCTTTGGTTGTACGGTGCCTGCCGTTATGGGTGCCCGCACCATGGAGAATGAGAAGGATCGCCGCATGACCATCATGCTGGTGCCCTTCATGTCCTGCTCCGCCCGGCTGCCGGTGTATGGCCTGCTTACCGCCGCCTTCTTCCCCCGGTACGGCGGATTGGTGGTCTTTTCCCTCTATTTCCTGGGCCTGATCTTCGCCATTCTCTCCGGTATCCTGCTGAAGAAACTGGTGTTCAAGGGGGAGCCCGCCGCCTTTGTGCTGGAGCTGCCCCCCTACCGCCTGCCTACCCTGAAGAACATCGCCCTCCATGTGTGGGAGAAGGTGAAGGGCTTTCTCATCAAGGCGGGTACCCTGATCCTGGCCATGAGCGTGCTGCTGTGGTTCCTCCAGTCCTTCGGCTTTGAGGGCGGAGCCTTCGGTATGGTATCCAGCGAGGAATATTCCATCCTGGGGGCCATCGGTTCCTTCCTGGCACCTCTCTTTGCGCCGTTGGGCTTCGGTACCTGGCAGGCGGCGGTGGCCCTCCTCTCCGGTCTCGTCGCCAAGGAGATGGTGGTGTCCTCCATGAGTATGTTCTACGGCTTCTCCGTCACCGCCAGCGGCACCGCCATTGCCGCCGCTCTGGGCGGCACCTTCCAGAGCCCCCTGGCGGCCTACTCCTTCCTGGTGTTCGTGCTGCTCTATGTGCCCTGTGTGGCCGCGGTGTCCACCATTCGCAAGGAGATGAACTCCGCCAAGTGGACTCTGGCCTCCATCTGCTGGCAGCTGGGGGCGGCCTGGCTGGGTTCCTTCCTGGTCTACCAGATCGGCTCTCTGTTTTTGAGGTAACGTTATGTTGAAATACCTGATCTACGCTGGGGTGGCCGTCCTCATTATCTGGGCGGCGGTCTACCTGACCTATCGCTTCCATCAGAATCTAAAGGGCAAGCGGGGGTGCGACTGCGGCGGCTGCTCCAGCTGCCCCCACACCTACTGCCGCCACCGGAAAGCGCCGTAAGGAGGGTTTGGTATGGATCAAAAACTGGAACAGCTCCAGAAGTGGATCGACGAGAGTGAGAATATCGTCTTTTTCGGCGGGGCGGGCGTATCTACCGAGAGCGGCATCCCTGATTTCCGCAGTGTGGACGGCCTGTACAACCAGCAGTACCAGTATCCCCCGGAGACCATTCTGAGCCATACCTTTTTTCAGAAGAATCCGGAGGAGTTCTACCGCTTTTACCACAACAAGATGCTCTTTCCCAACGCCAAACCCAATGCCGCCCATCTGAAGCTGGCGGAGTTGGAGCGGGCGGGCAAGCTGAAGGCCGTGGTGACCCAGAACATTGACGGGCTCCACCAGGCGGCGGGCAGCGTCAACGTCTACGAACTCCACGGCTCGGTCCACCGCAATTACTGCATGAAGTGCCGCCAGTTTTACGACCTGGACTTCATGATGAAGCAGGATGGCGTGCCCTGCTGCCCGGTGTGCGGCGGAACCATCAAGCCCGACGTGGTGCTGTACGAGGAGTCCCTGGACCAGGAGACCGTCGAGGCTTCCGTGCTGGCCATCTCCCGGGCGGATATGCTCATCATCGGCGGCACCTCCCTGGCGGTCTATCCGGCGGCGGGCCTCGTTCGCTACTACCGGGGCAACAAGCTGACCCTCATCAACAAAAGCCCCACGCCCTACGATAAGGAGGCCGACCTGGTGATCGCCGGACCTATCGGGGAGATCCTGGGCGGCGTGCGGGTATAGAGGAGCGAAACCATGTTTGATTTTACCCAGATCAGCCATTACCGGGAAAACAATCGCCTGGAGGCTAAGCTGGCCACCGGCGGCCTGCCCCACAGCATCTGGGAGACCTACTCCGCCTTTGCCAACAGCTACGGCGGGGTGATCCTGCTGGGGGTGGAGGAGTTGCCCGACCGCAGCCTGCGGGTGCAGGGTCTGCTGGACCCCCAGGGCATGGTGGAGGAGTTGATCGCCGGCCTGGACGACCCGGCGGTGGTCAGCGTCAACCTCCTTCGAGAGGAGGACATCCAAATCCTCCATGTGGACGGCGGGGACATCGTGGCCATCACTGTGCCGATGGCGGAACAGGATCAGCGGCCGGTGTACATTGGTGGGAATCTCCGCCGGGGTTCCTACCGCCGCAGCGGGGACGGGGATTACCACTGTACCCAGGCGGAGTTGAACGCCATGCTGGGCGGCCGGTCCCACTGAGTGCTTTTTGCGGGCAAAAGCCTGATGCAACCGAAAGTTTACCGCAAAAAACCCAAACGCAACTGCAAATTGGTTTCAGTTGCGCTTGGGTTTTGCTATGCTGGGGCCACCTTGAGAGGAGGCAAAGACCATGAGCTTTGGAACGAATTTGCAATTTCTGCGGGACAGGGCCGGTATGACCCAGGAGGAACTGGCCGAGGCCCTTCAGGTGTCCCGGCAGTCGGTGAGCAAGTGGGAGTCGGACGCCAGTTTTCCGGAAATGGAGAAGCTGCTGGTTCTGTGCAAGCTGTTCCACACCGATCTGGATACCCTGCTGCGAGGGGACGTGCGGGCCAACTACCAGACCGACGCCGCCGGATACGACCGCTTTATGAACTGGTTCTCTAACTGGATCGCCATCGGGGTGTGTCTCACCATCCTGTCGGTAGGAGGTGCGCTGGCCCTCTATGGTGCGGTGGGTATGCCGGAAAACTGGGTGGCTGCGGTACTCATTTCGGGGATCGGAGTGGCGGTAGCCATCCTGGTGATTGCCGGCATGCGCTACGACCGTTTTGAGAAGGAACACCCTGTCCTTCAGGACTTCTATACCAAAGAGCAGCGGGAGCGGTTTTTGAACCGCTATCCCTTCCTCATCGCCCTGCCCATCGTGGGATTTTTCCTGGGCGTGGTGTGGCTCATCCTGCTGGGGGACAGCGCGGAGCTGATGGGCGAGCGGGCCGAGGCCAAACTGGTGGCAGGGTTTCTGACCATCGTGGCTCTGGGGGTAGCGGTGCTGGTATGGGCCGCCCTGCGGAAGGGCAAATACGATATTGAAGCGTGGAACAAGCAGCACGACCCCAGCCCGGAGGCGGTGGCCCGCCGGAAAAAGGTGGGGAAGGTGTGCGGCGCCATCATGATTGCCGCCACTGTGATTTACATGATCCTGGGCTTCGGTTCTATGGCCGCAGCGGGGGACTACGGCAGCAGCTGGGGCTGGCGCTGGGGATGGATCGTCTACCCCATCGCCGGTGTGATCTGCGGCCTGGTATCCCATCTGCTGGAAGAAGAGGACGAATAACGAGAAAATGCCTGCCGCAGTGCTGCGGCAGGCATTTTTTGACGATTACAGGTTGGCGTCCAGTACGGCGGTGTAGGCCTGGGGCGGCATGACGCCCACCTTGCGGTCAATCTCCTTGCCGTCCTTCAGGAAAATGACGGTGGGGATGCTCATGACACCGAAGCGCATGGCCAGGTTGGGCTCGTCGTCCACGTTGACCTTGCCCACCAGGGCCTTGCCCTCATACTTGCCCGCCAGATCCTCAATAACAGGGGAGAGCATCTTGCAGGGGCCGCACCAGGAGGCCCAGAAATCCACCATGGAGATACCGTTGGAAACCGCCTTGTCAAAGGCCTCGTTGGTCAGATGAATGATAGACATAGATAACATCCTTTCTCTGTATGAAATTCAATTTGAATCACTGATATGGTCTACATATTCCGCCGCCCGCAGGCCGGCCACCAGGCCTTCGCCCACGGCCTTGGATACCTGGAGGGGCTGGCCGGTACAGTCGCCGGCGGCAAAGACCCCGGGTACACTGGTAGCCATGTTCCGGTCCACCTGGATGTATCCGCCCTCCAGCGCCAAGCCGGGGAGCAGATCGGCGGGAGCCACCGAGGGCCGCAGAATAAATACGCCCTCACAGGGAATGGTGGTGCTGCCGGCCCGAAGGGATTCCACCTTGCCTTGGCCGGTGATCTCCACCTTGGGAGCTTTCACAAAGGGAATGTCGGGCCGCAGCCCGTCGGGGGCTTTGTCGCTGACGTAGGTGACTTTGCACCCCAGCTCCTGGAGGTAGTTGGCCTCCTGAGGCGCGTCGGCGGCTTTGCCCACCACTACGACTTCTTTCCCCCGGTAGAGCATCCCGTCGCAGGTGGCGCAGTAGCTGACGCCCCGGCCCAGATACTCTGCTTCGCCGGGATACTTGTTGGCCCACACTACGCCGGTAGCCAGAATAATAGCCCGGGCCTGCTCCATCTCGGAGCCGATGCTGAGATAGAATGTGTCGCCCATGGGCATGATATTCAGCACCCGGCCATCTTTTCGTTCGACGCCCATCTCCTGCGCGTGGACGCGGAACTGCTCCAGCAGCGCCTGGCCGCTGACCTGGGGAAACCCCAGGTAGTTTTCAATACGCGGGGTTTTATAGAGGGGGTTATCCCGGTCGTCACCGCCCACCACCAGCACCGATTTGTTCCGTACCCGTGCCTGGACGGCGGCCGACAGGCCGGCAGGGCCGCTGCCGATCACTGCGATGTCGTACAATGGTATTCCTCCTCACACTCTCCGAACAGGGCGGCGATGACCGCCGCCGTCTGAGGATCGGAGACCTCATAATAGACCTCGTTGCCCGACCGGGCCGCCTTTACGATACCGGCGGCCTTCAGGCGCATCAGGTGTTGGGAGATACAGGACTGGGACTGACCGGTATTGGCCTCCATGCAGCCCACGTTGCGGCAGCCGCAGTGGAGCAGCCCACGGACGATTCGCAGCCGAACAGGATGGGACAGGGCCTTCAGCAGTTCCGCCTTTTCCAGATAGGTGGATTCCAGGACTTCCATAGGATCACCTCGCTGTCTTTATCTGTATATTATTATATTCAAATACTCTAATATGTCAACAATTTTTTGGAAAAATTTTTTGGCACAGAGTTTCAATAGGAAGTTGACAAAAGTAACCGGCTGGTATACACTACACCCCAGGGGGGTGTCTGACATGATGGCAGACCAGAAAACGGTCCTCCGGCTGCTGCGTACCGCCCGGGGACAGATCGACGGAATTATTAAGATGGTGGAAGAGAACCGATATTGTATCGATATCTCCCAGCAGCTTATGGCTACGGAGGCCATTTTGAACCGTACCAACAAAGAGATCCTGGCTGCCCATCTCAAGCACTGCGTCCAGGAGGCGGACACGCCGGAGGAGCGCAGCCAGAAGGTGGATGAGTTTATCAGCACGCTGGGCAAGATTTTAAAGTAGAAAGACGATATGGTGAGACCATGAAGCAAAAGTTTGATGTACAAGGCATGACCTGCGCGGCGTGTTCGGCTCATGTGGAAAAAGCGGTGTGCAAGGTGGCCGGCGTGGACGGGGTCAACGTGAACCTGCTGGGCAACTCCATGGTGGTGGACTACGACGAGGGCGCCACCGACGCCGGGCAGATCATCCACGCGGTGGAGGAGGCAGGCTACGGTGCTTCTCTGCCTGACACCAGGAAACAGGCGGCCAAGCCCAGGCAGGTCAATGGGATGGAGGAAGAGGCCGCCGGCATGAAGCGGCGGTTTTTGACCTCCCTCATTTTCCTGGTGCCTCTGTTTTATATCGCCATGGGACACATGATGGGCTGGCCTCTGCCCGCCTTTTTCCACGACCCCGGCAATGTGTTCGTGGTGGCGCTGATCCAGTTCCTGCTCACCCTGCCCATTATGTATATCAACGACAAATACTACAAGGTGGGCTTTAAAACGCTGTGGCACCGCTCGCCCAACATGGACTCCCTCATTGCCCTGGGGTCGGCCGCTGCGGTGATCTACGGCGTGGCCGCTCTGTTCCAGATCGCCTGGGGCCTGGGCCATGGAGATCAGGTTCGGGTGGACAGGTGGTCCATGGATCTGTACTTTGAGTCTGCCGGCATGATCCTCACCCTCATTACCCTGGGCAAGTGGCTGGAGACCCGGTCCAAGGGAAAGACCAGCCAGGCCATCACCCGGCTGATGGATCTGGCCCCCAAAACTGCCGCTGTTTTGCGGGATGGGGCAGAGGTGGAGATCCCGGTGGAGGAGGTGCAGGTAGGCGACCAGGTGGTGGTGCGTCCCGGCGGCCGCATTCCGGTAGACGGGGTCGTGGTGGAGGGCAGCTCCTCGGTGGATGAGTCTGCTCTCACCGGCGAGTCCCTGCCAGTGGAGAAGGGGATCGGTGACCAGGTGGCCGCCGCTACCATTAACAAATCCGGTTACTTTGTGTTCCGGGCCACCCGGGTGGGGGAGGATACCACCCTGGCCCAGATGATCAAATTGGTGGAGGAGGCTTCCGCCTCCAAGGCTCCCATCGCCAAGCTGGCCGACAAGGTGGCCGGGGTCTTTGTGCCGGTGGTGATCGGCATCGCCCTGGTGACGGCGATTGTGTGGTTTGTTCTCACCCGGTCCATTGAGTCGGCTCTCACCGCCGGGGTGGCGGTGCTGGTGATCTCCTGTCCCTGCGCCCTGGGCCTGGCCACTCCGGTGGCCATCATGGTGGGTACCGGCAAGGGGGCGGAAAACGGCATCCTCATCAAATCCGCCGAGGCCCTGGAAACCCTCCACACGGTCCGTACTGTGGTGGTGGACAAGACGGGTACCCTGACCAAGGGAAAACCGGCGGTCACCGACTGCATCCCGGCGGAGGGGGTGACAGAGGAGGAGCTTCTGTGCGTGGCGGCCTCCCTGGAAAAGCCCTCCGAGCATCCGCTGGCCGAGGCCATCCTGACCGAGGCGGAGGAGCGGAGCATCCCTCTGGCTCCCATCCAGAACTTTGCGGCCCTGTCCGGACGGGGCGTTCGGGGTATCCTCCACGGCGTCCCCGTGCTGGCGGGCAACCGGGCCATGCTGGAGGAGGCGGGGATTGCCCTGGAGGCCTTTGGCGACAGGGGGGAGGCCCTGGCCCAAGGCGGCAAGACCCCGCTGTACTTCGCCGAGGCGGGTAAAATGTTGGGCGTGGTGGCGGTGGCCGATCCCCCCAAACCCACCAGCGCCGCCGCCGTCCGGGGCTTCCGGGAACTGGGCATCGACGTGGTCATGCTCACCGGCGACAACCGGCGCACCGCCGAGGCGGTGGGCCGTGAACTGGGGGTGACCCAGGTCATTGCCGAGGTGCTGCCTCAGGATAAGGAAAAGGTGGTGGCCGATCTCCAGGCCCAGGGGAAGCGGGTGGCCATGATCGGCGATGGCATCAATGATGCCCCCGCCCTGGCCCGGGCCGACGTGGGCATGGCCATCGGTGCAGGCACCGACGTGGCCATCGAGTCGGCCGACGTGGTGCTGATGAAGAGTGACCTGCTGGACGCGGTCACCGCAGTGCGCCTTTCCAAAAAGGTGATTCGCAATATCAAGGAGAACCTGTTCTGGGCCTTTATTTATAACATCATCGGCATCCCGCTGGCCGCTGGGGTATGGTTCCCCATCACCGGCTGGCAGCTCTCTCCCATGTTCGGCGCCGCCGCCATGAGCCTCAGCTCGGTGTGTGTGGTGTCCAACGCCCTGCGTCTGAAGTTTTTCCGGCCACTCCACCAGGAGGCGCCGGCGGAGCAAATTGAAACACAGAAAGGATCGAGTACCATGACCAAGACTATGACCATCAACGGAATGATGTGCGCCCACTGCCAGGCCCATGTGGAGAAGGCCCTCAACGCCATCGACGGCGTCACCGCTGCCGTGGATCTGGCCGCCAAGACCGCCACCGTTACTCTGAGTAAGGATGTGGCGGACGAGGTATTGAAGAACGCTGTTACGGAAGCGGGCTACGAAGTGGTCTCCATTGAGTGACAAATTATGGCAAAGGAGCGGCGAATGACCGCTCCTTTGCCTATTTTGTTGGAAGGGGCAGGAAAACAACGTTGAGAATTTGTAAAAATTGAATGGTTTGTGTAAATTATAGGTTGCCCTTTTTTAGGGAACAGAGTATAATAAGACCAAGCTCAGGGAGGAAGACGATGCAGTTACAGGCCGACCTGGGCGATTTGTGTGATATGAAAGGAAGGTAGATCACATTGAAGAAGTCTAAGAAGCTCCTTGCGCTGCTGCTCTCTCTTGCGATGATCGCGGGCCTGGCGGCCTGTGGCGGCGGCGGTACCACCGAGACCCCCTCCGGCAACAGCGAGACTCCCGGCAACGTGGAGACCACCCCCGGTAACAGCGAGACCCCCTCCGGCGAGACTGCCACTGATCCCGATTCTATTCCCGACACCATGACCTCTGAGGACGGCAAGTTCCAGGTGGCCTTTGTTACCGACGTGGGCCAGCTGAAGGACAAGTCCTTCAACCAGGGCACCTTCGACGGCGTGAAGCTGTATGCCGCCGCCAACGGCCTGTCCTACAAGTACTATCAGCCCGCCAACGCCAACGAGGCTACCGACGATGACCGCTACGACGCCATGAAGGCTGCCGTGGACGGCGGCGCCGAAGTGGTCGTGTGCGCCGGCTTCCTGCAGGAGGCCGCCCTGCGCAAGGCCGCCATTGACTTCCCCGAAGTTCCCTTCGTGTTCATCGACGGCTATCCTCTGACCGAGGATCCCGAGAATCCCGACAGCCCCATCCTGACCAACGTGGCCGCTATTGCCTTTAAGGAAGAGCAGGCTGGTTACCTGGCCGGCTACGCCGCTGTGAAGGACGGCTTCACCAAGCTGGGCTTCTCCGGCGGCGGCGGCGGCACCAACCCTGCCTGCTGCCGTTTCGGCTACGGCTATGTCCAGGGCGCCAATGACGCCGCCAAGGAACTGGGCACCACTGTTGAGATGAACTACTCCTGGCAGTACGGCGCTACCTTCTCCGGCTCCACTGAGCTGCAGACCATGATCAGCGGTTGGTATGCCAACGGTACTGAGATCGTCTTTGCCTGCGGCGGTTCTATGTTCCAGTCCATCGCCGCTGCCGCCTCCGCTAATGACAAGTACGTCATCGGCGTGGACGTGGACCAGGCCGGCGAGTCCGACTATGTTGTTACCTCCGCCATGAAGGGCCTGTCCGACGCTGTGCAGTGGGCCGTGGGCCACGTCTATGACGGCACCTTCAGCGAGATCGGCGGCGTTGCCACTTCTCTGGGCGTGGAGAACAACTCTGTGGCTCTGCCCACCGCTGACAGCTCCTGGCGGTTCGAGACCTTCACCGTTGAGGAGTACGAGGCTCTGTATCAGCAGATGCTGGACGGCTCCCTGGTGGTGGATGCCGACTATGAGAAGCTGGAGTCCACCGATTGGAGCAACCTGACTCTGAACGTCATCTGATCACTAGTCCATCCGGAGGGCGCCCTGCGGAATTACCGCAGGGCGCCCTTTTTTTCTCTGCGGGCAGAAGACTGAAATTTTGGGAGAAAAGAACAAAATTCTTGAGTTTTTCCTACCGATATTGTATAATAAAAACATCTCACTTACGGAGGAGGGCGGGATAAGGACTATGGAGACAGAGAACATCATTGAGATGCTTCACATTACCAAGGAATTTCCTGGTATCATTGCCAATGACGACATCACCCTCCAGCTGCGTCGCGGAGAGATCCATGCGCTGCTGGGTGAAAACGGTGCAGGTAAGTCAACCTTAATGAGTGTACTCTTTGGCCTGTATCAGCCGGAGGCGGGCGAGATCCGCAAAAATGGACAGAAGGTAAAGATTAACAACCCCAATGACGCCACGGCTCTGGGTATCGGTATGGTGCATCAGCACTTCAAGCTGATTGACGTATTTACCGTACTGGACAACATTATTCTGGGTGCGGAGACCACCAAGCTGGGCTTTTTGCAGAAGAAAGAGGCCCGCAAGAAGGTGGAGGAGATCTCCCAAAAGTACGGCCTGAGCGTGGATCTGGACGCCAAGGTGGAGGACATCACCGTCGGTATGCAGCAGCGGGTGGAGATCCTGAAGATGCTGTACCGGGACAATGAGATCCTCATCTTTGACGAACCCACCGCCGTACTTACCCCCCAGGAAATTGACGAGCTGATGGCCACGATGAAGGAGTTTGCCAAGGAGGGGAAGAGCATCCTCTTCATCTCCCACAAGCTCAACGAGATCATGGCGGTGGCCGATCGGGTCACCGTACTGCGCAAGGGCAAGTATGTGGGTACGGTGGATACCAAGGATACCGATAAACAATCCCTGTCCAACATGATGGTGGGTCGTCCGGTGCAGCTGCAGGTGGACAAGACCCCTGCCAATCCGGGCGATGTGGTTCTGTCTGTGGAGGGAATGACGGTACCCTCCCACACCCACAAGCGCAACGCGGTCAACGACGTGTCCTTCCAGGTTCGGAAGGGCGAGATCGTATGTATTGCGGGTATCGACGGCAACGGCCAGACAGAACTGGTTTACGGCCTGACCGGTCTGGAGAAGTGCAGCAGCGGCTCTATCCAACTTTGCGGCAAGGAGATCGGCCGTTGCTCCATCCATCAGCGGGGCGAAAACATGAGCCATATCCCTGAGGATCGGCATAAGCACGGCCTGGTGCTGGACTTTACCCTGGAGCAGAACATGGTACTCCAGCGGTTTAGGGAGCCCCGGTTCCAGCACCTGGGATTTATCAAGAAGGGCGAGGTGCGCAAGTATGCCGAAGCCCTCATTGAGCAGTATGACGTACGTTCCGGCCAGGGGCCGGTGACCATTGCCCGGTCTATGTCGGGCGGCAACCAGCAGAAGGCCATCATTGCCCGGGAAGTAGACCGGGATAAGCCCCTGCTGGTGGCGGTGCAGCCCACCCGCGGCCTGGATGTGGGCGCCATCGAGTATATCCACAAGCAGCTGGTGGCCGAACGGGACAAGGGCCGGGCCGTGCTGTTGGTCTCCCTGGAGCTGGACGAGGTCATGAGCCTTTCCGACCGCATCCTGGTCATGTACGAGGGTGAGATCGTGGGCGAACTTGACCCCAAGACCACAACCGTCCAGGAGCTGGGCCTCTACATGGCCGGCGCCAAGCGGACGCAGAAGGAGGGGAAGGGCGCGTGAAAGAGAAAGGTTCCACCTTATTGCAGAAAGAGGGCACCAAGTCGGTGCTGGCCTCCCTCATCGCCATCCTCATCGGTCTGGCAGTGGGCGCCATCATTATCCTGATTGTCGGCATCTTCAATCCCAGCCTGGGGATCAAGGGGGCGATAGAAGGCGTCCAGCTGGTGTTCGGCGGCCTGTTCAGCACCGGACGTAATGCGACCGGCGCGCTGACCTTCGGCTTTAACTCCACCAATATGGGCAACATGCTCTTCCGTGCCACGCCCCTGATCCTCACCGGCCTGTCGGTGGCGGTGGCCTTCAAGACGGGCCTGTTCAACATCGGCGCACCCGGTCAGTATCTGATGGGTACGGCGGCCACTTTGATCCTGGCCCTGTCCATCCCCACCAGCGTAGTGCCTGCTCCCCTGGTGTGGGTGATCGCTTTTGTGGGCGGCTGTCTGGCCGGCGCCATCTGGGGTTGTATCCCCGGCCTGGTCAAGGCCTTCCTCAACATCAATGAGGTGCTGGCCTGTATCATGAC
>NZ_CALWOJ010000050.1 GCF_944383115.1 uncultured Flavonifractor sp. | reverse complement strand
GTGACCCTGGGCACGGTGGACGAGCGGTATGTGCTGGGCCGGGCCCTGTGGGTGATCCTGCCCTTCCAGGATTTCGGCCCCATCGCCCACGGCGCAGAGGCATAAATGCAGAAAAAGGCCGCAGACAATTTGTCTGCGGCCTTTTTTATGCCCATTAAAACAGCCAGAACAGCAGCTCCTCCGACAAGGTCATGCCCACCTTGCGCTGGAGGGCCAGGGAGGGGGCGTTGTCGGTAAATACCTGGCCGTAGGGGTACTTTCCCTGCTCCAGGCAAAAGGCGGTCATGGCCAGCAGCAGGGCCTCGCCGATGCCCCGACGGCGATACTCCGGCAGCACCTCCAGCATCCCCATGGACCCCTCGATGTGGGTGCCCACGAACCCGGCGGGCCGCCCCTCCACAAAGGCCCCCAGCATTCCCCGGTCAATGGCGTCCTCCATGTAGGCCACCCCGCCGAAGGAGTGGCTGTAGTGTTCCTCCGCCCATACTGCCCAGCTGCGGTCCAGCCGCCGGATCTCCCCGCCGAAGGGCGGCACGGCGGGGGACCGAGGGGCCAGCCAGGCCGACTGGCGGCAGATCTGCTGGGCCTGAAAGCCGAAGTGGGCGGCCAGGACGTCCTTGTACCACATCTGATGGCCGGTGAGGATGACACACCCATCCAGCATGGGGAGCATCTCATCCAGGGCGGCGGGGGTTTCCGCGTCCAGGAACCACACCTCGCTGGGGGGATCGTAGAGCAGCACCCCGTCGGGTCCTGCCCGGCGGATCTGGGCGGTTCCCCGGCGGAGCACCTCCAGCATATCGATGTACAAAAGCCGGTTGCCCGTCAGCCGGGCCAGGGCGATCTCTTTCTGTGTCATGCCTTTCCTCCTCGGTACAGGGGCAGGGAGATGATAAAGCTGGTCAGCTTGCCGTTGCTCTCGCAGCGGATGGAGCCGCCGTGAAGCTCCACGATCTCCTTGGCGATGGCCAGACCCAGTCCCGCCCCGCCGGTGCGGGTGGAGCGGGCGGCGTCCAGCCGGTAGAATTTCTCAAAGATATTGGCCAGTTCCCCCTCGGGGATCTCCAGCCCCTCGTCCCGGATGGTGATCTCGGCCAGATTCCCCTCCGCCCGGGCCAGCACCTCCACCGTGCCGCCGGGGATGGAGTAGCTCACCGCGTTGCGCAGCACGTTGTCGAACACCCGGGCCAGCTTGTCCGGGTCCCCCCGCACCACCAGATGGGGCTGGATGTCGGGGGCGCAGGTGAGGCCCTTTTCCGCAAAGAGGGGGTAGAACTCGTCGGCCAGCTGCTCCAGCAGCATGGACAGCTGGATGGGGATCTTTTCCCCCGCCTCGCTGTCCAGATCCATTTTGGTGATGTCGAAGAACTCGCCCAGCAGCTCTTCCAGCCGCAGGGCCTTGTCCAGGGCGATGCCGGTGAATTTGGCCCGCTGCTCCGGGGCCAGGCCGGGATCGTCGTGGAGCAGGGTGAGATAGCCCACCACCGAGGTGAGGGGGGTCTTGAGGTCGTGGGCCAGAAAGGCCACCAGATCCCCCCGGCGCTGCTCCGCCTCCCGGGCGGAGCGGTCCCGGGCGGCCAGCTGGAGGCGGATGGCGTTCAGGTCGTCCTGGATGGGGGAGAGTTCCCGGGGCAGGACCACCGGATCTTCCCTTGATTCCACCATCCGGCGGGTGGCCGCCCGGATGTCCTCCAGCCAGTGGGTGAACCGGCCCATGGCCAGATAGAAGGCGACCAGCATGAGGATCATGGTGCAGATGGTGAGGATCTCCTGCTTGTTGTTGCGGATCAGGGTCTGGTAATAGTAGGCTGCCGACTCGGGACTCTGGCCGAACAGGTTCTCAGCCGCCCATAAAAAGAAGCGGGCAAAGGGGTCCTGAAGCACGCCGTCGATGACTACTTCCAGCAGGAAGAGGCCCGCCCCGCCGGCAATGAGGGTGCCCAGGATCACCAGCAGCAGCATCTTCAGTTTGAGGCGGGTGTATTTCCCTTTCACGGTGTACCTCCCTCTTCCTGGGGATGCCGGCGGGCGGCAGAGCGTTTGGCGAACCGGACCACCGACCACAGCCCGCCCAGCAGCAGTACCTCCAGAAAGGAGGCAAAGCGCCACAGTACCATGCCTACCGTCAGGTGGGCCCCAAAAATGGGGCCCATAAACAGGTAGAAGCTGCCCTCCGCCCCGCCGGCGTTGCCCGGCAGCATAATGATGCGGGAGAGGACCATCACCAGGCACTGGACCATCACCAGCGTCCAGAAGGAGTGGCCGGTCAGGCCCAGGCCCCGGTAGAGGAAGTAGGGGATGGAAAACAGGGCGGTCAGTTCCACAAACATACCGGCGTACAGCCAGATCAGCAGCCGCTTATTGCCCTGGAAGGCCCGCAGCTGCTGGCAGAATTCCTCCACCTTTGCCATGCCCTTGTCCACCATGCCCTCTTTGGCCATCACCTTCCAGTGCCGGGAGAGGAAGGTGAGGATGCGGCGGATGAGCCGCTGGATGGGGGCGGGGCGCAGGGCGGTGAAGATGGCCAGGCCGCACAGGAAAAGATAGAGGGCGATCAGTACGCCCGCGCCCACCACGGCGGCGCCCAGGCCGATCCGCAGCCAGAATACCTCGTAGATCAGGGCGGCCACGGCGTAGGCGGTGTATACCATCGTATTGGCCACCGCCTTCCAGGTGTAAATGGAGGCGGTGTAGGTGGCGGACATGCCGGCGTCGTACATCAGCTTGAGCTGGACGGGGGCCCCGGCGGGGCCCAGCTTGTAGTAGAACTCCCCGATGTAGGCCGCGTCGAAACAGCCGGCCAGCTTCATGGGGCAGCCGGCGGCCTTGCCCATGCCGTAGAACAGGATGGCGTCCACGCTCTCGCTGAAGGGGATGCACAGGGCGGCCAACAGCAGCCAGAGAGGCTGCACCTGGGCCACCAGGGCCTGCAGATCCATGGTACGCTTCACATGGACGATCAGGCAGATCAGGATCACGCCCCCGATGCTCAACCCCGCAATGGAAAAAATGCGGTTGAACAGGGCGGCCTTGCCGTGCTTTTTCGTGTCGCTCACTTCCGTTCCTCAGAGTTTGGAGGTTGTCCCGGCCACCGGCCTGTGGAAACAGTAACCACTATTGTACCACCATCGGCGGGAAAAGTCACCACCGAACCGGGGCGGCAGCCCCTATCTTATGATTTTATTACATTTTTTCCGCCTGCTTGACGAAAATACAGCGTGGCCGGTATAATCGGAGCAAAGGAGGGGATGGCTATGGAGGCCAACATTCTGGTGGTGGACGACGAGCCTGAGATCGCCGATCTGGTGGAGGTCTATCTGCAAAGCGAGGGCTGCACCGTCTACAAGTGCAACACCGGCACCCAGGCCCTGGCGGTGGTGAACAGCCGGTCGGTGGATCTGGCCATTCTGGACGTCATGCTCCCCGACATCAGCGGCTTCACCCTGTGCAGCGAGATCCGCAAGGATCACCATTTCCCGGTCCTCATGCTCACCGCCAAGGTGGAGGATATGGACAAGATCACCGGCCTTACCATCGGGGCGGACGACTATATCACCAAGCCCTTCAATCCCCTGGAGCTGATGGCCCGGGTGAAAGCCCAGCTGCGCCGGTATACCCGCTACAACGAGGCGGATAAGGCGGACAGCCGCGACATTCTGGACTTCAACGGCCTGGTGATCAACCGGGCCACCCACGAATGCCTGTTGTATGACAAGGAGCTGAACCTTACCCCCATCGAGTTTGATATCTTGTGGATGCTCTCGGAAAACCGGGGCCAGGTCATCTCCGCCGAGCGGCTGTTTGAGAGCGTGTGGGGGGAGAAGTATCTGGACCGGAACAACACTGTCATGGTCCATATCCGCCGGTTAAGAGAGAAAATGGGGGAGCCCTCCCGGAATCCCCGGTTCATCAAAACCGTGTGGGGGGTCGGCTATAAGATCGACTGAGGGTTTGGGAGAAAATTTTGAAAAAATCCGAAAAAATCGTTGACAAACGCCGCCGCGTCCGATATACTATCTCTTGCCCTGTTTATCCGGGCGCAAATGGCGGCATAGCTCAGTTGGCTAGAGCATACGGTTCATACCCGTAGTGTCCCCGGTTCAAATCCAGGTGCCGCTACCAGACCCAAAAGACGGCACACGCCGTCTTTTGGGGTCCTCTTTCCCAGCTCAGGGCCCGCTTGGGCAACATGGCCCGTTGGTCAAGTGGTTAAGACACCGCCCTTTCACGGCGGTAACACGAGTTCGAGTCTCGTACGGGTCACCATATGGAGGCGTAGCTCAGCCGGTAGAGCACTTGCTTCACACGCAAGGGGTCACAGATTCGAGTTCTGTCGTCTCCACCAGCAAAAAGGACATCCGAAAGGATGTCCTTTTTTGTGCGTTCAGAGGAAACGCAATGGCGCGCCGCATACCGCGGCGCGCCATTGTGTTTCTTTGTCAGCCTTCCGGGTCGTAAATGGCGTTGGACAAATCGATGGGGTGGTCGCACTGGTTGTCCACGTCGGTGTCGTTGCCGGAGAACACGGTGCCCGCAAAGTCCAGGGTGATGTCAGTGGGCACGTTCTCCAACAACACGGCGGTGCCGTTGTTCACAAACTGGTTGTCGTGGTAGCGGCTGTCCGAGGCGGACTGGCCGGTGGCGTTGAAGTGGAGGCCCACCTGGTTCTCCATAAAGGTACACCCGGTGGCGTTGATCCAGGCCTCCCCCTGGGACTGGAAGCCGGTCTTGTAGCCGGTGAAGGAGCAGCCGATGGCCCAGGCCTTGGTGGGAGCGATGATGCCGGTATCGGCGCCGTTACCCACGAAATCCATGTCGTAGAAGTAGTTGATCCAGTAGAAGCTGGCGCTGCCGTCCATGGTCACCGAGCCTTTGAGGGTGGTGCGGTCCGCCCCCTGGTCGGTGCAGCCGTAGAACTCATAGGAGCGGCTCAGGGTCAGATCCCCCTCGTAGGTCACCGGGGGCAGGTAGATGTACACCAGATCGGAGGGGGCGATGTCCCGGGCGGTCTGATCCAGCAGGGCCTGGAGGTCCTCCACGGTGTTCATGGGGGTGTCCTCCCAGTGGTACTCGTGGGTGATGATGGCGGTGACGTGGATGTTCTGGCGGACCCGGATCACGTCACCGTTCTTCATCTGGACGGTCCAGACGATCTGGGACTGGCCGGAATTGCCGGTGAAGTCCAGGGAGCAGATCATGGCGGCGTCGGGGGAGTAGTCCTCGTCGTGACGGGGTTCCCCGGCGGTGAGGGGATCGGCGGCGTTCTCATCGGGAACCACCTCCACGGTGACGGCCTCCACCAGAGGCTCAAATTCTGCCCAGGCGTCGGCGCCGGTGGCGGCGTCATTGACGTACCACCGGGAGGGCCAGCGATACTGCTCGTCGGGGGAACCCTGCTGGTAGATGTCGGGGGCGGGGGCGCAGCGGTCGTTGGGCCAGGCCACCAGCAGCTGGTAGGTCTTCTCCCCGCTCTCGTAGTACACCTCGCCCAGGGCGTCAAATTCCTGGGGCTCATAGGGGCGGTTACAGTACCAGACTGCTCCGCCGATGGCGGCGGCCACCGCCAGGATCAGCAGGCCCACCAGCAGCTTTTTCAGCAGGGGATTGGCGGTCTTTGCCTGTTTCCGGGGGTGGATATCCTTGGCGCAGTGGGGACAGAAGGCGGCGTTTTCCGGCAGGTCCGCGCCGCAGTGGGGACATTTGTGTTCCATGGTGGGATTCTCCTTTACTCAAAGGTGGCCTGGGACAGATCCAGGGGTTGGTCGCAGCGGTTGAGGATGCCTTGGGCGTTGGCCCGGAAGATGGAGCCCTGGAAGTTGAGGGTTATGTCGGTGGGTACGTTGTCCAGCCGCACCGCCACATCGTTGCCAAAAAAGCGGTTGTCGTTGTACATGGAGTGGTTGGCGTATTCTCCCGTGCTGTCGAAGTGGAAGCCGATGCCGTTGCTTTGGAAGGTGCAGCCGATGACGTTGACCCAGTTGGTGCCGTAGGCATAAACCCCGGTGTCCCAGCCGATGAAGGTGCAGTTGGTGGCCCGGAAGGGAGCGGAGCCGGAGAGACCGGTGCCGCTGCCCCTCCCCACAAAATCGATGTCCTGGAGATAGGCAATCTCGCCGTCGGGGGCCACCACCTGAACAGGGCCGGTGAAGGTGGTGCGGTTTCCGCCTTCGTCAGCGGAGCCGTACAGGTTCAGGCTCCGGTCCCGGATGGTGATCCCACCCTCATAGGTCACCGGGGGCAGGTGGAGGTTGATCACCGCCACCGGGTCGTTCGCCTGGCCGCCGATGGTGTCGATGAGGGCCTGGAGCTCCTCAGCCGTGTCCATGGGGTAGTCCTCCGGGTGGTAGTCATATACCGGGATGGGAACGACCTCATAGGTCTGCCGGAGGTAAATGGTGTCTCCGTTTTTCATTTGGAAGGTCCATACCAACTCTGCCGTGCCGCTCTCCCCGGTGAAGTCGATGAGGGAGATAAGGGGGCACTCAGGCGTCCCCTCGTTGTAGGCGGGCTGGGAGCATTGGAAGGGGGAGGGGCTGTCCTCCTGACCGATGAAGGCCGCGCTGACCTCCTCTACTTCCGCCAGGAAGGCGTCGGAGACATCGTTGCCGGTGCTGTCGTTGATAAACAGCCGGGAGGGCACCCGATACTGGCCCTCCGGCTCCCCGGGAATGGTCATCTCCGGCACGGGGGTGTAGCGGTCCGTGTGCTGGGTGAGCAGGAGCTGCCAGTCCCCGTAGTGGACCTCCCCATAGCCGTCGTAGGCCTTGGGGGCGAAGGCCAGCCACAGCCCCAACCCCACGGCGGCCAGCACCGCCAGAGCCAGCAGTCCAAGCAGCAGTTTTTTCAGCAGGGGAGTGGCGGTTTTCGCCTGTTTTCGGGGATGAATGTCGGTGGCGCAGTGGGGGCAGAAGGAGGACTCCGCCGGCAAAGGTGCGCCGCAGTGGGGGCATTTGTGCGCCATGACTTATCCTCCGTTCCCCTGGTAATCCAGCATGGTGTAGCCCAGCAGGTTGTAGTCCTGATCCAGCAGCAGGTAGCACATCCACCGGTCCTTACGGGGCAGGAACTCCTCCAGCCGCTGGATCTCCCGGCACTGGCGCTCCGGCTCCGGGCCGTGGAGGGTGTGCCACAGGGCGTAGGTCTGGGGGTCGTCCTCCCGCAGCACGGGGCCCTGGCCGGTGTTGTAGCCCTTCAGGAACCACACCGCCCCGGAGGAGGGGATATCCTCCGGCGGGATGTAGGTGGAGAAATCCTCCTCCCAATTGCCCTCAAAGGCGGCCAGCTCCGCCTCGTAGAGGTGGGTGAAGTCGTAGTCGCAGTTCACCACGTCCATCTGCCACTTGCCGCCCCCAAGGTTGGTGGGGGAGCCGATGAAATAGCCCATCAGGTGGGTGTTGTCGTCAAAGATCATCAGAGCCACCCGATTATTGGAGTCGCTGCCAGCGTTGTACATCCCCCGTTCCCCCACGGCGTTCTGGGCGCCCCGGGAGGACACCAGAGTGGCCATCTGGAAGCTGTCCACCAGATAGTCGTCGATGTTGTCGCTGGTCTTGATGGTGGTGCGGAAGTCGATGCAGGTGAGGGTGGGGAAGAACTCCTCCAGATATTCGGGAGTGGCCGTCACCATGCCGTCCTCGTCCTCCTGAAAGACCACCGGTGTGGTCTCCCCGGCGGGGAGACCGGTGGGAGGCTCATGGAGCAGCGCCCAGCCCACCAGGGCGGCCGCCGCCACGATGGCCAGAGCCAGCACCCATTTCAGACCCTTCCGCCACATATGGGTGGGGACGGGGGCCGGTTCCCGGGTGCGGATGCTCCGGGCGCAGTGGGGGCAGAAGGAGGCATTCTCCGGGAGAACTGCGCCGCAGTGGGGGCATTTGTGTTCCATAGGGATCATCCCTTTCATGTAAAGGTAGCGCCTCCGGTATCAATGGCATGGTTGTTGGGGTTGAGGATGGTCGCCACGTTGCTGTCAAACAGGCAGCCGGTAAAGTCGATGGTTCTGAGGCCGGGCACCCGCAAAAGGTCCACCGCCACCGTGTTGTTCCGGAAGGTGTTGTTGGTAAAGTCAGTGTAATTGCAGTAAGTTCCGCCGCTGTCAAAGCGGAAGCCGATGTCGTTGTCGGTAAAGAGGCAGTCTTTGGGGTTGGCCCAGGCCTCCCCGCCCACCAGCAGGCCGATCTCCCAGCCGGTGAAGGAGCAGTCCAGCACCCGGTACTGGGCGGCCACGGTGAGGCCGGTGCCGGTGCTGTTCCCCACAAAGTCGATGTGTTCGATGTCGCACAGAGGGTCCTCCTCCGGCGCAAGCACCACCGGCCCTAAGAAGGTGGTGCGCCGGCCCTGTCCGTCGGTGGAGCCGGAGAGGTTGATCCCCCGCCGGTCAATGGTGAGGCCTCCCTCATAGGTCACCGGCGGCAGGTGGATCCGTACCACCGTGGGCAGGGGGACCTCCGCCTGGATCTGGTCCACCAGGGCCTGGAGGTCCTCAATGGTGTCCATGGGGTAGTCCTCCGGGTAGTAGTGGGCGGTGTCCACCCTCTGGAAGTCGATCTTCTGGCGGAGGAAGATGGTGTCCCCGTTTTTCATGGTGATGGTCCACTCCACCTCCACCGGCCCCTGACTGCGGTCGGTAAAATCCAGAGTGGTCAGGGCCAGGCCGTCGTAGGGATTCAGAGGCTTCAGGGGCAGAGAGCAGCTCACCGGGGAGGGACTGTCCGGCGGCTGGATCACCCGGACCTGAACCTCAGACGTCTGGTTGAGGAAGGCCCGTCCTGCGTCTTCGCCGGAGTCCACATGGGCGACAAACAGCCGGGAGACCCGGTCGTAGACCCCGCCCTCCTCCACCTGCATGGTGTGGGCCGCCTCGGGGACTATGTCGGTGCGGCAGGTAAGGAACAGGTGGTAGTCGCTGCCATTCAGGGTATAGGTCAGCTCCCCCCAGGCCCTATATACGTCCGGGGCAAGGGCGTCGGATACCAGCCAGCCTCCCCAGCCAAGGGCGGCCAGCACCAGCAGCAGGAGAGTCCGCTTCAAAGGCTTCAGCCACCAGCGGACGGGTGTATCCACCTCATGTCGGGTGCGGAGGTTTTGGGCGCAGTGGGGGCAGAAGGAGGCTTCCGCTGGAAGGGGCGTGCCGCAGTGGGGGCAGCGTAAATTCATAGCACTCGCCTCCCTCAGTCAAAGGTGGCCCGGGTGAGGTCGGTGGGGTGGTCGGCGGGGTTGGAGAGGTTCAGGCCGTTGCCGGAGAAGGCGCAGCCGTTGAAGTAGAAGGTCTTGCTCCCGGGTACCCGGAGCAGCTCCACGGCGGTGCCGTTGTTCCGAAAGGTGTTGCCCTCCAGCATGGTGCCGTTGACGTAGTCCCCCACGCTGTCAAAGCGGAAGCCCACGCCGTTGTCCTCAAACCAGCACCCGGTGGGGTCGGCCCAGTCGTCTCCGCCCACCAGCAGGCCGGTGTCCCAGCCGGTGAAGAGGCAGTCCTGCACCCGGCCGTCGGCCTCCACGGTGAGGCCGGTGCCCGAGCCGCTGCCCCGGAAGTCGATGTTCTCGATGAAGCACTGGGGGCCCCGGTCCACGTCCACCGTCACCGGGCCCAGAAAAGCGGTGCGCATCTTCTTGTCATCCACGGTGCCGTACAGGTTGATGGGACGCCCGGTGATGGTGAGACCCCCTTCGTAGTGGACGGGGGGCAGATTGATCCGTACTACCGTGGGCAGGGGGACCTCCGCCTGGATTTGATCCACCAGGGCCTGGAGGTCCTCGATGGTGTCCATGTCGCAGTTGGCCGGGGTGTAGTCCACCACCTCCACCGGCTCGATCACCATCTTGTGCCGCAGAAGGATGGTGTCCCCGTTCTTCATGTTTAGGGTCCACCGGATCTCCGCCTCCCCACGGCTCTGACCGTCAAAATAGAGCGGCGAGAGGGCCATCCCCTCGGCGGCGGGATCGCCCTGATAGGTGGGCTGCTGCCAGGTGATGGGGGAGGGGTTGTCCTGGGGCTGAACCACCTGGACCTGGATAGTCTCAACCTGCTGGCGGAAGACCTGCCCGGCGTCGGCGCCGGTGTCCACATGGGTCACAAAGAGCTTGGCGGCCCGGTCATAATCCCAGTCTTCGATGGTCTGCACGGTGTATTCCGGCTCCGGGGCGCTGTCGTTACGGAAGGTGGCCGCTAAATGGTAATCGTTGCCGTTCAGACGGTAGGTCAGCTCCCCCCAGGCGTCGTATGTGTCGGGGGTAACGGCGTCATAGAGCAAACAGACCGCCGCAGCCAAGGTGGCCAGCGCCAGCAGAAAAAGGACCCGCCTCAGTGGCCGGAGCCACCGGCGGACCGGTGCCTTCGCCTCCCGCCGGGGGCGGAGAGCTTCCATGCAGTAGGGACAGAAGGAGGCCTCGCTGGGGAGGGTGGCGCCGCAGACAGGGCAGGGCCTGGTCCCGCCGGTCATGTCACAAGACCTCCATCAGCCGCAGCACATTGCGGTAGCGGTGCTGGGGATTGACGTGGGTGCAGCGGTCCACGATGCGGCCCATTTTGCCTGCGGCCAGCTTCTTGGAGGGATGCTCTCCGGTGAGCATCACGTTGATGAGTACCCCCAGGGAGTAGATGTCGGTGCGGATGTCCGACTGGGACAGGCCGTACTGCTCCGGGGCTGCAAAGCCGGTGGTGCCCAGGATCTGAGTATCGTTGTCGTGCTCCGGTTTATGTAAGCGGGCGGCGTCAAAGTCGATGAGTACCGCCTCGTCTCCCCGGAGGATGATGTTCTCCGGCTTCACGTCCCGGTGGACGGCGCCGATGGAGTGGAGGACCCACAGGGCCTTGCACACCTGCCGGACGATCTTTCGGGTCTCCTCCGGTGAAAAGAGGGCCTCCTGCAGCAGGAAGCCCAGGGTGTCGCCCTCCACAAATTCCTCCAGCGTCAGGACCTTGCTTCCCTCTACCGCCACCTCGTACACGGTGGGCAGGTTGGGACAGGTGTAGTCCAGCAGCTTTCGGTAGACTTCCGGATTGCCGGTGAAACGGCGCAGGATCAGACGCCTGCCGGTGGCGTTGTGCCGGATGAGCTGTACGCTGCCCCGGGGGCTTTCCTTTAAGATCCGGACCAGCTCATACTCTTCCTGAAGCGCATTTGACAGCCAGGTATAAATAGAAATCACCCCTGAAAAACCTTGTACACTATGCAGTGGGCATATTGTATCCAGGTACAAATTGTTGTAAATTTAGTATAAACGATTTCCATTTGAAAGTAAAGGGAGTGATAGGATTGGAAAATAAGACCACAGGCGATCTGAGCCATGCTCTGATGAGCGAGGCCAACATTGACTCTTATCTCCACGACAATCAGCCCTTCTTTGCCAACCAGAGCATTGCGGAGCTGCTGGCGGAGTTATATGAGAAGAAGGACTTTTCCAAGGCGGCCCTGGCCCGGAGGGCGGGGATGAGCGAGGTCTATCTCCACCAGGTTTTTGCCGGCCGGCGCAATCCCTCCCGGGACCGGCTGCTCTGCCTGTGCGTGGGGCTGGAGACCACCCTGGAGGAGGCCCAGCGGCTGCTTAAGCAGGCCGGCTACGCCCCCCTCTATCCCCGGCTGAAGCGGGATGCCATCATCAGTTTCGGCATCGTACATCACATGGAGCTGGGAGAGATCAACGACAAGCTGTTTGCAGAGAACGAAAAAACGTTGTTTTGATGCAGGTTTGGAGACGATTTGGAAGAGAGTGAGGAGATCAAGGTCATGAACATACGCAAAAAGGTCCTGTCAGCGGTGCTGGCCGGCGTGCTGAGCCTGTCTCTGCTGCCCGGAGCTGCCCTGGCGGCGGAGAGCCTGGATAACTTTCAGAGAGTCAATGCCTATGCTGCCGGGACCTTTACCGATGTGGCCGCCGACAGCTGGTATGCCGGCAGCGTAAAGGATGCCTATGAGCTGGACCTGGTGAAGGGGAGCAGCGCCACCACCTTCTCTCCCAACCAGAACATCACCATCGGTTCCGCGCTGGCGCTGGCCTGCCGCCTGCACAGCATCTACCACACCGGCAAGGCCGACTTCCAGCAGGGTGAGCCCTGGTACCAGGTGTATGTGGACTACGCCATTTCAAACGATATCATCGCCAGTGACGAGTTTACCGATTATAACGCCAACGCCACCCGCCGCCAGTTCGCCGGCATCCTGGCCAAGTCTCTGCCCTCTGACGCGCTGAAGGTCATCAACCAGATTGAGCCGGGGGACATCCCCGATGTGGATATTGGCTCCTCCTACGGGGCGCTCATCTATTTCCTGTACGGGGCGGGCATCCTCACCGGCAGCGACAAGTACGGCACCTTCCAGCCGGAGACCCCCATTGACCGGGCCTCGGTGGCCGCCATCATCTCCCGCATGGCTCTGCCCGAACAGCGCAAGCAGGTGACGCTGGAGAAGAAAGAGCCGGAGCCCAACCCCGGCACCCCGACGCTCACCCCCGGACAGCTGAGCAGCCTGAAGAATGACATCGACAAGGCTGGTGAGGCCATTGCCGGCGGACAGAGATCGGCCAAGATCGTGGAGGACTCTTCCATGCCCAATCTGGTGGGTCCCACATCCACCCTTTTGATCATGACCAATGGTGTGACGGCTGTGGGATTTTTGGATCTGGCCCGGGATGTGCTGAAGAATGTGGATGCCATTCCCATCTCCTATGACGGATACACCAGCCTCCAGGAGTTGATCAAAGTGACCCGGGATGACCTGTGGAATGAGTGCAGCGGGCACCAGAACAAGATCAACAAATATACCTGGAGTCTCTATTTTGATCAGGGCTGCGCGTCCATGGACAAAGCTGAGAGGCGGATCGCCGCCATACAGGAGATTATTGCCACCCTGGGATAACAAGCCCGCAAGTCAATGACAAGGAGGAACTGAGATGAAACGCAAACTGTTGAGCCTGCTGATGGCCCTTGCCCTCATGGCGGGCCTGATGCCGGCGGCTCTGGCGGCAGACAACATGGACCACTTCAAAAAGGTCAACGACTATCCCGCCGGGAAATTTACCGACGTGGCCGCCGACAGCTGGTACGCCGAGAGCGTGCAGAAGGCCTACGAGCTGGATCTGGTGAAGGGGAGCAGCGCCACCACCTTTTCTCCCACTCAGAACCTGACCATCAGCTCCACCCTGGCCCTGGCCTGCCGCCTGCACAGCATCTACCATAACGGCCAGGCCGACTTCCAGCAGGGTGAGCCCTGGTATCAGGTGTATGTGGACTACGCGGTGGAAAACGGCATCATCACCGCCGGCCAGTTCACCGACTACAACGCCAACGCCACCCGCCGCCAGTTTGCCGGCATCCTGGTGAAGGCCCTGCCCGACGACGAGCTGAAGGCCATCAACACCATTGAGGACGGGGAGATCCCCGACCTGGCCGCCGGGTCGGCCAACTATGAGGATATCTACACCCTCTACCGGGCGGGCATCCTCACCGGCAGCGACAAGTACGGCACCTTCCAGCCCGAGACCCCCATTGACCGGGCCTCGGTGGCCACCATCATCTCCCGCATGGCCCTGCCCGACCAGCGCAAGCAGGTCACCCTGGAAGAGAAGCCGGTAAACGTCACCGCCATCACCCTGGATAAGACCACCCTGGCCCTCCAGCAGGGGGAGAGCGGCAAGCTCACTGCCTCCGTCACCCCCGCCAACGCCACCGAGACGCTGACCTGGACCAGCTCCAACAAGAACGTGGCCGATGTGGCCGCCGACGGCACCATCTCCGCCGGGACCCCGGGCACCGCCGTCATTACCGTGACTGCCGCCAGCGGTGTGAAGGCCACCTGCACCGTCACCGTGTCCAAGCGGGCCCTGTCCACCCAGCCCCTCTACGAGGACTCCAATGTGAAGATCTCCTTTGTGCGTATTGAAAAGGCCAAGTATGATGCGGGCGAGGCCGAACTCTACCTGGATGTGGACAACAAGACGGGCAGCCAGATCACCGTCCAGTGCGACGCCATCAATCTCAACGGTTATACTTTCAACAAGCTGGTCATGAGCGACGATGTGTCGGCCAACTCCATCGGCACCGTCAACCTCACCATTGAAAACTTTGACTCCTCCCTGGTGAACCTCAACAGCGTGGAGACCGTCGGCGGCCAGTTCCGCATCATTCTCGGCGGCGTGGGCAGCGGGTCTAAGAGCCAGACCATCCGCTTTGACGCCACCAACCTGTACACCAACAAGACCGACAACACCATCCCCACCGTCAGCGGCAAGGAAAAGCTGTACAGCGACGACAATGTGGAGTTCTATTACGGCTATGCCGAGAATTACCGCTACTCCAGCGACGGCAGCCGGATCGAGGTCTATCTGCTGGTGCGCAACAAGACCGACAAGACCGTGATGATCCAGAACGACACCCTTATCGTTGACCGGCGCAGCTACAACAATACCATCATGTCCGACCCCATCCTGCCCCACTCCACCGGCTACGTCAACGTCAGCGTGGAGGACTACAACGGCCCGGCTCCCTCCTCCATCACCACCGTGGGCGGCGACTTCCGCATCATTGACGATACCGGCAACAACAAGACCTACACCGCCACCATGGGTTCCAGCGGCGGCAGCGGCTGGGGCGACGATGACGACGACGATCACGGTTCCTCCTCCGGCGGTTCTTCCTCCGGCGGCAGTACCGGCGACATGGATTTGGACGCCACCTACAGCGGCTATTCCAACATCCCCGACTTCGGCGGCATCTTCGGCGTCATCCCCATGAGCGAGGAGCCGGACGACAACTCCACCATGTATGTCTATAACCTGAAGGACATCCCCGGCGGACCCAGCAACCGGCTGGATGTGCTGGACCTCTACATCAAGCTGCTCAAGGGTAAGGGCTTTGTGTACTCCAACAGCCAGGGCGGAATAAGCTATGGCTACACCTATGACGTCTATAATAGAGGCATATTCCCCTCCCTGGAGTATATGGTCAGCGTGGGCACCATCTACAAGGGCACCACCCCCATTGCCATCGCCATCAACGTGATCGACATGCAGAAATGACCCGCTGCCTGTTCCTGTGAAAAGCGGCCGCCTTCGGGCGGCCGCTTTTTGCGTGGCCGGCGTTTCCATACTTGCGGTTTTACACCGGGCGTATTACAATAAGGTTGTACAAATCAGACAAGGAGGTGCCCCATGAAACTGACCTTTTTCGGCGCAGCCCGCGCCGTGACCGGCAGCTGCCACTGTGTGGAGTGCGGCGGGAAGAAGATTCTGGTGGACTGCGGCCTGCAGCAGGGCAG
>NZ_CALWOJ010000049.1 GCF_944383115.1 uncultured Flavonifractor sp. | reverse complement strand
TCCTGGTCGCAGGAGGCGTCGGTGCGGTCCAGAATCCGCTGATAGAAGTCCTGGGTGGCCTGGGGCCCCATGCCGCCTAAAATGCCAAGGCGTTGTTCACTCATCGCACTTTCTCCATACAAGAGGCGTACCAGCCCGCGTAGCTGTGCTGGATCTTCCTGATCCGCAGGGTGCGCATCAGGCCGTTGTCCGGCTTATAAAACAGGGGGTTGACCACAGCGTTGGCCTGCTGGAGCGCACGCATCTCCTGGTGATACTGGGGGTTCACATAGTCGTAAGCCACCTTGGGCGGAATCACCCACCACAGATGCCGGTTGCGGGTGATGGTAATGGCGCAGTCCCTGCCCAGGATCCGGTCCTCCACCAGATATTTGGCCAGGTTGTAGCCCGCGCCGGTGACATAGTAATTGCTCCGGCCCTGACGGCAGTTGATCTCGAATGCCTTGAACTTGCCGTCCCGCTGGTCGTACTTGATATCAAAGTTGGAGAAGCCGGTAAAGTGGATGGCCTCCAGGAAACTCCTGAGCTTCTCGCACAGCTCGGGCTCGGGCTCGGTGATGATAACGGCATGGTTGCCGATGGCGTGGGAGGTATGCTCCTCCAGCAGAACGTGGCCCACGCACATAAGGCGCACCTGCCCGTCCTGGCCGGAGTAGTTGGTCACCACCCGCATGAAGCTGTCGTCACCGGGGATGAAGTCCTGGATGATGAGGGAGTCCTCATATCCGGCGTTATAGATGTCGTCGATGACCTGATCCACCTCTTCCCGGGTCTGGAGGACATAGGCCTTCTTCTGGGTGGGGAAGCGATGCTTCCAGTAGGTGTCCGACTCGGCGGGCTTGACCACAAAAGGCCCATCAAAAGGCAGGGTGAAGTCGTGGCCCTCCCCCTTGTGGTAGACGTAGGTGGCCGGGTGGTCGATTCCGTACTGGTCGCACAGCTCGTAAAACTTCTCCTTGTGGATGAGCCTCTCCAGCATGGACAGCTCCACATAGGGGGCGATGACGTTGTCCGGGTAGTTGGGCAGGTTGGCGGAAATGGCGTTAAGGTAGTTGTCTCCGCAGCCCAGCACCAGAATCTTTTTGTCCGGATGCTCCCGGGCCACTTCGGTGACGTGTTCCAGCACCTTGTCCACCCGGTCGTTGTTTTCCCGCACCCGGTAGTCGATGATCTTGCTGGCGGCGCACACGCTGGAGTGGTACATACCGTACACCACCGACTTGACGCCGTAGGCCTCGTGGAAGGCCCGGGCCATGCTGTAGGCGTTGATGTCCGCGCCCAGCAGTACGGGCACAAATTCAGTTGCAGCCATTGTAAAATGCCTCCTGGAAGGTAATTTCATACCAATGCTCGCCCATGGGAACCACCTGGGCGCCGTAGCAGCCCGCCACACAGGCGGCCTGGGCCTCGGTGAGCCGCAGCTCCCGCCGGAGCAGCTCGCCTCCGGCAAAGCACTGGGAGATCAGCCGGTCCAGCTCGGGGTCCGGCGTGATAACAGGGATCGTCATAGTCTCTCTCCTTTATGACGTTAAAACGGGCCGTCGGGAACGCCGGCCCCTACGGGGGCTGTTATGGACGTAGGGGGCGGCCTCCCGGACGCCCCGCAGACGGCTTATTATCCAGCCGCGCGCTTCACCTGATACACCCCCTGGATCTGGCCCAGCTTGTTGATGACGGCGGTGAGTTCCGCGTGGTCCTTCACCTCCAGCACGATGCTGACGGTGGCGTAGCCGTCGGGCATGGAGCGGGCGGACAGGCTGGTGGTCTTGGCCTTCATGGTGGACAGGGCCATTGCGATATCCAGGGTCAGGCCGTCCCGGTCCTTGGCGGCGATCTCCAGGGAGGTGCGATAGGTAGACAATTCTCCGCTGGCCCAGGATACCTTGATCCAGCGGCCCTCCTCCTCCGGCTTGCGCTTCTCGGGGGCGGCGTTGGGGCAGTCCGCCCGGTGGACGGAGACGCCGAAGCCCCGGGTAATGAAGCCCACCACCGGGTCGCCGGGGACGGGGGTACAGCACTTGGCGAACTTCACCAGGCAGTTGTCGATGCCCTCCACAATGATACCGCTCTGGTCGGTACGGCCCGCTTTCACCGGCAGAGGCGGCGGGTTGCCGGTGGCGGGGTAGATGGGCTGCTCCCCCTGGGCGGCTTTCTCCGCTGCGGCCTGCTCGGCGTGGAGGCGGTTGAGTCGGGTCATCTCATCCTTGACCCGCACCACCGCCTTCTGGGCGGACATGCCGCCGTAGCCGATGGCGGCGTACAGCTCATCCAGGGTGCCGAAACGCACCTTTTTCAAGATATAGGGCAGCACGTCCTCGGCGGTGATGGCCGCCAGGGACAGGCCCACATGCTTGAGTTCCGATTCAAAGGAAGCTCGGCCGGTGGCGATGTTCTCCTCCCGCCGCTCCTTCTTGAACCACTGGCGGATCTTGTTGCGGGCCTCGTTGGACTTGCAGATCTTCATCCAGTCCCGGCTGGGGCCGTGGGCCGACTTGGAGGTGATGACCTCCACAATGTCGCCGTTTTTCAGGGGGGTGTCGAAGGTGACCATCCGGCCGTTGACCTTGGCCCCCGTCATGTGGTTGCCTACGGCGGAGTGGATATTGTAGGCAAAGTCGATGGGGGTGGCCCCGGCAGGCAGGTTAATGACGTCGCCCCGGGGGGTAAACACGAATACCTCGTCGGAGAACAGATCCACCCGCATGGTACGCACAAACTCCTCGGCGTCCACGTCCTGCTGGCTCTCCAGCAGCTTGCGCACCCACTCGAAGGCCTCCTCGGTACCCAGCTTGGTGTTTGCCATGCCCTGCTTGTACTTCCAGTGGGCGGCGATGCCGTATTCGGCGGTGTGGTGCATCTCCCGGGTGCGGATCTGCACCTCGAAAGGGATGCCGTCCCGGCCGATGACGGTGGTGTGGAGGGACTGGTAGCCGTTGGGCTTGGGGGTGCCGATATAGTCCTTGAACCGGCCCAGCACCGGGTTGAAGAGATCGTGGATCACGCCCAGCACATTGTAGCACTCCGGGATGTCGTCCACAATGACCCGGAAGGCATAGAGATCGAAGATCTCGTCCATGGTCTTGTTCTGGGTGTACATCTTGCGGTAGATGGAGTAGGCGTGCTTCACCCGGCCGTAGATGGTGCAGTGGATACCCTCGGCGTCCAGCCGCTCCTGGATGCGCCGCTGGACGGTGGCCAAAAACTCCTCGTGGGCGGCGGAGCGGGCGGCCAGCTCGTCGGAGATCTCCTTGTAGCCCACCGGGTCCAGGTAGCGCAGGGAGGTGTCCTCCAGCTCCCACTTGATGCGCTGCATGCCCAGGCGGTGGGCGATGGGGGCGTAGATCTCCATGGTCTCCAGGGCCTTCTCCTTCTGCTTCTTGGGAGACTGGTACTCCATGGTACGCATGTTGTGGAGCCGGTCGCAGATCTTGATGAGGATCACCCGGATGTCCTTGGCCATTGCCATGAGCATCTTGCGCAGGTTCTCCATCTGCTCCTCTTCCTTGGAGGTATACTGCACCCGGGTCAGCTTGGTGACGCCCTCCACCAGGTCGGCCACCACCGTCCCGAAGAGCTTGGCGATCTCCTCATGGGTGGAGCCGGTATCCTCGATGCAGTCGTGGAGGAGGGCGGCGATGATGGAGTCGGTGTCCAGCTCCAGCTCGGCCACGATCTCAGCCACCGCCAGAGGGTGGGTGATGTAGGGCGAGCCGTCCTTGCGCAGCTGCCCGGAGTGGGCATTGTCCGCATAGGTGAACGCGCTGAACAGGCGCTGGGTATCCAGCGCCGGATTATAGGTTTTTACTTTATCTTCAAGAGCTTGGTATCGCTCCAGGATGGGGTCCATACAGGGCACCTCCTGTCCAAATCAAAATCAAGGGGCCGACGGTCATCCGCTCATGCCCCGCAGACGGCGCATGATCCAGCTCTCGTCCAGATCCACCTTGCCCTCCACACTGCGCAGGGCGATGTGGAGGTGGTCGGTGGTATGCTTGAGTTGGATCAGTCCCCGCTCGTCAAAGACCTCCAGACATACCAGCGTACGCATGACGGTCTCTTTTCGTCCGGCGGAACGGGCGATGTTGCGGGCCAGCCGGTGGGCGGTCTCCTCCAGGGGACACTGTCCGGCATGGCCCTTCAAATAGCGCCAGAGGACCACGAACTCCTCCCGGCTGGGCAGCAATGCCGCCGCCTCCCGGCGGGTCAGTTCCTCGCCCCGGCGGAATTTTTCAAAGAGGGCCCGCTCGGCCTGGGCCCGGGTCAGGGCGGGGCGCAGATCGCACACCTGGAACTGAACGGAACGCCAGCCCCGGTACTCGTTGACCTGGGGGGTAAAGGCCACATCCACCCGGTCCCCCTGGGCCACCCCCATCCCGGCGGCAGTGGCGGAGAAGAAGATGGCGTCAAAGCTGCGGCCCCCGCAGGTCAGTTTCAGCTTCAGATGCCGGCCGCCCCCCACCTCGCTCAGTGCGGTAATCAGGCAGCCCGACAGGGAGAATACCGGCTTGGGATTGCCGGCGCCGTAAGGCTCCAGCAGATCCAGCCCCTCCACCTCTTCCAGGGTAAGGATACCCACATCCTCCACCGAACAGTCCACATCCAGAGCGGACACCATCTCGGCGCCCCCGGTACATTGACGGACGTAATCGTTCATGGCGGCGGTAAAGGCGGGGATATTCTCCTCCCGGATGGTGAATCCCGCCGCCAGCTCATGGCCGCCGAACCCCTCCAGCAGGGGGGCGCAGTGTTCCAGGGCGGCAAACAGGTTAAACCCGCTGAAGGACCGGCAGGAGCCCTTGCCCTTGCCGTCCTGGAGGCAGATCATGAAGGCGGGGCAGGAGTATTTTTCCGCCAGACGGGAGGCCACAATGCCCACCACCCCCTGGTGCCAGTGTTCTCCTGCCAGCACCAGAGCGTACCGCTCCTCCTGAGGCAGGGCCTCGGCCAGGGCCTGGCACTCCTCGCTGATCTGGGCCTCGATGTTCTGCCGCTCCCGGTTCAGCTCGCACAGCTGAACCGCCAGCTCCTCTCCCCGGGCGGGATCGGCGGTGAGCAGCAGCTCGGCAGCCAGGGAGGCGCAGCCCATCCGGCCCGAGGCGTTGAGCCGGGGGGCCAGGGTGTAACCAATGGCCACCGAGTTGAGGGGCCGCTCCTCCATGCCTGCCTGAGCCAGCAGGGCCTTCAGGCCGGGACGTCCCGTATGGCGCAGGGCCTCCAGCCCCAGCAGCACAATGGTGCGGTTCTCCCCGGTAAGACTCATCACGTCGGCCACCGTGCCGATGGCGGCCAGATCGGCATACCGGCCCAGCAGTTCCTCCTGCCGGCCCGGCCCACCCAGGGCCAGCGCCAGCTTGAGGGCCACCCCCACCCCCGCCAGACATTTGAAGGGATAGGGGCAGTCGGCCCGGCGGGGGTCCACCACCGCCAGGGCCTCCGGCAGCGCCTCCTTACATTCGTGGTGGTCGGTAATGATGAGATCCATGCCCAGCCGGGCGGCATGGCGGGCCTCCTCCACGGCAGTGATGCCGCAGTCCACCGTCACCACCAGGCTGACCCCCGCCTGATGGAGGGTGTCCAGGGCGTCGGTATTCAGGCCGTAGCCCTCCTCCATCCGGTCGGGGATGTAGGGGATCACCGTCCCCCCCTCCCGGCGAAGGAAATCGGTGAGCAGGCTGGTGGAGGTAATGCCGTCCACGTCGTAATCCCCGTAGACCGCAATGACCTCCTGTCGTTCCAGGGCCAAAGCCAGCCGGGCGGCGGCCCGATCCATATCTTTCATCAGCAGGGGATTCTGGAGCTGGCCCCGCCCCGCGTCCAGAAAGGCCCGGGCCTTCTCCGGAGTGTCCAGACCCCGGGCGCACAGGGTCATGGCCGCCAAAGTGGGCAGTCCCGCCCGCTCCAGAGCGGCTACCGCGGCCGGATCGCTGGCCGCCATATTCCACTGTTTATATTTCATGGGCGGCCACCGTCCTTTCCCATTAAAATTACCCTTTATTATATCAAATGCACTCCGCTGTGACAAGGGCTTGGAAAAAAACGGCAGACGGCCACAAGGCCGCCCGCCTGCTTTCTTAGCCCAGCTCCAGATACAGGCTCACTAAATCGATCGTAGCCTTCATGCCGTCGAAGTGAGTCCGCCCCCCCACGGGACTACAGTCCCGCGGGGACCCCGTTTCTTTTCATTTATCGCCCGGCAGAAGTGAATTCCGCCGGGCTCCCGCCTTCGGCGGAGATGGAGCGGACTTCTTCTTTTTTAGCCCAACTCCAGGTACAGGCTCACCAGATCAATGGTGGCCTTCATGCCGTCGAAGTGAGTCCGCTCCATACCATGGGAGGCGTGGACGCCGGGGCCGATGAGGGCGCCCTTGGCGTCCATGCCGGCATGCCAGGCCACCGCCACGTCGGAGCCGTAGTGAGGATAGACATCCACCGCGTAATCCACACCGTTGGTCTTGGCCAGCTCCACCAAACGGCTCACCATCTCATAGTCGTAGGGGCCGTTGTTGTCCTTGGCGCAGATGGACACCTGATACTCGGTGCAGTTCAGGTCGTCCCCCACGCAGCCCATATCCACCGCCAGCAGCTCGTCCACCTGGGGCAGGGTGGCGCCGCCGTGGCCCACCTCCTCGTGGACGGTGAAGCACACCTCGGTGTCGTACCGGGGCCGCACCTTGGCAAAGTGCATCAGCCGCAGCAGCACCAGCAGGCAGGCGGCGCTGCCCTTGTCGTCGATGAACCGGGACTTGAGGAAGCCGCTTTCGGTGACGGTGGTCTTGGGATCGAAGCACACATAGTCCCCGGCGCAGATGCCAAGCTTCTCCACGTCCTCCTTGCTCTTTACCTTCTCGTCGATGCGCACCGCCAGGTTCTTCTCGTCCCGGGGCCGGGTGGCGGCGTCGTCAAAGACGTGGGCGGCGGGGGACAGGGACAGAATCGTGCCGGTGTACACCTTTCCCTCCCGGGTATAGATCTTGCAGTACTCCCCGTCCAGGGTGGGCAGGATGGGGCCGCCCACCTTGGTGGTCATCAGCATCCCGTCATCGGTGATGGAGCGCACCATCAGGCCCAGGGTATCCACATGGGCGCACAGGCCGATCTTCTTCCCCTTCTCCCGGCCGGGTACCGACACGATGAGATTGCCTTTGTTGGTGCGCCGGGTGGCATAGCTGTGATCCTGGGCGATCTGCTCCGCCTCCCGTATCACCCCATCAGTAAAGCCGCTGGGGCTGTCAATGGCCAAAAGCCGCTGGGCAATGTTCATCAGCTGCCCGCGGCTGCCCAAGGTATCCAACAACATTTGCATCCGCTCCTCGGTTGTAGTAAGATACCCTTATCTTATACCAAACCACGGGAGCGATGCAACCATGTCGGAAGAAAAGACCAATGTGATGCGCATACTGGATCAGAAGAAGGTGCCCTACACCCCCCACCACTACGCCCACCCCGACGGGGCGGTGGACGGCGCCAGCGTGGCCGCCCTCATCGATAAGGACCCGGCCAGCGTGTGCAAGACCCTGGTGACCCAGGGGGCCAGCAAGAAATATTATGTGTTCGTCATCCCGGTGCTGAAGGAGCTGGACCTGAAAGCCGCCGCCAAGGCGATAGGCGAGAAGTCCATCGAGATGATCCGCCAGGCCCAGCTGCTCCCCCTCACCGGCTACGTCCACGGGGGCTGCTCCCCGGTGGGGATGAAGAAGCAGTTCCCCACCGTCTTTGACCAGAGTGTGGAGGGCCTGGACACCATCACCGTCAGCGCCGGGAAGATCGGCGCCCAGGTGGAGGTAGCCCCGGCAGCCCTGGCCGGGCTGGTGCGGGGCTCCTTTGCCCCGGTGGCGAAATAAAAAGCGCCATAAAATTTTTCCTATTTTGGGGAACCTTTTTGGAAAAGTCCCGTCTATCCTTGTGACAACAAACTTGCAAGGAGGACCTTACCGATGAAAAAATTCGGCGCCGCCGCGCTGGCCCTGACCCTGGCCGGCTCCATGACCCTTCCCGCCCTGGCTGTGGAGACCCCCGTACTCATCTCCGCCAAGGTGGGCTACTCTACCAACATCACTCTGAACGGGGAGACGCTGGACACCGCCGCTCTCCCCGCCGCCTCCGACTCCATGCTGCCCCTGCGCCTGCTGGCCGAGTCCGACCACGGCTCCGCCTACTGGGATCAGGAGGGCAACGAGGCCTGGTTCAACTTTGGCCAGGACAAGATCACCGTAAACTTTGACGACAACACCATTCTGGTCAACGACGAGCTGGTAAAGACCAAGGCGGAGGTCACCGCCGGCGTGACCTATGCGCCCGCCAGCGTGCTGGCCCTGCTGGACGGCTTCACCGTTACCTGGGCCGACCCCACCGCTGAAAATTTTGGCGCCGTGGACATCACCACCCCCAACAACGATCCTATGGTCAAGCTGGCCTACTCCATCATGGAGAGCAGCGAGATGTTCGGCTCCCGCACCTACGAGGATACCCTGACCGAGGCCTACAAGATCCCCGTGGATCAGTTTGATCAGATCGTGGCCTTCTTCCCCATGATCACCAGCCCCGACACCGTCATCATCGGCAAGCTGGCTGAGGGCGCCGACGAGAAGGCGGTCACCGACGCCCTGGAGGCCTACCGTCAGAGCCAGGAGGACACCTTCTCCTGGTACCTGGCCCAGCACCTGCCCAAGGTGCAGGACGCCCGCACCGTAATCGAGGACGGCTACCTTCTCTTCTTCATCGGTGAGAAGGCCGATGAGGCCGAGCAGATGTTCCGCGACTTCGTGGCTGCTCAGGGCTGAACCTTCCAAGTACAAAACAAGGTCCCGGCTATGGCCGGGGCCTTGTTTTTTGTACGGCCAGCGGCTATAATGTGGAAAAAAAGGAGGGATCGTCATGGGCGAGACCACGGCTCAAGCCCTGGAGGCGCTGGAGGCCTGTTACCAGGCGTTCATCACCAAACTGGAGAAGAGCAAAGCCTCCAGCGTGGGGGAGGTCATGGGCAATTTCTTCCGTTCTCAGGGCAATCCCCGGGTGGCCTATGCGGTGGAGGAATTTGACGACCTCCTCACCCATCAGGTGGCGGCCCTGGTGGGGTTGCTGGAGGGCTGTCCGGCGGAGGAGGCTGCCGCCGTCGCCGTCCAGGCCCTGGAGCAAATGCTCTTTTACCCCATCCCCAGGGGCCGCAACACCGCCTTTTCCCTGGCCGCCTTTGAGGGGCGGGCCCAACCGCTGCTCGCCTTCCTTCCCCCGGACAAGCGGCGGGAAATGGCCAGCCGCTACGCCAGGCGCACCCCGCCCCGGGATATGCTGCCCAATCAGAAAAAGCTCTGGAACACCCTTTCCCGGGGCTGAACCGATCTTGTTCCCTGCATGTAACGCAAGGGAGCGGTCAAAAGACCGCTCCCTTGCGTTTTTCATTCCAAATCAGCGTATTTTATTTTGTTACTTCATCAGGGAACACACCAGCTCGGTGTAGCCGGCGGGGTCGGCCAGAGGCAGGCCGGCGATGAGCTGGGCCTGGGCGTAGAGCAGCTGGGCGTACTTGGCGGCCAGCTCCTTGTCCTCGTCCACCGCCCGCTTCAGGGCGGCAAAGGCGTCCGAATCGGGGTTGAGTTCCAGCACCCGCTGGGCCTTTACCTCCTCTCCCCGGTCGGGGTCCACCTTCTGGAAGTACTTCTCCATCTCCAGGGTGATGGGCCCGTCTGTGGTCAGACATACCGCGCCGCTCTTCAAAATGCGGGACAGCCGGGCCTCGTGGATCTCCTCCCCCAGGGTCTGCTTCAAAAAGTCCAGCACCGGCTTGTTTTCCTCCGCCTTCTGCTCCAATGCGGCCTTCTCCTCGTCGGTCTCGGGCAGGGCGTCGTCGTCGTCCACCGACTTGAAGGCCTTGCCGTCCACCTCCCCCAGGGCGTTGACCACAAACTGATCCACGTCGGCAGTGAGGTAGAGGATCTCGTAGCCCTTGTCCCGGATGCGCTCGGCCTGGGGCAGCTTGTCCAGCCTGGCGGCGTCCTCGCCGCAGGCGTAGTAGATATACTGCTGGTCCTCGCTCATGCGCTCCCTGTACTCGGCCAGGGTGGTGGGCTTGCCCTCCTTGGAGGAGAAGAACAGGAGCAGATCCTTGAGCAGGTCCTTGTGGATGCCGTAGTCGGACACTACGCCCATCTTGATCTGGGGCCCGAAGGCCTTCCAGAACCCCTCGTACTTCTCCCGATCCTCCTTCTGGAGGCGGAGCAACTCGGCCTTGATCTTCTTCTCCAGGTTGGTGGCGATGACCTTCAGCTGGCGGGTGTGCTGGAGCATCTCGCGGGAAATGTTCAGGGAGAAGTCCTGGGAATCCACCACGCCTTTGACGAAGCGGAAGTGTTCCGGCAGCAGGTCGGGGCACTTGTCCATGATGAGTACGCCGGAGGAGTAGAGCTGCAGGCCCTTCTCATATTCCCGGGTATAGAAGTCATAGGGGGCGTGGGCGGGAATGTAGAGCATGGCCTTATACTCCACGGTACCCTCGGCGGAGACGTGGATCACGCTGAGGGGATCCTCCCAGTCGCCGTATTTCTCCTTATAGAACTGGTTGTACTCCTCGGTCTTGACCTCGCTGCGGGGCCGCTGCCACAGAGGCACCATGGAGTTGAGGGTCTCCCATACATCGTAGTCCTCCCACTCGGGCTTGTAGTCGTCGCCGGCGTCCTCGGGGCGGGGCTTCTGGCGGGACTTGTGCATGAGCATGACGATGGGATAGTGGATGTAGTCGGAGTACTTCTTCACCAGATCGGCAATGCGGTACTGCTCCAGATACTCGTCATAGTGGTCGTCGTCGGTGTTGGCCTTGATGTGAAGCACAATGTCTGTACCTACGCCCACCTTGTCGCAGGGGGTGATGGTATAGCCGTCGGCCCCGTCGGATTCCCAGCGGAAAGCCTCGCCGGAACCATAGGCCTTGGAGGTGACGCTCACATGGTCGGCCACCATAAAGGCGGAGTAGAAGCCCACGCCGAACTGGCCGATGATGTCGGTTTTGTCCCCTTCCGCCGTCTCCTGCTTGGCCATCTCCTCCTTGAACTTCAGGGAACCGCTGCGGGCAATGGTACCCAGGTTGCTCTCCAGCTCCTCCTTTGTCATGCCAATGCCGTTGTCGCTGATGGTCAGCGTACGCCCAATCTGGTCGGGGGTGATGGTGATCTTCAGCTGCTCCCGGTCCACCGCCACCTTGTCGTCGGTAAGGGCCTTGTAGGCCAGCTTGTCCATTGCGTCGCTGGCGTTGGAAATGATCTCCCGCAGGAAGATCTCCTTGTGGGTGTAGATGGAGTTGATCATCAGATCCAGCAGGCGCTTGGACTCCGCCTTGAACTGCTTCTTTGCCATAGTGGATGCCTCCTGTATATGAAATGCTGTTTAAAAACATAGCGTTAGCACTCAATCACCTTGAGTGCTAACGCTATGATAATCCTTCGCACGGAAAATTGCAAGGGGGTTCAAGAAATGTTTACAAATTGGCCTCCGTCCCTATTTGCCCACGCAAAACCGCTCAAAGATGCGGGCGGTGATATCCTCCCGGATGTTGGCTCCGGTCAGCTCGCCCAGGGCGGACAGGGCCTCCTCCACGTCGGTGAGCAGGGCGTCGGGGGTGATCCCAACCTCCAGGCTGTCCCAGGCCCGGCCCACGCTGTCCAGGGCCCGCCGGGCGGCCTGGGCCTGCCGGGCGTTGGTAAGCAGTTCCCCCGCTCCTTCGGCGCCAACCATGGGGAAGCGTTCTTCCACCAGCTTCTCCAGTTTGTCCAGCCCCTGGCCGGTTTTGACGCTCACCGACACCACCGGCGGCATGGGGTCCACCCCCAGTACCGGCATGGGAGCGGAGGGCAGGTCGGCCTTGGTACGCACCAGGATCACGGGGGCGTGGGCGCCGGCCTCGGCCAGCAGGGCCACATCCTCCTCTGTCATGGGCATGGAGCCGTCCACCAGCACCAGGATAAGGGCGGCCTCCTCCAGGGCGGCCCGGCTGCGCTCCACGCCGATGCGCTCCACAGTGTCGTCGGTGTCCCGGATGCCGGCGGTGTCAATGAGCCGCAGGGTCACGCCCCCCAGCACGCACCGGGCCTCCACCGTGTCCCGGGTGGTGCCGGGGATGTCGGTGACGATGGCCCGGTCGTAGCCCACCAGGGCGTTGAGCAGGGAGGACTTGCCCGCGTTGGGTCGCCCTACCAGCACGCAGGGCACCCCCCCGGCGATATATCTCCCCCGCCGGTAGGTGGCCAGCAGCGCCTCCAAGGCCTCTCTGGCTTCAGTCAGCCCCGAGCGGATGGTGTCCGCCCGGAAGGGGTCGATGTCCTCATCGGGATAGTCCAGCACAGCGTGGAAGTGGGCCAGCAGGTCGGTGAGACAATCGTAGATGGCCCCCACCCGGCGGCCCAGAGCCCCCGCCAGCTGGCCGGCGGCCTGATGCACGGCGGCGGGAGTCTCGGCGTCAATCAGGTCGGCCACCGCTTCCGCCTGGGTGAGATCCAGCCGCCCGTTGAGAAAGGCCCGGCGGGTAAACTCCCCCGGCCCGGCCTGCCGCACCCCCTGGGCAAAGAGGGCCTCCAGTCCCATAGCCAGTACTGCCGGGGAGCCGTGACATTGCAGCTCCGCCGTATCCTCCCCGGTATAGCTGTGGGGACCCCGGGAGATGGTGGCCAGGGCCTGGTCAATGACCTCCCCGTCCGGCCCCAGCAGCGCCCCCAGCACCAGATGCCGATCCCCATATTCCGTCAGGGCACGGCCTCCCACAGGGCGGAACACCGCCGAAGCGGCGGAAATGGCGGCGGGGCCGCTGAGGCGCAGGATGCCGATGGCGCTGGGAACAGACGGCGTGGCAATGGCTGCAATGGTGTCGGACATGGTCTTTTCTTCCCCTCTCCCGCTGTGCGGAAACTTTGGCAATTCTGCCGTGTATTTTCCCCTTGACTTCTTTTATGTCTACCGAAATGTGAATAACCGCCGTTTTCCACTTCCACAAACAGGTGTGGAAAACCATGTGGATAATGTGGAAAACCCTTAGGCCCCAGGACCTTTTCTCTTTCTTTTCGGCTGATTTACATTGTATACCTTATTGTATAGAACTTGTCAAAAACGTGCGGCAGCCAAATTATCGGCACAGATGTCAAAAAATGTGACTGGTTTTTGGTCAAGCTACCTCTTGCGCCCAAGGGGCAGGCATGGTACCATTACCATATGGTAACCGTCTGCCGTGCATGGCCTCAGCTCCTGTGCGGCAGCCCTTTTTATGCCTTTTGGCCCAACGCCAGCCGGGCCCGTTCCAGCAGTTTGGTGTAGATCTCGTCCATCTGCCATTCGCGGGTCAGTTCCAGCAGCCGGTCCGCCGGCAGCCAGGCCGCCCCCGTATTCTCCCCCTCCCGGTAGTGGAGGGGGTCACTTTCGTCTGCGGTGAGCAGGTAGGTCAGGTTCAGGTGCTGATGGGCGGGCACCCACACCCCACGCTTCACATGGCCCCACACCGGCAGGATCTCCAGGGAGGCCAGATTGCGGGTCAGGGGGCGGATATGCTCCACCCCCGTCTCCTCCCGGGCCTCCCGCAGGGCCACCGACAGCAGGTCTCCCTCCCCGTCGGCATGGCCGCCGGTCCAGGCCCACACCTTGTAAAGATTGTGGTGGGCCATCAGCACACGGGTGGCATCGGCATTGACCACAAAGCCGGAGGCGGTAAAGTGGGCGATTTTGTTCTCCCGGGTCAGGAGGCCGTCGGGGAACAATCGCAGGTACTCCAGCATCATTTCCTTGTCCCCAACCTCCTGCTGGTTTTGGGGCACATAGTTCCCAATCTCTTCCCGGTACATCAGCGTACCCTCTCGTAGGTCACATAGCGGAAGGGAAGGCCCTCATGCTCCTGCGCGTCCCCCTCCTCGGTCACCTGCCACGCCGGATCGGCGTCCAGGTCGGGGAAGAAGGCATCGGCGGGCCAGGCCTTGTGGATCTTGGTGATGTAGGCCTTGTCACAGTAGGGCAGCAGGGCACGGTACACGCTCTCCCCGCCGATGACGAAGGCGTCCGCCGGGGCAGCCTTCAGCAGGCTGTCCACGTCGGGGAACACCTCCGCTCCCTCCGGGGCGAAGGATGCGTTGCGGGACAGGATCAGGTTGCGCCGGTTTTTCAGCGGCCTGCCGCCGGGGAAGGTGGCCAAAGTCCTGCGGCCCAGGATGACGGCATGGCCGGTGGTAAGGGCCTGAAAGTGCTTCAAATCGGCGGGAATATAGCATAGCTGATCCCCGTCCTTGCCGATGGCCCAGTTCTCGTCCACCGCTGCAATGAGATTCATGACAGGCCCTCCTTACACCGCCACCGGGATGGGCTGGGCCAGGGTGTGGAACTGATAGCCCTCCAGCTTGAAGCTGTCCTTGGTAAAGGCATAGAAATCGGTGATGGCCGGGTCGATCCACAGCCTGGGTGCCTCATAGGGGGTGCGGGAGATGATCTCCTCCACCACCGGCACATGGCGGTCGTAGATATGGGCGTCGGCAATGACGTGTACCAGCTCCCCAACCTCCAGACCGGACACCCGGGCCATCATGTGAACCAGGGCGGCGTACTGCATCACGTTCCAGCCGTTGGCGGTGAGCATATCCTGGCTGCGCTGGTTGAGGATGGCGTTGAGGGTCCTGCCGCTGACGTTGAAGGTCATGGAGTAGGCGCAGGGATAGAGGGCCATCTCGTGGAGGTCGTGGTGGTTGTAGAGGTTGGTCATAATACGCCTGGAGGCCTGGTTGTGTTTGAGATCGTACAGCACCCGATCCACCTGGTCGAACACCCCCTCGACATACTGGTGCTTGACCCCCAGCTGATAGCCGTAGGCCTTGCCGATGGAGCCGCTCTCGTCGGCCCAGGCGTCCCAGATGTGGCTGTTCAGGTCATGGATGTTGTTGGACTTCTTCTGCCAGATCCACAACAGCTCGTCCACCGCGCTCTTGAAGGCCATCTTCCGGATGGTCTGGATGGGAAACTCCTCCCGCAGGTCGTAGCGGTTGACGATACAGAACTTTTTCACCGTATGGGCCGGGGTGCCGTCCTCCCACCGGGGACGGACCTGCTGGTCGGTATCCCACACCCCGTGGGCCAGGATATCCTTGCAATTTTCAATAAACAGCTGGTCTGTTCTGCTCATAGCGTACCTCCCGTTTTTTATTTCATGGCATCTTTTATCGGTTGTTCCGGGCAAACTTCCCCTAGATAATTTTAAATTAACGATCAGGAGAGTGACTGTCACCATGAAAGACGCGCCCGCCTCCGGCTCCGCCACCACATCCCACCATCTGCATCTGCACGTGGGCCTGCGCAACCTAAAGACTGCCATCTCGGCCTCCCTGTGCGCCCTGCTCTACTTCTTCCTGGATAACCGCAACCCCACCTTCGCCTGCATCGGCGCCATCTTCGGCATGGGGGCCAACATGGACCACTCCAAGCTCCACGGCGGCAACCG
>NZ_CALWOJ010000048.1 GCF_944383115.1 uncultured Flavonifractor sp. | reverse complement strand
ACTTCATTCTACCAGGGTTCTGTATGAACTTCTTTTTATTTTCCTAAAGTGTTGCACTTGATAGTATAATTCACCACGACGTAAAAAAAGTCCTGCCGTTTCACGGCAGGACTTTTCCATTATCCGCAGGAGGAGCAGCAGTGCCCCTCCTCACAGTCGCAGGGCAGTTTGAGGGACTCAGGCACCGGCTCCCCCTTCTTGGTGTAATAGTCGGCCAAAGCCGCCTTGATGGCCTCCTCCGCCAGCACGGAACAGTGCATTTTATAGGCGGGCAGCCCGTCCAGGGCCTCAGCCACGGCAGCATTGGTCAGATTCATGGCCTCAGCAATGGTCTTACCCTTGATCATTTCGGTGGCCATGGAGGAGGTGGCAATGGCCGACCCGCAGCCGAAGGTCTTGAACTTCACGTCGGTGATGACGTCACCGTCGATTTTCAGATACATCTTCATAATGTCGCCGCACTTGGGGTTGCCCACCTGGCCCACCCCGTCGGCGTTCTCGATCTCCCCCACGTTGCGGGGATGCTCAAAGTGATCCATCACTTTATCCGAATACAACATGTGATATTCTCCTTTCCAATTACAAAACCCAGGTGGGTTTCTGGGCGTCCTTGTCCCACACCGGGGACATCTCCCGCAGGTAGGCCACTACGGCAGGCACTTCTTTCAGGATATAGTCCACGTCCGCCTCCGTGTTGTCCGCTCCCAGGGAGAGCCGCAGGGAACCGTGGGCAATGGCGTGGGGCAGGCCGATGGCCAGCAGCACATGGGAGGGGTCCAGGGAGGCGGAGGAACAGGCCGACCCGGAGGAGGCGCAGATCCCTCTGGCGTCCAGATGGAGGAGCAGGGCCTCCCCTTCCACCCCCTCAAACACGAAAGAGGCGGTGCCGGGCAGCCGCTTGACCGGGTGGCCGGTGAGGCTGGCATAGGGAAGGCCGGACAGGCCGGCAATGAGCTTGTCCCGCAGGGCGGCCAGCCGGGCGGATTCCTCGGGCAGATGATCCGTCGCCTCTTTCAAAGCGGCGGCCATACCTACTGCGCCGGGCACGTTTTCCGTGCCGGAGCGGCGACCCTTCTCCTGTCCGCCGCCCTGGATAAGGGCGGGCAGGCGCAGGGGCTTTTTCATATACAGGGCGCCGATCCCCTTGGGCCCGCCGAACTTGTGGCCAGACAGGGAGAGCAGGTCCACGTTCCACTCCTCCACATCCACCGGGATGTGGCCCACCGCCTGGACAGCATCGGTGTGGAACAGCACCTTGTGAGCTTTGGCGATGGCGCCAATCTCAGCAATAGGCTGAATGGTGCCGATCTCGTTATTGGCGGCCATGACGGAGATCAGAATGGTGTCGGGCCGGATGGCAGCCTCCAGGTTGGCGGGGTCCACCAAACCGTCCCCATCCACCGGCAGATAAGTTACCTCATAGCCCTGCTTCTCCAGATACTGAGCGGTATGCAAAATGGCGTGGTGTTCAATGGCGGTGGTGATGATATGGCCGGTCTTTCTGCCCTTGAGGGCCATCAGTTCGGCCACACCCCGCAGGGCCCAGTTGTCGGCTTCGGTGCCGCCGGAGGTAAAATAGACTTCCTCCGGCTTTGCGTTCAGGCAGGCGGCCACCTGGGCCCGGGCCTGCTCCAAACGGGACTTGCCCTCCTGGGCAAAACCATATAAGCTGGACGGATTCCCGTAGTCCTGCGTAAAGCAGGGCAGCATGGCCGCAAGGGCGGTATCGGTAACAGCGGTGGTAGCCGCATGGTCGGCGTAGACAAATTTTTCAGACATCGGTGGCTCCTTTCCGGAATCTACTTAATTCCTATCTGTTTACTAGATTATAAGCCCCAATCTTATTTCTGTCAAGTAAATTTTAGAAATGACCCCGCCCATTTTGCGGTCTATCATTTTTCATAAAGCACCTGCTTTCCCGTTGACGGCACACCGTCTGAATGCTATAGTTGAGTTACCATTCTTTGCTGCAAGCCCGAGGTCTATTATGGACAAGAAACTTTTCAAGAGCATTTTGCTCATCATTACCTACGCGGTGCTACTGGTGGTCTTCCTGGCTCGGCTGGACGTGGTGGCATGGGGGCTGGGTACGGTGCTGTCGGTGTTCAAGCCGCTGATCATCGGCTTCTGCCTGGCCTTTATCCTCAATCGTCCCTGTCAGTTTTTCTTCCGTCTCTACAGCCGCGGCCTGGACAAAACACCCGCCCGGGGGGCGGCCCGCCCGCTGGCGGTGCTTACCGCCTATCTGGCCCTCATCCTCCTGATCGTGGCGTTGTTCTCCTTCGTGCTGCCCAAGCTGGTGGAGAGCATCCAGACCTTTGTGCTCAATCTGGGCGGCTACATCACCAACGCCCAGAACTCCATCAACCAGCTGCTGGAATACCTGCACCTGGACATCGAGCAGCTGGACCTGTCCAGCCTGAACACCACCCTGGAGGGTGTGCTCAAAAACGCCCTGAACATCCTGTCCAACCTGGGTCCCCGGTTGGTGGAGTTCACCACCGGTCTGGTCTCCATTCTGGTCACCGGCGTGCTGGCCCTGGTCTTTTCCATCTATATGCTTTCTGGCCGGGACAAACTGCTGGGCCAGTGCCGGCGGCTGCTGAAGGCCTATGTTCCCGCCAAGGTGGCCGGCCCCATCTCGGACGTGGTCTCCCTCACCGCCGCCACCTTCACCAAATTTGTCACCGGTCAATGTATCGAGGCCTGTATCCTGGGCAGCCTGTGTTCCCTGGGGATGCTCTTTATTCAGCCGGACTACGCGCCGCTGATCGGCGTTACCGTAGGCGCTGCCGCCCTGATCCCGGTGGCGGGGGCCTATATCGGCGCCATTGTATCCGCCATCCTGCTACTGATGGTCTCACCGCTGAAAGCCTTTGTTTTTGTGGTGTTCCTCATCATCCTTCAGCAGGTGGAGGGCAACGTGATCTATCCCCGGGTGGTGGGTACCTCCCTGGGACTGCCCGGCATTTGGGTGCTGGCCGCCGTTACGGTGGGCGGCAGTCTGTTCGGGCTGGTGGGTGTGCTGGTCAGTGTGCCTATCGCCTCGGTGGTCTACACCCTGCTCCGCCAGGACATCCACAAGCGTCTGGGACCGCCGGACAACTCTTCCGTCTGAGTTCACACAAAAAAGACCTGCTGCCGCGGCAGCAGGTCTTTTTGATTAGAAAACAATCCTATGGGCAGCCCATCAATCCTCCAGCAGCTGGATGCAGCCGCCCAACACGCCGTCGCCGATGTAGACGCTGAGGGTGGCGTCCATCTCACCCTGCCAGAAGTGTTCCGGCTGGGGGAAGCGTTCCTTCACCCGGGCGGCCAGCTGGGCCAGTTCCGACTGCGCGCCGCCGTGGGCAATGCACACGTTATACCGTACGCCGGGACGGAGATGCTGGGTCATCAGCTCCAGCAGCTTGTTCTGAACCTGGTGGCGGCCCCGGACTTTGGCCACGCTCTGGAGCTGTCCGTCCTCGGCAAAGGTAATAAGGGGTTTGATGCTCAGCAGCGTACCGGCAAGGGCGGTCACCTTTCCGATCCGCCCGCCTTTGCTCAGATATTCCAGCGTATCCACCGAGAAAAAGGGGAAGGTATTGGCGATCAGCCGGGGCGCCTTCCGGCCCACCAGTTCATCCCAGCCCACTCCGGCCTGGATCTCCTCCCACAGCTGGAGTACCATGGACCCCATGCCCAGGGAACCGCTCTTGGAGTCAAATACGGCGATCTCCAGGTCCTTCCGACTTTCCGCCTGAAGGCGCACCATATTATAGGTGCCGGACAGGCCCGAGGAGAGCATGACGGCCAGCACCTTTTCATAGCCGTCGGCCTTGATGCGATCTAAGGTATCGCTGATACTGCCCCCGTCAGGCAGGGAAGTCTGGGGCAGTTCTCCCCGGTGGAGGCGCTCATACACATCCCGGGCAAAGATATCCACCCCATCGGAATATTCTCCGTCGGCGCAGACGATCTTCAGCGGCACCACATAGATCGGCTTCCCCTCCCGCATGGCAGGGGTCAGATCAGCGGTGGAATCGGTGAGCAGCGCAATCTTATCGGCGTTTGACAATTCGATCATCCTACTCTATAATCAACTTGGTCAGACTGACATAACGTCGTTATGTGACTTACCTAGATTATAGCGGCAAAGAGCCGCCGCTGTCAAGAGGGGGAAGCCAATGGAGGACTATCGCACCCGCAGAAAAGAGCAGGCCAGGCAGACCGAGCAGGCCATTTTGCAGGCCGCTATGGATCTGTCACGCAAGCAGAGCTTCGACAAGGTCTCCATCCGGGAGATCTGCCATCAGGCGGGGATCACCACCGGCGCGTTTTACCACCACTTTCGTTCCAAGGAGGACCTGCTGTCCCGGGGTTTCGCCCCTCTGGACAGTTATCTGGAGCAGTGTCTCATGGGCCACGAGGACGACCCGCCCGCCGCACGGCTGCGGCGTATTCTGACCAACTACGCCGAATTTTTGGAAAATCTGGGCTGGGAACTGGTGGCCCGGTACTACCAGAGGCGGTTGGACGCCCCGGATGACACCGCCTCTATGGACTCCAGCCGGTTTACCCTGCGGGCCATGGCCGGCTGCCTGCGGCAGGCGGCGGACGAGGGCGGCCTGCTGCCCGGCTGGTCGCCGGAGTGGACCGCCGATTTCCTCTTCCGCCATTTCCGCGGGGTGGTCATCGACTGGACCCTCCACCGGGGCTCTTACCCTCTGCTATCCAAGCTGGAACAGGATTATGCCCTGTTCAGTCATGTTTTTCGCACCGGCTGAGGGGGACAGGCAACTTTTTGCTCTGCGGCGCATACCCATCTGTGAAGGAGGTGTGTGCCATGTCCCGGCTGTTATCCAAAGCCAGAGTCCGCGACCTGTTCCTGGGCCTGGCGCTTCTGTGCGCTACACTGGCGCTGATGCTCTATCCCAAGCCTTCCATGGAGGCGGCCCGGACCGGCCTCCAGCTATGCTACAACGTCATTATTCCCTCCCTGTTTCCCTTCTTCGTGCTGTCCTCCCTGGTGGTGGAACTGGGGCTGGCCGGCTATCTGGGCCGGCTGCTGGAGGGGATCATGTGGCCATTGTTCCATGTAAGCGGCGCCTGCGCCTCCGCGTTTGCTCTGGGCTTTGTGGGGGGCTACCCCGTGGGGGCCAAGACCGCCATCAACCTGTACGAGCGCGGTATGTGTACCCGCACGGAGGCCGAGCGGCTGTTGGCCTTCTGCAACAATTCCGGTCCCGCCTTCATTCTGGGCGTGGTGGGGGCGGGCATCTTTGCCAGCAGTACGGTGGGGGTGCTGCTCTACCTGGCCCACGCGCTGGCCTCCGTGTGTATCGGCCTGCTGTTCCGCTTTTATAAGGCCGGCGAGGCGAACGGCGGCAAAAAACGGCGGCGTTCCGCGCCCCAGTTCCAGGTGCAGCGGTTCTCCACCGCTTTTACCGGCTCGGTGAAAAACGCCTTCCTCTCCACCTTGAATATCTGCGCCTTTGTGGTCTTTTTCACGGTGGTCATCCAGCTGCTCATCCGCTCCGGCTTCCTGCCGGGACTGGCCCGGGGGCTGGGTACCCTGCTGGCCCCTTTCGGCTTTACGCCCGAGTGGGCCCAGCGGCTGCTCACCGGCGCGCTGGAGATCTCCTCCGGCGTATCCACCCTGTCGGAGGGAGGCGCGCTCAGCGGACGGCTTACCATGGCCGCCTTTATGCTGGGCTGGGCCGGCATCTCCGTCCACTGCCAGGTACTCTCCTTCATCGGTGACAGCGGATTGTCGGTTGGCACCTATCTGGTGGGCAAACTGCTCCACGGTGGGCTCTCCGCCCTGTTCATCGCCATATTGGTCCGGCTCTTTCCCCTGACCGCCCCCGTCTCCAATTATTTGGTGGATCAGGTCGCCGGTATTGCCGGTATGGAGTTCCACAGCGCCCTTACCGTCTCAATCCTGGCTGCATGGATTATTTTCCTCGCATTTTTGCTGGCTGCGGCCCTGAGTACGCGAAAATGCCTTTGCAAAAGGCGCCGGACCATGCTATAATTCTATTGTTAAATCTGATCATCACGCTCTGGGGATGGATGGGAGGAATACCATGCTGTTCCAAAAAGATATTGAGCCGCGCTGCTGCTACTGCCAGCGTGGCACCAAACTGGACGAGGAACAGATCCTCTGCATCAAGAAGGGCGTGGTCTCCCCCGGCGGCAGCTGCCGCGCTTTCCGCTATGATCCCCTTAAACGGATTCCCACGCCGCCTGTGGTCTTGAATCTGGATCAATTGAAGGACGAGGATTTTTCCCTGTAACAGACCGGGGCCCGCTGCCTGAGCAGCGGGCCCCGGTTTTTGTCTCAGAAGATCAGCCGCACCGCCCAGGCGGCGCTCAGAAAACCCGCCAGATCGGCGCACAGGGCGGCGGGGACAGCATAGCGGGTCTTGACGATGCCCGCCGCTCCGAAATAAACGGCAATGGTGTAAAAGGTTGTCTCGGTGGACCCCAGCATGACGGCAGCGGTACGGCCGACCTGGGAATCAGGGCCATAGGTGGAAATCAGTTCGGCTCCCACCCCCAGGGCGGCCGAACCGCTCACCGGCCGCACCAGCATCAGTGCCACCGTCTCCGGCGGTATACCGATGGCATTGAGAAGGGGAGCCAGCGCCCCGGCCGCCAGCTCCAGCGCACCCGACGCCCGCAGCATATAGACCGCCGTCAGCAGCCCCACCAATGCCGGGACAATGCGGATCAGCACCCCCAGGCCCTCCTCCGCGCCGGAGATCACCGCCTGATAGACGTCTACTTTCCGCGCCATCCCCCAAAGGGCCACCCCACCAATGATAAGGGGTACCAGCATGGTAAACAGCAGGTCCATTGCTAATCCCTCCACACCCGGCTCAGCAGTTTGGCTGCCAGAATCCCCACGCACACAGACAGCGCGGAGGCCAGCCACACGGCCGGCAGGATATCAAAGGGGGTCTCACACCCGGCGGCCAGCCGCACCCCCGCCACGGTGGTGGGGATAAGCTGAATGGAGGCGGTATTGCACACTACCAGCATACACATCCCGTCCGAAGCCACCCCCGGCGTGCGACGGCTCATCCTTCGGGCCGCCTGGATGCCCAGGGGCGTGGCGGCATTGCCCAGCCCCAACAAATTGGCCGACACATTGGCCGAAATGCTGTCCATTACCTCCCGGTCCCGGGCAAATTCCGGATACAGCCGCCCCAGCAACGGCCTCAGCAGCCGGGAAAGGGCGGTGGACAGGCCGGAGCGTTTCATAATTTCCATGACCCCCATCCACAGGCAGAGAACCCCCGCCATGGACAGACAGAGGTCCACTGCCGCACCCGCCCCCTCCAGAGCCGCCGCGCCCACCGCCGGGCCATTCCCTGTAGCCAGGCCGCACAGGATGGAGATCACCACCATTCCCGTCCAGATTGCCGCCATCGCCATACGTCGTCCGCCCCTTTCTCTGTCCAAATGTTTCCTCCAGGCTATCTATACGGTCCGCCTTAGGAAAAGATACCCATTTGCAGGCCGAAAAACGGCGGAATTTATATGAAGATTTTGTAACTTCGCTTGACACAACAATACATTGTGTTATAATTGTGTCAGTTTCTAGTTAATGAAGGGGATAATTGGAAACTAATAGGGAAAGGAAGTAACATTTATGAAATCAACTGGGATCGTACGTAAAGTGGATGAATTGGGCCGCATCGTCCTGCCGATCGAATTGCGCCGGACGTTGGACATCGCAGAGAAGGATTCTCTGGAGATTTATGTGGACGGCGCTTCTATTGTGCTGAAAAAGTATCAGCCCGCCTGCATTTTCTGTGATGACGCCAAAGATGTCATCAACTTTAAAGGCAAGAACGTCTGCACCAACTGCATCCGTGAACTTCAGCTTAAATGATCTGATCTTCATGAGAAATGGGCCCCCCGGTTACAACATCCGGGGGGCCCATTTTTTCATATTTATCCCATTAACGTACGTTAATCATTTCCTGTAATTTTGTGCTGTTTTTTGCCATGATTTTCCCTAGTTTCCCCACTTATACGACCATCTTCTTCTGGTTTTTCCTCTTTATCAACCCTCTCCGATATACGGTTAGTAATATTTGTTTTCCTTCATTCACTTAACGTTGTATTGTTAACCGCCCGACCATACAGCTCATTTTTAGGCAGGCCGGTCTCTTTGGCGGCCTGCCGGGCGGCGTCCTTCAGAGACATTCCGCCAGCCCGCAGCTGGGCGATCCGTTCCAGGCCCTGCTCCAGGGTGGGAGTCTCCCTGCAGCACTCCGCCGCCCCCTCCACCACCAGGACAAACTCTCCCCGGGGCGGGTTTTCCTCGTACCAGGCCGCTGCCTCCCCCAGGGTGGTGCGCCGCACCTCCTCGTGGAGCTTGGTCAGCTCCCGGCACAGGGAGATCCGCCGGTCCGGCCCGAACACTTCCGCCAGGTCGGCCAGGGTGGCAATCAGCTTGTGGGGCGCCTCGTAGAAGATCATGGTTCGCCGTTCCTGCCGGAGTTCCTCCAGGTGGGCGCGGCGGTTTTTCTTATTCATGGCCAGAAATCCCTCGAAGGTGAAGCGGCCGGTGGGCAGGCCGGACACCGACAGGGCGGTGATCAGGGCGCAGGGGCCGGGGATGGCCACCACCTCCACCCCGCTCTGGGCGCACAGCCGCACCAGATCCTCCCCCGGATCGGACACCGCCGGGGTGCCGGCGTCGGTAACCAGGGCGCAGCTCTCCCCCGCCAGCAGGCGGCCCAGCACCGCCTGGCCCCCTGCCTCGGTATTGTGACGATAGTAGGAGATGAGGGGCTTTTTCAGCTCCAGGTGGTTGAGCAGCTTGAGGGTCACCCGGGTGTCCTCGGCGGCGATGAAATCCACCGAAGCGAGGGTGTCAGCGATCCGCTGGGAGATGTCCCCCAGGTTTCCGATGGGGGTGGGTACCAGATATAAAATGCCGGCCATAGGATTACCTCCGGTTCATCAGTCGTGTGGGCAGGACCTCCAGGCCCGGCCTGCCCTGGCGCACCGCCTCCACCAAAGCGGCGGAGGGGGGCGTATGGGCGTCGTGCTGGATCAGCTGGAGCCGCTTGGGCTCCAGGCCGCTGCGGGAGAGGGCGCCGAACAGTTCCGCCAGCCGCTCCGGCCGGTGGACCAGGGCAAACCGGCCGCCGTTTTTGGTCAGCCGTCCGGCGGCGGCGCACCAGTCGCTCAGGGTGGCCTCCTCCATGCGGGCCGCCCCGCCGTCTCCCCCGCTGCCCGCCTTGAAGTAGGGCGGGTTGGAGATCACCAGGGAGAAGCCCCCCGCCGGCAGAGTTTTGCACACCTGGCGGAGATCGCCGGTGTAAATTTCCCCCGTCAGGCCGTTTTCCGCCAGATTTCTGCGGGCAAGGGCGCTGTCTTCGGGGGAGATTTCCACACCGGACAGGGCCAGTGTGGATTGCCGCCCGGCCAGCAGCAGGAGCAGAGCGCCCCCGCCGCAGCCCAGGTCGCACACCTGATCGCCCCGGCGCACCGTGGCAAAATCCGCCAGGGCAAGGCTGTCCTGGCCCAGAGGGAAGCAGGTATCCGACTGCTCGTAGCGGTAGGGGCCCAGCTGTTCCGCCACTCTCATTCCATCCCCTCCAGCAGGCGGCGGACGATGCGGCCGGTCAGGCCCCAGATGGGCCGCTCGGGCCAGTCATAAATAGGTACTTCCGCCGCGCCGCGCCGCCAATGGTAGCCCCGGGGAAAACCGATGCGGCCATAGGGGAAGTCCTCCCCCACCCGGGGCAGCAATTCGTACTGGTACACCTGGGGTGGATGGGTACGCAGCCAATCCACCGGTACCAAAAAAGTATGTTCCACCTCGGCAGGGCTGGGCCGCATGGCGTGCAGGCCCGCCGGGGATACCACCCCCAGGAAGGGGTGCATGACGAACTTGCCCTGCTGCACCAGCAGATCCAGGGGGGCGATGATCTCCACTTCTTCCGGCGGGATGGCCAGCTCCTCAAAGGTCTCCCGGAGGGCGCAGTCCCGGGGCGTCTCCCCCGACTCCACTCTGCCACCGGGGAAACATACCTCTCCCGGCTGGTGAGCCAACGTGCTGGCCCGCACTTCAAAGAGCAGGCTCAGGCCCTCAGGGCCTTGAACCAGCGGCGCCAGTACCGCGTATTCCTGTTTCACGTCCTGCACCTGAGGCACATGGCCCGCCCAGCGGGCCCGGAAATCGCTCAGCGTCATAGCGTCTCCATCCAATCGCAAAGGGTCTGGTAGAACTTCCCCACATGTACGCCGTCCAGGAGCCGGTGATTCAGCTCCAGGCTCAAATCCAGCATGGTTCTGCCATCCCGCTCCTGCCAGCGACCCCAGCTGACCCGTGGTACCGAGTCCCAGGGTACCACATCCCGTTCGTTGGTGAGAGCGGTGACGGGGAACCAGGGCTGACAGGTAAAATAGATCAGTTCATCCCCTTCCCAGGGCCCGGCGGTGATCAATTTCGTCTGGGCCGCCGAGGCGGCTTTGGCCCGGCGGCAGAAGTCAGCCAGATCCTCCCCCGCCTCCAGGGTAACGATGTGAAACAGTTCACTGCCCTTCTTCAGGTCGGTAAAGCTGGGTACCAGCCGGTCATGGCGTATAATGGTGCCGTTGCGGTCCTTGTAGAGGAACGCTTCCACCCGCTCCATAGCCTTGGTCACCCCAAACACCATAGCCGGATAGAAGGGCAGGCCATCCCGCTTGCACCGCCGGCGGAGCCCAGTGATATCCACGGGGAAGGTCAGGCTGTAAAAGGGGTGGGACATGGGCGCAAAGAAGGCATAGTGTTCCTTCCGTGGCCAGGTTTCCATGTCGATCTCTCTGGTCATATCAGCCCTCCCTCCCCAGCAGGTAGTCGGTGGTCACCCCAAAATAGTCGGCCAGACGAATCAGTGTCAGAGACGGCACATTGATATAGCCGTACTCCATCCGCTGGTAGTGCCGGTCGGTACATTCCAGTAACTGCGCCATTTCCACCTGGGTCTTGTGCTTTTCTTTCCGCAGCTCTTTCAGCCGACATCCAAAGGATTCCATAATTTTTTCCATAGTGACAACGTCCCCTTGACATGACATTATATGTGGTGTATAATAAACACGACATTGGAGGTGGTGTTATGAGCGACTTCCTGACCTTCCTCTATGAAGGATACATCAAGCCCTATCTGGACCGCCAGAGCAGGGACGACGGGGATACCTTCCGTCACGCCCTCTGTGAGGGCAATCAGACAGAGGAGACCCAAAAGGATGTGGACGCGGTGGTGGCCTTCGCCGCCGCCCACGCCTTCCTGCTGGGGGTACGCACCGGGGCGGGGCTTCGTCAGAGCGGAGCCCTATGACTCCGGCCGGGTAAAGTGGGCCAGGGGGTCGGGACGGCTCCACAGCACTACCGCCCCCGACGCCCGGCTTTTGGCCACGTCGATGAGCCGCTGGTTGGTACTGCCCCGGAAGAGGGCGTCGTAGGATTTGAGGCTCTCCACAAAAGGCCCGTCCACCAGCACATCCACCTGCTCCAACAGGGCCAGTACCGCCGGGTTCGCTTGCTCCAGCAAGGTCTCGTAGCGGTAGCCGGTGTACGCCCACACGTTGAGGCCCTTTTCTTTGGCACGGGCCGCCAGCGCGCAGCACTCCCCCGCCTGGTCGAAGGGCTCCCCGCCGGAGAGGGTCAGTCCGTCCATGAGGGGATTGGACAGCATCTGCTCCGCCAACGCCTCCACCGTGACCTCCCGCCCTCCGGCGGGATCATGGGTCTCCGGATTGTGGCAGCCGGGGCAGTGGTGGGGGCAGCCCTGGGTAAAGACGGTAAACCGCAGGCCGGGGCCGTCCACGATGGAATCGGACACAACATTGGCAATACGCATCACGTTTCCCCCTGAGATCAGCGGGAGGGCTGCCCGGCGGCCCTCCCGCTTCTTTAGAATTGAAATACGATCCCGATCACCGCCGAGGCGGCGATAAACACGATGGGGTGCAGTTTTTTCAGGGGCTTCACCTGGAGACAGGCAAACACCGCCACCGCCAGAAGGATGCTCTTCCACTGGAAAAAGTCCGCCGTGCCAAAGGCCGCGCCGGTATTCACCAGCGCGATGGCGCACACCTCCACCAGGGCCGCCGTAATGAGGGCGGTGGAGGCGGGCCGGATGCCGTAGAACACCGCCTCCACCCCCCGGCTCTCCCGGAACTTCTTCAAAAAGCCGGCAATGACCAGGATCACGATGATGGAGGGGCACACCAGCCCCAGGGTGGCGATGACGCCTCCAGGGATACCGCCGGTATGAAAGCCCACATAGGTAGCCATGTTCACGCCCATCGGGCCGGGGGTGGACTCGGAGATGGCGATCATGTTGGCCAGATCCCCGGCGGAGAACCAGCCCGTGCGGGCGCCGATGTCGGTAAGGAAGGGAATGGTGGCAAGACCCCCACCGATGGCAAACAGGCCAGCCTTGAAAAATTCAAAGAACAGCTGAAGGTAGATCATGCTTTCAGCCCTCCCCTGGCAGCGCGGACGCACAGCCCGGTCACGCCCGCCGCCACCACCAGCACGATGGGGGAGGTAACAAAGCCCATCACCGCCGCCAGGGTGGTCCCGGCGGGGAAGGATACGAAATTTCCCACCACCGCCAGAGCCACCACCGCCGCAAAGATGAGGGCGGTGGGCAGATCCAGCACGGTACTTTTCCGCAGTTTAAGGACGCTGGACAGGATCAGGGCGCATACACAGGCCCGCACCCCGTTAAAGGCGTGGATCACCGCCGGCAGATGGGCAAAGTTCTGCAAAAAGGCGGCGATAACCATGATAATGACAATGGGGGGGAACACCACGCCCAGGGTGGCCACCACACCTCCCGTCGCCCCTTTCAGCTTGTGGCCCACAAAGGTGGCTGTATTGACGGCAATGACGCCGGGGGTACACTGGCCGATGGCAAAGTAGTCGGTCAGTTCCTCTTCCCGTACCCATCCCCGTTTTTCCACCAGCTCCCGCTGGAGGATGGGCAGCATGGCGTAGCCGCCACCAAAGGTACACACACCGATTTTTGCAAACAGCCAAAACAGCTCAAAATAGAACTTCACGTTACTCCAGCCCCTCCAGTTCCTCCAGCCACAACGCGGCCACTGCATCGGACGGCATCCGCCAGTCGCCCCGGGGGGACAGGGCCACCGACCCCACCTTGGGTCCGTCAGGCAGGCAGGAGCGTTTGAACTGCTGGGAGAAGAAACGGCGGTAGAAGTTTTTCAGCCACTTGAGCAGGGTGGAGCGGTCATACCGCTGGCCCATCGCTTCCTCCGCCAGCCGCAGCACCTTCCGGGGCCCAAACCCCCAGCGGACGGCGTAATAGAGGTAAAAATCGTGGAGTTCGTAGGGCCCCACCAGATCCTCCGTCTTTTGGGCGATCTGCCCCTCAATGGCGGGCAGCAGTTCGGGGGACACGGGGGTGTCCAGAATATCGGCCAGCACGGTGGACAGCTGGGGGTCCTCCGCCTCCTTGTCGTCCGAGATAAAGCTGACCAGATGGCGCACCAGGGTCTTGGGGATACCGGCGTTGACGGCGTAGTTGCTCATGTGGTCGCCGTTGTAGGTACACCAGCCCAGGGCCAGTTCGGAGAGGTCGCCGGTGCCGATGACCAGGCCCCCGGTCTGGTTGGCGATGTCCATCAGCACCTGGGTCCGCTCTCTGGCCTGACCGTTCTCAAAGGTGACGTCGTGATCCTCCATGGACTGGCCGATATCCTTGAAGTGGCAGCGCACCGCCTCCCCGATGTCAATGGTCTTGAGGGTGCAGCCCAGCCGCTCGGCCAGCAGCACCGCGTTGGACTTGGTGCGGTCGGTGGTGCCGAAGCAGGGCATGGTCACCGCGATGATATCGCTGACCGGCCGGTCCAGCATCTTCATAGACACCGCTGTGATCAGTACCGCCAGGGTGGAGTCCAGGCCGCCGGACAGGCCCACCACCGCCGTCTTGGCCTGGGTATGTTCCAGCCGCTTCTTCAGACCCAGAGCGGCGGTATACAGGATCTCGTTGCACCGCTCCGCCCGGTCGCTCTGGTCCTGGGGCACGAAGGGGGTGGGGGACACGGGCCGGGTGAGATGGGTATCCGCCAGATCCATGTCAAAGGACATCCGCCAGCACTCCTGGGAAGGATCGGCCCGATAGGTATTCATCCGCTGGCGCTCGTAGACCAGCCGGTCCACGTCGATCTCGCTGATGGTGAGGCCGGTGGCAAACCGCCGCTCGGCCAGGATGGCGCCGTTTTCCGCCACAATGTTGTGGCCGGCAAAGACCAGGTCGGTGGTGGACTCCCCCTCCCCGGCGTCGGCGTACACATAGCCGCATACCAGCCGGCCGCTCTGGCCGGACACCAGCCCCCGGCGGTAGGCCGCCTTGCCCGCCAGTTCGTTGGAGGCCGACAGGTTCAGGATGATGGTAGCCCCCGCCCGGGCCAGGCGAATGGAGGGAGGCTCGGGGGCCCACAGGTCCTCGCAGATCTCCACGCCAATGACCAGATTGGGCATATCCGCGCAGGCAAACAGATCGTTGTTGGACAGGGAGACCTCCTGGCCGCACAGGGGAATTCTGGTCTCCACCCCGGCCCCGGAGGCGAACCACCGCCCCTCATAGAACTCTCCGTAGTTGGGCAGGTAGGTCTTGGGCACCAGGCCCAAAATCTCTCCGCTCTGTATCACAGCGGCGCAGTTATACAGTTTGTTGTCCCATTTGTTCCATACGGGCAGACCAATGGCCGCCACCATATCCAGATTCTTGGTGGCCTCCAGAATGGTGGCCAGGCCCTCCTCCGCTCCTCTCAGCAGGGTGGGCTGAAGAAACAGATCGGCACAGGTATAGCCGGTGAGGCACAGCTCCGGCAGGGCCAGCACCTTCACGCCCTGCTTGTCCGCCTCCCGCATCAGGGTAAAGATCTGTTCCGCGTTATAGCGGCAGTCGGCCACCCGGATCTTGGGGGTGCCGGCGGCTACTTTCACAAATCCATCGCGCATATCACGCGCCTCCTTCGCTCAGGATCTTTTTCTAGCGAATATGATACCCCAAACCGGTCCCGATTGCAACGTCTCCCCGCCCGGGAGAAACAAAACCCTGCTGAAACCCGGCAAAGGCCGGCTTCAGCAGGGTCTTTGTGAATTGGTCGGGGCTGCTCAGTCCCGATTCTCTCCCCGGTCGCGCCCCTGGCGCTTCCGCTCCGGGTCAAAATCGTTGGCCGCCATAATATCCTGAAGTTCCTCCATATATTTGCTGGAGGTGTGGACCACGAAGGCATCGGAATCAATGGGGATGCCCCGCTCGTCCATCTGGCGGATGCTCCAGATATACAGGGCGTCCAGCGCGGGGATGAGCTGCTCTCCACTGGGGGTGAGTACATACTCCACCTTGGGCGGGATGGTGTCGTAGGAGATGCGGCGGATCAGCCCCGCCTCCACCAGTTCCCGCAGCTGCTGGCTGAACACCTTCTCCGAAATGGGCAGGGCTTTCAGCGTCTGGTTGAAACGGATGCTCCCGTAGGTATGGATCTCATGAAGGATGGTCATCTTCCACTTCCCGCCGATGCAGTGCAGCACATAGTGGTAGGGATTTGTCGGTGTGTCAAAATGATCGTTCCACACAAGCA
>NZ_CALWOJ010000047.1 GCF_944383115.1 uncultured Flavonifractor sp. | reverse complement strand
AAAGACGGCCAGGCAGCCGCCGGTGCGGTAGGCCCCCGCCTGATCCCACACGTCGGTCTTGACCCCCAGCTTCTCCAGCTTTTCCGAGGGTAGCAGGAACATGAGGCAGGCCAGCCCCGCCGCCAGACAGGCCAGCCGCAGGGGCAGCCGCTTGCGGCTGGTGAGCCGCAGCCGGGCCTTGCGCCGCTCCGGGTGGAGGAACACCACCAGGGCGGCGGCCAGAAAGATGGCGACTCCCATCTGCCAGGTGAGGAACAGGTGGTAGTTGCCCGCCACGCTGGCGGCGGTGCCCAGGGCGGAGAAGTCCCAGGGCAGGATAGGGGTACCCCGGAAGGCGTTGACAAAGCAGTTGGCTGCGCCCCAGGACCCGGCGGCAATGTGAATGCCGATGGTGCAGGGGGCAATGCGCCCCACCAGGGCGCACAGAGTCCAGAACAGAGCGGCCACGCACAGGGCGTTGGCCACCAGAATGGGAAAGGTCAGGGCAAAGGGATTGGCCCCGTATGTAAACTGCATCAGCCACACGGCGGTAACGGGTGTGAGCAGCAAAAAGACCGCCTGCCACAGCCGGTCTTTGCGAAGGATTGTGGTAATGTGGGTCACGTTCATAGTTTGGTCTCCAGAAAAAAGGAAGATAGTGTGCAATTATAGCGCAAAAGCCCCGACTTGTCAAAGACACCTCCGCCGGACAGGAAAAATGGCCGCCTTCAGGCGGCCATCCCTATATTGGGAAGAGGGGTGAAGAGATCTGCGTTAGTGGGGAGACAGCCGGGCATCCAGCATTTTGATCAGCTCCAGGGCGCTGTCAAATGACTGGGGGCCAAGACCGTCCAGCCAGTCCACCGCACCCTGCCAGGTGGCGTTGCACCGAGTGACGATCTGGAGGCAGAACGTGGCCACTGCGCCGTGGGCGGCCTGGACGGCCTCGGAGGGCATGCCGTCCTCCAGACTTTCCGCGGCGGGTACCGGCTCGACTGGTTTGTCAGAAAAGCGTCTGCCCCGCTGGAAGGCCTGCGGGGCCTTTTGCTCGTCCAGGATGGCCTCAATCTGAAGCAGCAGACTGCCTATATCGGAAAAAGGGGCCTCCTGCTTCATCCGGCGGCCCAGGATGCGGCCGGAGAGGCAGCCTGCCTCCGCCCGGTCAATGCACACCCGCAGGGCCGCCGTTTCATAGTTAAAGGAAATCATGTCCGTTTACCTCCTGTCGGTTCAGCCGGAGACGCCCAACCGCTTGCGCATCCAGTCCGGATTGGTGGCAAAGCGCACGGCGTCCGCCGGGGCAACCTGGCCGGATTGAACCAGGTTCAGGATGCTCTGATCCAGGGTAATCATCCCCTCCCCTGCCGACTGGGCGATGGTGTTGTCCAGCTGATGGCACCGGGACTCCCGGATCATGCTGCGCACGGCGCTGTTGACCTTCATGATCTCAAAGGCGGGAACCTGCCTGCCGTCCAGGGTGGGCAGCAGACGCTGGGAGACCACCCCTTCCAGCACCATAGCCAGCTGCATTCGGATCTGATCCTGCTGCTGGGGCGGGAAGGAATCCAGAATGCGGTCGATGGTGTTGGAGGCGCCGATGGTGTGCAGGGTGGAAATGACCAGATGCCCGGTCTCAGCGGCGGTGACGGCGGCCCGGATGGTCTTTGTATCCCGCATCTCCCCCACCAGAATGATGTCGGGCGCCTCCCGCAGAGCGGCCCGGAGGGCGGCGTCATAGGAGCGGGTGTCGGTGTTGAGTTCCCGCTGGGTGACCACGCTCTGGCGGTGCTGGTGGAGATACTCGATGGGGTCCTCGATGGTGATGACGTGGGCGTTGCGGGTGGAGTTGATCTCGTCCACAATACAGGCCAGGGTGGTGGTCTTGCCGCTGCCTGCCGGGCCGGTATACAGCACCAGGCCCCGGTTATAGGCCGCAAAGGACATGACCCCGTCGGGAATGCCCAGGGCCTTGCGGTCGGGCAGCTGGAAGGAGACCACCCGGATCACCAGGCCCAGGGAACCGCGCTGTTTCAGGGCGTTTACCCGAAAGCGGCACAGGCCGGGCAGGGCGAAGGAGAAGTCGTCGTCCCCCTCCTCCAGCAGCCGGGTCATATCCCGGTCGCCGGCCATACGGTAGAGTTCCTCCGCCAGGGCGGCGGTGTCGGCGGGCAGCAGCCGCTGGCCGTCCCGCATGATAACTCCGTTGATCTTATAGGATACGGGAAGCCCCGCGATGATGAGAATATCGGAGGCCTTCCGGGCCATACCGGTATGCAGGATTTGCTTGAGCATCAACCGTTTCCTCCTTCCTCACCGCTCCAGACCGGCAGATTGTCCTCCGCCGGGACGTCCGACGTGTGGGTGCGCCACTCCACAACTTCCACCCTGCCGTCCGCTTCCCGGTTCAGGCGGAGGATCAGGGACTGACGTTGGGTGATGGGTATCTCCGCCTCCAGGGATGGCTGGTCGCCGGCGGCAAAGGCGGCGTACAGCTGGGCCGCCTGGGCGTCGGCGGCGTAATAGGCCGCCACCGTCTCGGCGTTCTTTTGGGAGAGGGCCAGATCGGCCTGGGCGGTGGATACCGCCAGGGCGGCAAAAAGGGAGATGGTAAGGACCAGCAGCACGGTAATGACTGACAGAACGCCCACTCCCACAGGACTTACAAAGGAACGTTTCACGGCCCGTCCGCCTCCTCCCCGTACCCGACCCATTGGGTCTCCAGGGTATAAACCACGCTGTCCTCCCAGCGGATCTCCACACGGGCGCAGTACAGTCCCTCTCCCGCTTCCTCCACCTGGGACAGGATCTGGTATCCCTGGGGCGCCTGGGGCGGCAGTTCATCCGCCCGCAGCGCCTCCGCCGCGCTCTGGGCCAGGGCCACCGCCTGGGTGAGCCGCTGACTTTCCCTGCTCATGGCGCCCGCATGGAGGAAGAGTCCGACACATACTGCTCCGCACAACACGAACAGGGCCAGATCCAGGATCAGTTCCAGCAGGAACAGATGAGATCGCTTCATGCCGCTTCCCCCTCTTCCGGCCAGGACCGCGGGGAGACCGAAATGCTGTATTGCTGGTCCCCGGAGCGGATGGTAAACGTCAACAGCCGTCCCTCCCGCCCGATTTCCAACGCATCCAGGGGTAGGATCTGGGTGCCGTCGGCGGGGGTGAAGCTCAGATCCGTCTGGGCGTAAAGTTCCCGCAGCCAGCCGTCCCAGCAGTAGAGCAGGGTGGTGTAACCGTCCTCCTCCAGGGCCAGGGCGTCCGAATCCCCGAAACGGGTCACCGAAAGGCCGCCGGCCTCATCCCCCCGCCGCACCTGGTTGGCCAGATAGGACAGGGCCGTGCGGGGCAGGAAGGTGTCATCCGAGGAGTGGGCCGTAGCCTGATAAGCCTGTCCGGACAGCAGAGAGAGGCTGCCGGCCAGCAGCAGGTACAGGGCGCACAGCACGATGGTCAAGGCCGGCCGTACCAGCCGACCGCCCGAACGGGGTTCCATGGGCCGCCTCCTCTCAGGAACGGGGCAGCACGGTGATGTCAGGCATCAGGTTAGCTGCCACATATTGATAATCCACAAAGCAGCGGTCCTCGTCCACCGTCACTCCGTAGTAGGTCTTGAGATAATCCAGGGAGGGCGGGTAGGCGCCCTCCAGCGCATAGCACTGTACTGCCGCTCTGCGGATGGAGCGGGCGGCCAGTTCCAGGCTTTCGTTGTCCGCCCGTCCGGCCAGTGTTCCGCTGATTACCCAAAGCGCCGCCGCCAGCACTCCGCCCAGGCAGATCAGCCGCAAGGGCCGCCGGTCTCTGCTGCCCCTCATGTCTCAGCCTCCCACGGCGGACAGCATTCCCGCCAGGGGAAGCATTACCGACAGCAGCACCAGCCCGATGGACAGGCACAGAAGAACCACCAGGGCGTACTCAAAGCGGTTGAGCATGGCGTCCAGCTTCTGCTCCGCCTCAGCGGCGCAGCGGCCGGCCAACTCGTCCATAGCCTGATCGGTGGCGCCCGCCCGGCTGCCTGCCCGCAGCAGACCCAGCTGGATGGAGGAGAAAAGCCCGGTCTGGGCTACTGCCTGATAAAAGGAGACGCCGGACTGGATCTGGTTGTAGCAGGCGGCGGCCTGCCGGGCCAGACCGGCGCCTTCCAACAGACCCACAGCCCGTCCGGCGGCCTCCTCCACAGGCAGGCCGCTGGAGAGCATCAGGGCCATGGCGGCGGCAAAGTGACTGCGATCCACCGCCCGCCTCGCCCGGGTACGGGCAAAGAGCCGCCGGGCGGCCTGGCGGCCCCGGCGGGTGCGGGAGAATGCCAGGGCCAGAATGACGCCCAGCCCCAGAAGGATTGTCAGGATCCAGGCAGCGATCTGCGCGGCGTCCCCCAGATTCAGCGCGGCATGGGCTGCAGAATTAGGGGCCCCGCCCAGCTGCTCGAAGACCCGCCGAAACACGGGCAGCACCTGGGATACCAGCGTGCCGAAAAGGATCAGGATGAGCAGGGCCATCCCTGCCGGATAAGCTGCCGCCCGGCGCAGGGCCCGGGCGGTATCGGCCTGCCGGTCATAGTATCCGGCCAGGGAGAACAGCACCTGTTCCAACCGCCCGGTCCGCTCCCCCATGTCTACCATCTGCAGCAAATAGGAGGGGAAGACGCCGGCCTGTTCCATGGAGGCGGACAGGGATGCGCCCTCCGCCAGGGACTGGTGCATGGAGGTAAACAGGTCGGTAAGCTGTCCGCTGTCCTCCAGCAGCAGCTCCACCCCCTCCTCGCTGCCCACGCCGGCCCGCAGCAAAAGGGCCAGCTGCCGGCACAGGCCGGCCAGCTGGCTGTCGTCCGGCTGCGGTATGCGCTTTTTCACGGGCAACGCCCCCTTCTGGCAGGATACAAGGAAAATGAAAAGCGGGCGGCAAGCCGGCGCCTGTGGCAGGGCTGCCGGTTTGCCGCCCGTCCGGTATCAGTAGGCGAATTTTTGCTGATAATTGGCCTCGTTGGTCACATAGCTGAGGATGGAGCTGCTGTGTTTGCCGGTGGAGACAAAGGTGGGGTCCATCATAGTCCAGCTCTTGCCGTCAAAGTAGATTACTTTGTCCACCCAGCCCACGCCCTCGATATACACGTCGATCCAGGCGTGATAGATGGTGCCGGCGTAGCCCACCACCAGCTTGCAGGGGATGTTCTGGCTGCGGAGCATGGAGGCCATGACGGCGGCGTAGTCGAAGCAGATGCCCTTCTTGGTGGAGAGGGCCTGATCCACATTGGGCAGGTAGCCGCTCTGCACCGTTTTGGCCAGGTCGTAGTCGTAGGTAAAGTTGTCGGTGACGAAATAGTAGATGGTGCTGACCTTGTCCAGGTCGGAGGTTTTGCCCGCCGTCAGCTCGGCGGCCTTTTTCACCGTGTTGCAGTCGGCGGTGTAGTTGACGTACTGATTGGGGTAGAGGTAGGGCAGAAACACGTTGCGCAGGGTCAGATCCACCTGGGTGCTGAAGGCCAGGGCGTACTTGGTGCCGGTGGTGTTCTCATACACCTTGATGGAGTAGCGGCCGTTGCCCTCGGTGAGGGGGAAGGTCTCGGCCACGCCGGTGTTGTTCAGGTTATAGGTGTAGGTGACGCCGTTTTCGCCGGTGATCAGCACCTTGATCTTCACCTGCTTGCCGCCGGTGTAGCGTACCATGACATAGCCTTCGCTCAGGTTGGAGGCGTCCACCGAGGCCTTTTTGTTCTCATAGACGGTGACGCCGGTCTTGGGTTCGGCCTTGACGGGCAGGGTGGCGGGCTTCTGGTTGGCGGAGGCGTGGGTTGCCCCCAGCACGGCGGCAAAGCTGGCGCCCACAATGCACAGGGCCAGCAGGGCGGATAATACCCGGTGTTTGGCAAATGGTCTCATACGAGATATCACTCCTTTCCGGTATCGGAGGGGTAGGAGAAGTCCTGGGACAGCGGGTAGGTTTCCACCAGCTCGCCCCGCACCACCAGCCGGTGGTCGGCCACGCCGATGGGGGTGCAGGTAGTGAGGGTCACGCAGCCGTACCCCCGGTTATAGACCACGCTCCAGTCGTCGGGTTCGATGACCTGGGTGCATTCCCACTGATACTGATAGATGGTATCCCCCTCGGTGAGATAGAGGTAGTCCCCCTCGGTAAGGGTATTGATGTAGTAGAAGGGCATATTGTCGGTGATCTGTCCGCCCCGCAGGCCGTTGCGGTGTCCGGCGATGGACACGTTGGCCCCGCCCTCGGAGGGGAGCTGGGCGTAGTCGTACAGGCCCACGCCCTGGAGCAGGGTGGCGGAGTCCACGCCGTTCAGGACAGGTACATCCACATTCAGCTTGGGGATGATGAGACGCATGGAACCGCTCACATAGGCGGCCCGGGCGTCGGTGACATAGACCCCGTCCTTGGGCAGGCCGTTGTCGTCCATGGCGGGATTGCCCTCCGGCACGGTTTCATCGGTGGGGGTGGGGGAGGGCGTGTCGGGCGTGGGCGAGGGCGAGGAAGTCTGCACCGGCGGCGGGGAGACCTGGATCTGGGGCGCCTGGGGGGCGCCGCCGCCCAGCCACAGCACGGCCAGTCCCGCGCCCAGAGCCACGCAGGCCAGACACAGGAAGAGTACGCCCGCCAGAGGAATGGCGCGTTTTTTCATGGATGACAACAACTCCTAGTTGATATCCAGAGCCCGGACCTTATAGGCCAGCTCCAGACAGTTGAATCGGTGTTTGGTGCGGAAGGAGGACAGGATACGGTCCATGACCATGACCGCGTCCTCCTGGCTGGCGCCGGGCAGCATCAGCACATACTGGGCGCCGCTGAACCGGCTGACCACGTCGCCCCGGCGGAGGCTGGCGGTAATGACGGTCAGCAGCTGATCCATGGTCTGGTTCAGTACGTTGAGGGGCGGCACGCCGCCGCCGGGCTGGGAGACGGTGAGCAGGGCGATATGGATGCAGGTGCCGTTGCGGGCGGCCCGGCGGGCCTCCAGCCGGTAGACCTGCTGGAAGAAGCCGTACTCGCACACAAAGGCGCCCGACTTTCCCGCGGCCTCCTGCAGCTGGCTCTGAATGACCTCCAGATCGGTCTCCAGGCCCTTTTCCACATCCATAATCTCCCGGTAGAGATCCCGGAGGGCCTGGGAGGGGCGCACCCCCAGATTGCGGTAGAGTAGATCGGTGGCGGCCTCATACCGGCTGAGGGCGGCGGTACTCTTTCCCTGACGGAGCAGGGAGCGGATGAGCAGCACCTGCAGCTCCTCGTCCAGGGGGTCCAGCTCGCAGGCCCGGGCGCACACCTGCTCCATCTGGGGGAAGGACTGATCCTCCTCCAGCAGGGCGGCGTAGCGTTTGACCAGCTCCACATAGCGGGTGTGGTAGTGGGTGGCCAGGGAGACAACCCACAGCTGGGTACTCAGCCTGGGCAGCAGGTCGCCCTGATAGAGCTGCTCGGCCTGGCGGCAGAGTTCCCGCCGCTGTTCCCGGCCGAGGGTCTCATCCAGGGAGCGAATACACAGCCCCTCAAATTCCTCCGCGTCCACCCGGCAGGGCACTTCCGGATTCCAGGCATAACTCCCCCGCCCGGAGAGGATGGGGGATGGCCCGTCGGGGAACAGGGATTCCAGCATGGCCCTGGTGCGGTGGAGCAGGGTCTTGAGTGCGCTGGTGGGATTGGCCCGGTCCTCCTCCGGCCAGAACAGGTCGATCAGTTCACTCTGGGGTACGCTGCGGTCCCGGTGGAGGAGCAGATAGCACAGTACACTCCACAGTTTCTGAGCCCGGTTCTCATCTTGGGTCAGCGTACGCGGCCCGATTGTCAGGCGCAGACCGCCCAGCATGGATGCCTGAAGTACGGCTTCTTCAGAGCCCGTATCTGACATGTGCATGATCGGACACCTCGCTTCAAGCCGGACCTGCGTCCGGCAGACATGAAATATTTAGCTTATTATAACACAGAATTTCCTGGTACGGAAGTGTGTTTTCTCCCAATTTAGCACCTTTTACCTGTAAATTTGGTTTCAGAACTGGAAAGGGGCGCCTGGTAAACTTTGCTGATGTAACCCAAAAGTAACCAGCGGTTGCTAAACTTGCCTTATCTTATCTGAGACTACGCCCGGATCACGGGTCCGGGCCCGGCGGACGCGCCGGAGGCACCCCTCTTTTTCCCGCCCCGTTTGTGGCGGGGCGTATACCATATCATATCAATCATCACTGACAAAACACGACCAAATGTTCGGAGCGTGAAAAACGGCAAACCGGCGGAAACGCCGGGACGCAAAGCTCAGGAGGCTACCGCGGCGGACGCGCCGCTACGCCAGTCCGGCCGCCACTGACTCCATTCTCAACTTGAGAGGAGAATGAATGATGTTGGCAAAAAAAGCGAAACGGATGCTCTCTCTGCTGCTCACCCTGGTTATGATTTTGGGGATGCTCCCCACCGGCGCCTTTGCGACCGGTTCCGGGACGCAGGAAAACCCAATGCTCAATCCAGAGCAGCAGTATTTTGATGAGCTGGGCAATCCTGTGACCAAAGACGACAACTGGGCCGTCTCAATGAATAAGACGGTATCACAGGAAAATTGCGCCGAGAATGAATTCCAGATTGATCTGGAAGTAATTTCAAAAAAGAATATTGCCGAAACAAGCAATGTAAAGCCTGTGCGTGTTGTACTGGTAATGGATACCTCCTACAGCATGGGTACTCAGGCAAATGGCCGTTCATATCTGGATTACGCTAAAGATGCAGCCAATCAGTTTGTGGATCAGCTGATGGCCGAGGATATGCCCGACGGCTGCGGTGTGTCAGTTGTAGACTTCAGTGATACCGCAAAGGTAAAAGCAGTCGATTTGTTTTCCCTTACAGACCGTGAAGAGATTAAATCTAGGGCGCACAGCTTTATTGGGGGCATGTGGCAAGGCTCTGGTACGTTTACCCAAGCCGGTCTGCGAAAAGCATGGGAGATGCTAAACGCTGACCGGGCCAGACTGGATGATCCGAACGACGAAAAAGCTGACCGGCTTATTATTCTACTTAGTGATGGCCTGCCTACCCGCAGCTATCAGGCTTTGAAGGTAGTGGAAGCGGGGGATGACTTTAATTATTATCAGCCTCCTGTGGATGGCGATATGAGCAAGGCTCAGAAGTACACGCACCGGATTACCGAATTTAACAAGGGCTATACCGTAAAGTCGGAGCAGTGGTATTTCAATGATTATAAGGATAGTGTTCTTGTTTCTCAAGTCATGAAAGAAGTCGTGAGCTGGAATGTTGAGACCAGAGACGACTATACCGTAGATGGCTACACGCTGACAGAGCATATGCTGCCGACTATTTCTGAAGCTTATAACATTCGGCAGGATGGGTATGAAATTTACACTGTATACGTGGGCAATGCGGAGACCACGGATTTTATGGGTAAATTTGACTCTTATGGCAAGTATAAAGTAGTCCTCAATGGTACTTGGGTTAAAGTATCTCCCGTTATTTCTCCTGAAAATACAATAGCCTGCAGTTCGTATGTCATGGAGAGCTTGGTTAATGATCCTGCTACTCAGGCAACTTCCACTTCTGACCCGGCCCAGCTGGAGCAGATGTACAGCAGCATTTTAAATAAAATAGTCACGGATGTAAGCGTCTGGGAAGTTACCGACCCCATGAGCGACTATGTGACCTTTGAGGGCCTTATCGGGGGCGATAAGGAGAACGTACAGATTTCCGACGACGGCAGATCCTTCCTGTGGCAGGTGTGGAACGAGACCGGCGTAGAGCAGCCCGACGGCACCTATAAGTATACTCTGTCCTACAAGGTCAAGGTGGACAATATTGGTCACGCCATGACCGCCGGTCAGGCCATCTACGACACCAACGATCCCACTACCTTGACCTATTACATGGGCGAAGAGCCGCCTGCCTCTCAGGATGATGTGTTGAAAGCAACCTTCGACGTGCCCAAGGTGGGCGTGTACAGCGGCAGCTTCTCCTTCACTAAGGCGGACAAGAATAACCCCGACGCCCAGTTCGGCTACACCTCCGCCGCCCGTTCCGGTGAACTGCAGAACGTGGCCACCTTTACCCTGACCCACGCCGCCGACTGCGCCTGCGGTAAGGGCGACGGGTCCACCGTGGTCAAGACTGCCTCTACCATCAACAATACCGTAACCTTTACCGACATCCCCTCCGGCCACAGCTACACCATGACCGAGACCGTCCCCGCCGGCTATGACCAGAGCAAGGCGGAGGAGTACACCGTCACCGTGGCCTGGGGCGAAGTGTCCGTAACCGACAGCAGCGGAGCGCCTGTAAAGCTGGACGGCTTTACGATCTACAATGAGCTGGACCCCAAGGATCAGGAACTGACCGTCAACAAGAGCTGGCTGGGCGGCCAGCCTGCCGACGACGTGGTGGTCACTGTGAACGTGACCGGCACCAACCAGTCCGGCGAGACTGTGGTGGAAGAGACCATCATCCTCGACAAAGCAAGCGGCTGGACCGGCTCTGTCACCGTGCCCACCGTGGATGTGGCCACCGGCGAGACCATTACTTATGCTGTTGACGAGCAGCCTGTGGAGGGCTGGAAGCTGGTCAACAGCCAGCAGGGCGAGGGCCTGAGCTTTGCCCTGACCAACGCCCGCTCCCAGCAGGTTACCTACTCGGTGGAAAAGAACTGGGTGGGTCCCCAGGCCGACTGGAAGGACGTTACCGCCAAGTTGATGAAGAACGGCACCGAGCCGGTGGCTACCGTTACCCTGAACGGCGCCAACGACTGGAGCGCCAGCTTTGGCACCGTGGACGCTTACGACGACGCGGGCCAGCCCATCACCTACACCGTGGTGGAGGTCATTGACGGCCAGGAGGTCACCAACAATGGCACCTTTACCGTCAACGGCCACAGCTACAACGCCGCCGTGTCCAATAGCGGCGACAAGTTTACCATCACAAACACCATCGCCCAGGACGAAACCGTCTCCGTCGCCGGCACCAAGACCTGGAAGGCCGCTGCTCTGACCGGCGATGAGGACGTCAAGGCTACCTTCGAGCTGTATGCCGACGATCAGGCCACCGGCAAGACCGTGGTACTGGGCCTGAAGGACAGCAGCATCAGCTTTACCGACCTGCCCAAGTACGCCCTGAACGGCACTTCCGTGGGCGACGTGGCTTATGGCGCCGACGCCGACGGCCACACCATTGCGTACACCATCGTGGAAGTGGAGGTCACCGGCCTCACCGGCGGCGACTTCTTCACCCAGACCGACGACGGCAACAACAACTTCACCAATACCCTCACCGGCACCACTGAGGTTACCGTGACCAAGGTGTGGATGGACGACGACAACGCCGAGGGCCTGCGGCCCACCTCCATTACCTTTAAGCTGATGAACGGCGAGACCGAAGTAGATAGCGTTACCCTGAGCGCCACCCATCACGATGCGGAAGTGGGCCAGGAAGGCGAGGAGCTGGCCCCCGCTTACGACGAGTGGACGGCAGAGAATCTGACCCATACCTTTACCGATCTGCCCAAGTATGATGCCAACGGCGCGCTCATCCAGTACACCGTGGTGGAGGAGACCGTTGACAAGTACGGCAACCCCAAGTATGAGCAGGAGGGCAACAACTGGACCGTTACCAACACCCTGGAGCCCGGCGAGACCAGCATTACCGTGACCAAGGTGTGGGTGGATGCCGCCGCCAGCCACGAGGAGATCGACATTGAGATCCTGGCCAACGGCGCCCCCTCCGGCCAGTTTGCCACCCTGAACGAAGGCAACAAGTGGACTGCCGTGGTAGAGGGCCTACCCCTGCGGGACGACCAGGGCAAGCTCATTGAGTACACCCTCAGCGAGAGCAACGTACCCGAAGGCTATACCGCAACTGTGGTAAAGAACGCGGCCTATCAGTTCACTGTTTACAACGTTATCGATCAGGCTGAGACCTCCGTCACCGCCGACAAGGTTTGGGTGGAGGGCGACGAGGCCAGCCGTCCCGAGCTGACCTTCACCCTGTACGCCGACGGCGTGGATACCGGCAAGGTTATCCGCAGCAGCGACGAGGGATATGATCCCACCAACATCACCTTCAGCGGTCTGGAAAAGTATAAGTATGTGGAGCAGGACGGCCAGAAGGTGTCCTGCACCGAGATCAAGTACACCATCCAGGAGACGATGGACGGACCTCTGGCCGATCGCTACACCTCTCAGGTGAGCGTAGACCCGGAGACCGGCGTGTTCCACTTTACCAACACCTTCAGCCCCGGCTCCACCAAGGTGGAAGGTAAGAAAGTTTGGGTGGACGGCGGCAAGCAGTCCCACAGCCCCGTTACCGTGGGCGTGTTCGAAGTGGATGAACACGGTACCGTTCTGAAGGAGACTCCCGTTAAGACCACCACCACCACCGGCAGCTATGTGTTCGACGGCCTGGAGGCCTATGGCACCGACGGCAGCACCAAGCACTACGCCGTGTATGAGATGGACGGCGGCGTGCGGGTGGAGCATGGCGGCACCATCGTCATTGACGGCGAGACCTATGTGGTCAGCTACGGCACCGGTACCATTACCAACACCCTGGAGCAGGAGCTGATCTCCATCCCGGTAACCAAGGTATGGCAGGGTCCCGCGGTGGAAGAAGTTACCTTTACCCTGACCCGGGAGGGGGACCCCGGCTTCTCCCAGACCCTCACCCTGACTGAGGCCAACGCCCAGCCCGACGGCACCTGGAAGGGCACCTTTGAGGATCTGGAGAAGTACGACGCCGACCGCAACACCTACAAGTATACCGTCACCGAGAACGAGGTACCCGGCTACACCACCAGCCAGGTGGGCAATGTGTTCACCAACACCGTGGAGCAGGTGGAGGACGCCTCCCTGACCGTGGTCAAGGTGTGGGAGATGCTGCCCGGCAGCGATGAGCCTGCCTCCGTGCAGATCCAGCTCTATGCCGACGGCCAGCCCTACAACGGCAGCATTGAGGCCTACAAGAACCCCGTGGACATCTCCGCCGAGGGCGGCTGGACCTATACCTTTGAGAACCTGCCCCGCTACGCCTACACCACCGACGGCGACGGCGCCGTGACCTCCGTCAAGGAGATCGTGTACACCGCTCAGGAAGTGGGCGCCACCCTCAGCGGCGAGCAGTATGTGATCACCATTGATCACGACCACTTCAACGTGGACTACACCACCCGGGACGACGGTGCCTTCGTCATTACCAACGACCACATCAGCACCGATATCTTCAGCTATCAGGTGATCCGCAATTACACCACCTACATCGACGGCGTGGCTCAGCCCACCGAGACCGAGACCGGCGAAGTGGTAGTCGGTACAGAAGGCGAAGAGATCGTTGTCAACCCCGACGATTACAAGAATTATAACGGAAATGGCTACGACTTCCTGGACGGCACCATCGACGGCGTCAAGCCCGAGGGCGGATTTACCTTCACCCTGGAGCAGGTAAACCACACCTATGTGGTGGTTCTCAACTACGAGCGCCGTGTCGTGACCGCCAAGTATGACGTCACCGTCAACTACTACGACCTGAACGGCAACAAGATTGGCGAGACCTATGTCAGCCCCGAGATCCTGGAGGGCGGCGACTGGGATGTGACCGACAAGCAGCTGTCCACCATCACCAAGGACGGCGTACTCTATCACTTCCATCATGCCAACGGCGATCCGCTCAAGGGCTCCAACATCGACCGGGATAAGGTCATTGACCTGTACTACGCTCCTCAGAGCCCCGACACCGTGACCATTACCGTCAACAAGGTGTGGCAGCCCGCCACTGTGGCGCCTGTGGATGTGACCGTGGATCTGTGGCGCGTGGTGGGCGACAAGGACGCCGTGGCCGGTGAGGGCGACGACGTGAAGGCCGGCAGCGTGACCATCCGCGCCGGTGAGACCTCCGCGACCCTGGAACTGCCCGCCACCAACGTGGGCGACGGCAGCAGCTACACCTACTATGCCGTGGAATCCGCGCCTGCCAGCGGCTACATCGTGTCCTACAGCCCCGAGACCATCGTACCCAAGAATGAGGACCAGCGCACCATCACCGTCACCAACCAGGTGGATCCTCAGAATGTGGAGATCACCGTGGAGAAGGTGTGGCTGCCCAACAACCCCAATGTGGAAGTTACCGTGCAGCTGTGGCAGCAGGTAGGCCAGAAGGACGCCGTACCCGGTGAGGGTGACGACGTGCTGGCCGGCACCGTGACCATCCCCGCCGGCGGCGCTTCCGGCAAGGCCACCCTGCCCACCTATGACGTGAAGACCGGCGCCAAGTGCGTTTACTACGCCGTGGAGACCAAGCCCGACAGCGGCTATGCCGTACACTATGCCCCTGCCAGCATCACCCCGGCCAATTCCAGCGAGCGTAAGATTACCGTGACCAACGTGGATCAGGGTTCCGACAGCATCACCGTCAGCAAGAGCTGGGATACCGTGGCTGGGTTTGACACCACCGCCACCCTGGTCCTGCTGCGGGATGGCACCATCGTGGAGAGCGTGGAGCTGACCGGCAACAACTCCCACAGCTTTACCGGTCTGCCTCTGCGGGATCCCAACGGCCAGGCCTACACCTACACCGTGGCCGAGTGGGGCGGCGACACCGACGGCGACAAGCAGATTGACCTGAACGAACTGGTTTATGACGGCGGTTCCGTCACTGTGGACGGCCACAAGTATGCGGTGACTATTGACGGCCTCAATGTAACCAACACCTTCGTACCCGGCACCATCGACATCTCCGGCGTGAAGAAGTGGGTGGATGGCAACGATGCCGCCGGCCTGCGGCCCGACGAGATCACCGTGGTTCTGCTGAAAAACGCGGTAGAGACCGGTAAGACCCAGACCGTCACCGGCCCCGACTGGAAGTTCAGCTTTACCAACCTGCCCGAGTACGAGAAGGTGGAGGGCGCCTGGACCCGCAATGTCTACAGCGTCACCGACAGCGTACCCGGCTACACCACCACCAACGGTGCGCCCGCCAACGGCTACACCCTGACCAATACCATTAGCCAGGGCAAGGTATCCGTGTCTGTGGAGAAGATCTGGAACGATGCCGACGCCGGCACCCGCCCCGACTCCATCTCCATCCAGCTTTACCGCAACGGCGTAGCCGTGGATGGCAAGGTAGTGACCTTCGCCAAGACCGAAGGCACCTGGGCTCAGGAACTCAAACACACCTTTACCAACCTGGATCAGTATGACGCCGACGGCGCGGCCTATGTCTACACCGTGAAGGAAGTGGACGTAGACGATGCCGGCAACCTGGTGGTAGGCGGCAAGGATACCGGTTACGACTGCACCATCAGCGCCGATACCGACAACAGCAGCAACTTCTCCTACACTGTTACCAACACCATCAACGGCGGCAGCACTTCCGTGACCGTCACCAAGTACTGGGTGGACGTGAACGCCACCGAGCAGTCCCGTCCCGACGTGACCATCGTTCTCACCGGCAGCGACGGCAGCGAGTATACCTGCCAGTTCACCGGCGCCAACGCCAATGAGACCCATACCTTTGAGAACCTGCCCCTGTACAAGGACGGCAAGCTCATCACCTACACCGCCAAAGAGACCGGCCTGGACGGCACCGCCTACACCGGCCAGCAGAAGGACTTTTCCTTCTACAACTACCTGACCGAGACGAATGATTTCACGCTGTCCGGCAGCAAGAGCTGGGTGGATAACGGCGTGGATCGTCCCGCCAGCGTGACCATCGTCCTCCAGTCCGACGCGGC
>NZ_CALWOJ010000046.1 GCF_944383115.1 uncultured Flavonifractor sp. | reverse complement strand
CAGTCGCCGGAGCGGAGGTAGGCGATGACCAGGAAAGTGACGAAGAAGATGGCGGCGGTACCGAAGTCGCTCATGTAGGCCAGGCAGGCCAGGGATACGCCAGTGAGCAGGATGAACAAGCCCAGGTTCCGCTTGCGGAAGAGCCGCTCCAGGGTGGCGGCTCCGGCAAAGATATAGCAGATCTTGGCAATCTCCGAGGGCTGCACGCTGACGCCGCCGATGGTAATCCAGTTGGCCGCGCCGTACTTGGGATTGGCCAGCCCCAGCTTGTAGAGTACCACCGTCAGGCTGAGGAAGCCGATGGCCGCCCCCGCCATGAGCCAGCGGATCTTCTTGGCCCGGTCCAGATCCCGGAGGAACACACCCAGGATGAGGAAGAGGATCAGCCCCAGCACCACGCAGAGAAACTGCTTGAACAGGGCCCCCGTGTTGGAGGAGCAGGTGACGGACAGGGACAGGGTGGACAGGAAAAAGGCGATGGTCTCCATCTCAAAGCCCACCCGCCGCATGGCCCGCAGCACCAGGAAGTAGAGCCACATCACTCCGGTCAGGCACAGGAAGGTGAAGGGGATCATGGGGGAGGCACCGGGCCCCTCGCTGATGATGAGTTGGATGGCGGTCAGCACCTGGAACACCGTCAACAGCACCAGGCCCAGCCAGGGGGATACGGGGCGGGACCGGCGGCGGTTGCTGCGCCGCTTGGCCTTTTCCTCGGGGGAGAGGGGAAGCAGCACCGTCTCCACCCCGCCCACCGCCAGTACGTCGCCGTACTGGACGGGGGTGGCCTCATGGACCGGCTTGCCGTTGACGGTGACGCCGCCTTTTGAATTGAGGTCGTAGGCGGTCCAGGTGTCGTCCTCACTGCGGATGAGGGCGGCGTGCTGCCGGGATACCACCGGGTAGTTGAGTACCACGTCGCAGCTGTTCCCCCGGCCCAGGATGTTTTCCCAGTGGGTGAGGGGCTGGTTGGCCCCGTTGGGCAGGGTGAGATAGGCCCATACCTCGGGCAGGCAGGGCACCGTCAGCAGGGAGCGGATGGTGCGGATCAAAATGAGCAGCGCCAGCACGGGAAAGACAAAGCGCACAATGGAAGTGAACCAGGCGCACAGCATCTGGTTTTCCGCCAGCCAGCCGGTGAGCGCGTCCATACCGCCCACCTCCTTTCGCGTTGGAAACATGCAAAGACCCGATCAGGCCTTCGATTGTCTCAGTATACCACATCTTCCTCCGCTGAAAAAGCGCAAGGGCGGTCATAAACGGGATTTTAAAGAATTTTTCACATTTTCCACCGGTTTTCCACCACTTGCGGAGGCGGGGTTCCGGCGGTATAATGGGGAAAAACGCAGGAGGAAGATACCATGTCTTATCTTGTAGACGCCAAGGGCAAGCCCTGTCCCACCCCTGTGATCATGGCCAAGAAGGCCATGGCGGAAGGCCATGATACCTTTACCGTGCTGGTGGACAACCCCACCGCCGTGGAAAATTTGAAGCGCCTGGCGGACAGCCAGGGCTTTGCAGTAGCCGTCCGAGAGGAGGGCGGTACCTACGCCCTGGACTTTGCCAAGGGGGAGGGATGCTCCGCCTGTGAGGAGGCCGTCAATTCTCCCCTGCCCACCGGAGGGGACTGGGCGGTATTCGTGGGCCGGGACATCATCGGCGACGGGGATCGGGAACTGGGGACCAACCTGATGCGGATGTTCTTCTACACCCTGGCCCAGGGGGAGGACAAGCCGGGGGCGGTGCTGTTCATGAACGCCGGCGTCAAGCTGCCCACCCTGGACGAGCAGGTGGCCGACCACCTGAAAGTCCTCAACGATGCCGGCACGGAGATCCTGGTGTGCGGCACCTGCCTCAACTTCTACGGCCTCACCGATCAGCTGAAGGTGGGCGCCGTCAGCAATATGTATGACATCGTCACCCGGATGCAGAAAGCAGGTAAGGTGATCTCCCTGTGATGGACTACGGGGTCATCACCTTTACCTCCACCTATGGGGCCATTTATGCCCAAAAAGTGCTGAAAGAGGTGGCTCCCGTCCAGGTGATGCCGGTGCTGCGGGAGATCTCCCTGGGCTGCGGCATCGCCGTCCGGTTTCAGCCGGAGGACCTGGAGGAGATGCGCGCCGCCCTGGCCGCCTCCACGTTGAAAGAGGGGGAGTACGCCTTCTACGCTATAACGGGCAGCGGAAAGGACCTGACCGCCCAGCCCCTGTAAGCCGCAAGATACAAAAGCAGCCCCCCGCCGACGGCGGGGGGCTGCTGCTATGTTGTTTACTTGAAGTATTCCGCGCCGCTCTCAAAGAGGGGCTGATACTTGTTGCCCGGGATGTTAAGGGCAACGTAGTCGCCCCGCCGCTCGGAGTGGCCCATCTTGCCGAACACCCGGCCGTCGGGGGAGAAGATGCCCTCGATGGCGTACAGGGAGCCGTTGGGGTTCACGTCGATGTCCATGGAGGGCACCCCGCTCTGGTCCACATACTGGGTAGCCACCTGGCCGCCCGCAATGAGCTGGTCCAGCACATTCTGGGGTGCCACGAAGCGGCCCTCGCCGTGGGAGATGGGGATGGCGTGGAGGTCGCCCACGCTGGATTTCAGCATCCAGGGGGAGTTGACGGAGGCCACCCGGGTGGTGACGTACCGGCTCTGGTGGCGGCCGATCAGGTTGTAGGTCAGGGTGGGGCAGTTCTCGTCCATGTCCCGGATCTCACCATAGGGCACCAGGCCCAGCTTGACCAGGGCCTGGAAGCCGTTGCAGATGCCCAGCATCAGGCCGTCCCGGTTCTTCAGCAGGTCGTGGACCGCGTCAGTGATAGCGGGATTGCGGAAGAAGGAGCAGATGAACTTGGCGGAGCCGTCGGGCTCGTCACCGCCGGAGAAGCCGCCGGGGATAAAGACGATCTGGGCGCGGCGGATGGCGCCCTCCAGCGCCGCGGTGGACTGGAGCAGATCGTCGGCGGTCAGGTTGCGGATGTTTATCGTCTCGGCGTCCATGCCCGCCCGCAGGCAGGCCCGGACGGAGTCATACTCGCAGTTGGTGCCGGGGAACACGGGGATAACCACCCGGGGCCGGGCAATCTTGGACTTGCACACGGCGGGGGAGCGCTCTGCCCAGGAAATGGCCTCCACCGGGGCGGCCTTGCCGGCACGGGTGGGGTACACGTCCTCCAGCACGCTCTCGTTGAGGGAGAGCAGCTCGTCAATGGGGGCGGAATCGCCGTTGACGTTGATGACGGCCTCAGCGGTGGTGTGGCCGATGAGCAGGCCGCAGTCGCATTCCTCAGTGAGCTGGGCCACGATGGCGCCGGGCATGGGGGTATCCCAGTCCAGATCGGTGTCCACAGAGTTAAAGCCGATGGCGTTGCCGAAGGCCATGTTCATGACGGCCTCGCCCAGGCCATTCTCCACAGCCCAGGCGGCCTCCACCTTGCCCGCCTGATGGAGGGCGTACAGAGTATTCCAGGCGGACTTGCTGTCCTCAGAGGCGAAGAGGTACACCGGCTTGCCTGCCGTTTTGAACTCGGGGGAGAGTACCTCCCCGGCCTTCACCGGGGCGATGGCGAAGGAGATGAGGGTGGGGGGCACGTCCAGGTCCAGGAAGGAGCCGGACATGGAGTCCTTGCCGCCGATAGCGGCGCACCCCAGCTCCAGCTGGGCGTCCAGCGCGCCCAGCAGAGCGGTGAAGGGCTTGCCCCACCGCTGAGGCTCGGTGCGCAGCTTCTCAAAGAACTCCTGGAGGGTCAGGTAGGCCTTCTCATAGTCGGCCCCCGCCGCCACCAGCTTGGCCACCGAGGTGTACACCGCACTGTGGGCGCCGGCGTAGGGGTTGGCGGACAGCTGGTCGGGGTCGCAGCCCCAGGCCATCACGCTGGCCTGGTTGGTCTCCTGGTTGGGCTCCACGGGGAAGAGGGCGGCCATGGCCTGAGCGGGGGTGCGCTGGCTCTTGCCGCCGAAGGGCATGAGCACGCTGCCCGCGCCGATGGAGCCGTCAAACCGCTCGGTGAGGCCCCGGCGGGAGGCGGATTTCAGGCTGGCGGCCATCTCCCGCAGAGTGCGGAACTTCTTGTCGCTCTGGAGCGGAGCGGCCTGCTCCGCCACCTGGACGGCGGCGTGCTTCACCGCGCCGTTGGTGTTGAGGAAGGCACGGGACAGGTCGGCCACTTTTTGGCCCCGCCAGGTCATGACCATGCGGGGGGATTCGGTGACCACGGCCACCTGGTAGGCCTCCAGGTTTTCGCTGGCGGCAAAGTTCATCAGGGTCTGGGCGTCCTCAGGGGTCACCACCACGGCCATACGCTCCTGGGACTCGGAGATGGCCAGCTCGGTGCCGTCCAGGCCGTCGTACTTCTTGCGGACGGCGTCCAGGTCGATGGCCAAACCGTCGGCCAGCTCGCCGATGGCCACCGACACGCCGCCGGCGCCGAAGTCGTTGCACCGCTTGATAAGGCGGGTGACGTTGGGGTTGCGGAAGAGCCGCTGGAGCTTGCGCTCCTCGGGGGCGTTGCCCTTCTGCACCTCGGAGGCCATGGTGTCCAGGGAGGACAGGTTGTGGCTCTTGGAGGAGCCGGTGGCGCCGCCGATGCCGTCCCGGCCGGTGCGGCCGCCCAGCAGGATGACCACGTCGCCGGGGGCGGGGGTCTCCCGACGGACATGATCGGCGGGGGCGGCCCCCACCACCGCGCCGCACTCCAGGTGCTTGGCGATGTAGCCCTCGTGGTACAGCTCGGCCACATGGCCGGTGGCCAGGCCGATCTGGTTGCCGTAGGAGGAATAGCCGGCGGCAGCGGTCTGGGCGATCTTGCGCTGGGGCAGCTTGCCCTCCAGAGTCTCGTTCACCGGCACGGTAGGATCGCCGCAGCCGGTGAGGCGCATGGCCTGGTGGACATACACCCGGCCGGACAGGGGGTCCCGGATGCAGCCGCCGATGCAGGTGGCGGCGCCGCCGAAGGGCTCGATCTCGGTGGGGTGGTTGTGGGTCTCGTTCTTGAACATCAGGAGCCAGTCCTGCTCATTGCCGTCCACCGTGGCGGGGACGTGGATGGAGCAGGCGTTGATCTCCTCGCTCTGGTCCAGCTCGGGCAGCAGGCCCCGCTTCTTCAGGGTCTTGGCGCCGATGGTGGCCATGTCCATCAGGGTCTGGGGCCGCTGGGCAGCCTTCTCCTCACCGTACACCTCCACACGGGCGGCCAGATAGCGGTCGTAGGCCGCCTTGACGGCGGGATCGTTGATGTCCACGCGGTCCAGATGGGTGGAGAAGGTGGTGTGGCGGCAGTGGTCGGACCAGTAGGTGTCCACCACCCGCACCTCGGTGAGGGTAGGATCCCGCTTTTCCTCGTCCTTAAAATAGGTCTGGAGGAAGGTCAGGTCCGCCAGATCCATGGCCAGGCCGTACTGGTTGAGCAGGGCCTCCAGGCCCGCCTGATCCAGGGCGGTGAAGCCCTCCAGCACCGGCACGTCAGCGGGTTCGGGGTACTGCTGGATCAAAGTCTCAGGCTTGTCCAGGGCAGCCTCCCGGCTCTCCACCGGGTTGATGAGATAACCCTTGGCGCGGGCCAGGTCGTCCTGGGACAGATCACCGGCCAGTACATAGACGGTGGCAGCCCGGACGGTGGGCCGTTCGCCGCCGGTGAGCATCTGGATGCACTGGGCGCAGGAGTCGGCCCGCTGGTCGTACTGGCCCGGCAGGGCCTCCACCGCCAGCAGGGCGCCCTCGGTCTCCGGCATGGTCTCGTCCCACAGCCGGTCTACCTGAGGCTCGGACAGGATGGTGGTGCGGGCGGCCTCATAGGCGCTTTGCTCCACACCCTCCACGTCGTAGCGGCGGATGACCCGCACGCCGGTGAGGCCGCTCAGCCCCAGGGTGCCCTTCAGCTCCCCCAGCAGATGGCCGGCCTCCACGTCGAACCCCGGCTTTTTTTCCACAAAACAGCGAAATACCTTCCCCATAATGACCTCCCTGAATACCCGCCAATGGGGAGACCCCCATCCTGCCCGGCGGGCTGCGTACAAATAGCCCGGTCAGCGCCTTTTTGGTCTGCCGGGAATGTCTCTTTCATAACTATAGCACGGAGGGCCGGCCTGCGGCAATAGGGAATCGGTCGGACAAAAAGACGGATAGAAACAATTTATCCGCCATTGATTTACTTTTTTCTGCTGATGTGGTATAATTCAGGAAACCGAAGCTCTGCTTGCGCAGGGCCGGCGCTCTCCCCCTCTTCTGAGGCGGAGGATCAGATCCCCGCGGCGTCAGCGTACGCCGCCAGAGGTAAGGAGTGTTGTGTTATGTTTTGCCCCAAGTGTGGAAAAGAACTGCCTGACGGTTCTGCATTCTGCAGTTCCTGCGGCACCAATGTGAGTACGATGGGCGGGCCTGCTGCGGCGCCCAAGCAGCCCTCTGCGGCCGGCGCGGCGTTCAGCGGTCTGGGCGGCTTTTTGAAGGCCTACTTTACCGCCCCTGTTCAGGCCACCCGGAATACCCTGGCCAAACGGGACCTGGCTACCCCCCTGATCCTGCTGGGTGTTCAGCTTATTGCCGCCATCCTGATGGCCCTGGGCCCCTGCGCCAAGATCAGCATGATGACCCACGGCTATATGTCCATTCCCTTCACCAGCTGGTTCTTCGGCGGCCTGCTGGGCGACGCCCTGGCTGCTGCGATCTTTATGGGCCTGCTCTTTGCCGGGGCCAAGATCCTCAAGTCCAACTGTTCCTTCCTGGACGTGGTGATCGCCAACGGCTGCCACTCGGTGTTCGTCACCATCATGATGCTGGTCACCTTCCTGTTCTTCCTGATCTCCTATGAGCTGGGCACGGTACTGACCATTGTTACCCTGATCCTGTGGGTGGCCCTGGGCGTGTCCTCCTTCCAGCTGATCACCCCTGAGATGGAGTCCGGCAAGTCCTGGCTGCTCTATCTGGGCGCTGTGGCCATTACCGCCATTGTGGTGTGGTTTATTGTGAGCATGCTCATGATGAACGGCCTGATGACCGCGGTGGGCTACGGCCTGGGCAGCAGCTACCTCGGTGGACTGCTGTAAAAAGTACATGAAAAAGACCGGGCCTGCTGCCACTGGCAGCAGGCCCGGTCTTTTGTTGTACTCAGGAATTCTCCGGCAGAGGGATGGGAAATTCCTGCTCTCCCATATAGCCGGGGGCGATCTCATATTTCTCGAAGAATACCACCGGGGTGCCGTCGGCGTCCAGATAGAATCGCTGATCATCGGCAATGGACTCAAAACCCCCCTCCCCCTGGAGGAAGTAGATATTGTCCGGGTCCTCGCTGCGCCGGGCAATTTCCGCGGAAATAACGGAATTGGCAATTTCTTTGTAATCAGAGCCTAAAATATCACGCAGAGTGATCTCACGTCCGGCTTGCAGGTCAATGTTATAGGTGTAGTGTTCGGTATAGGCGCTGGCCAGAGTTTCGGTCTTGGTGATCACAAAGGAGAGATAGCGGTCGTTCTGGCACTTGATCTCATAGTCCACGCTGATGATGATGGGCATAAAGTCGTCGGGGTCGCCGCCGGTGGCCACATAGGCCTCCTTGGTGTCACGGGCCCGGTCCTCCGCCTCCTGGAGAACCTGGTCGATGCGGGTGGAGATCTCGGTATTGATCCGCTGTTCCAGATCGGTGTCGCCGGCCAGGTCCAGAGCAGGCAGGCGCACGTCGATGAGATGGTCCCGATCCTCCACCGTGTATTGAGATACGGTAAATACCCGGGCCAGATCGCCCAGCACCGGTACGTTGGCCACGGCCTGGGCAAAGGTGGGGCTGGCGTTGACCAGCAACACAAAACAGGCGCAGGCGGCCAGAGAGGCGGACAGGCTCCGCCGCAGCCCGCGGTACCGCCGTCGTTTCCGTTCCCCGGCCCGAAGGGCGGAGGCTACGGCGAATTCCAGTTCCTGGGGGGTATCGGCCTGGCGATACTGTTGTCGGGCCTGTTCCCATAGTTCGTTCATGTGGTTACCTCCTCCCCCGCGAGGTCCCGCAGCTTGCGCAGACTTTTGTACAGGCGGGATTTCACGGTGTTCAGATTGGTTCCGGTGATCCGGGCGATCTCCTCCAGTTTCATATCTTCAAAAAAGCGCAGACGGATAATGGCCTGTTCCTTGGGGTCCAGCCGGTCGATGGCGGCGTACAGGTCCAGCCGCTCCGCCGGGTCGCCGGCGGGGGCGGGCCCGTCGGCCACCGACTCCTCCAGAGGGACCAGCCGCTTGCTGCGCCGGTAGTGGTTCATACTCTCATTGAGCAGGATGCGGTAAAACCAGGTTTTCATATACTCCGGTTGGCGGAGGGAATCCGACTTGGACAGGGCGCGGACGATGCTCTCCTGGACCACATCCAGGGCGGCGTCCCGATTTTTGACATAGCTGAACGCCAGGCGGTAGAAATCCTCCTGGTGGGCGATGATATACTCGTTCAGCTGCCGGATGTTGTTGTCCAAAGCCGGGGTACACTCCTTTGCTTACTGCCCCGCCGCCTGCGCCGCCTGATAGGCCTCAGGGGTCACGGTGTGGCACATGAGATATTCCAGCCATTTCTTATACCACTCCTTGGTATAGTGGACCCCGTCCACCGTGGCCTCGGCGGGCAGGATGCCGTTTTCGTCGCTGAGGGCGGTCTTCACGTCCACCAGGGCCACCTGGCACTCCTCCGCCAGCTGGGGGAAAACGGCGTTGAAATCGGCCACCCGATCATTGTTGACGTAGGAGGGCTGCTTTTTCTTGGCGCAGATCTCCGGATTGACGGGCACCAGGTTTTGCAGGTAAATAATGGCGTCGGGCTGGGCGGCCTTGACCTCCTCCAGGAAGGATTTGAAAGCCTTGTGGAAGCTGTCGGTACCGGGGTAGCCCAGCTCGTTGACCCCCAGGGAAATGTAGATCTTCTTATACTGGGGGCCTTTTTTCAGCGCCTCCACCACGGTATATTTGCCGCCGTTCATCTCCACCACCTGCCGCTTGGACATGTCGAAGATGTTCAGACCTTTGTAGCAGTAGAAGTCGGCGCCTTTGATGCCGCTGTAGATCTGCAGCCCGTCGGTGCGGGAGTCGCCGATAAACAGGGCGTCGGAAAAGTAGTCCATCTCCACCGGCTCGGATTCGGGCACCGGTTGGGTGAAGTCAAAGACTGCCGCCGGAGAGGCCGCGGGGGTGGGAGTGGGAGTGGGCTCCGCAGCCGGGGATTCCGAGGGGGCGGCGGAGGGTTCCGTCACAGGTGAGGAAGGGCTTGTTTTCGGCTGGACGGAGGGCGTGACACCGGCGGCGGCCGGAGGCGTGTTTTTACCTGCGGAGGGGATAAGCAGCAGGCACACGCACACGACGGCGGCGGCAATGAGCAGGGGCAGAGTCACACCTGGCCCCCTTCCGCTTTTTTTCATGCGTTTGGGATGATAGGATTGGGACAATGAAGACACCTCGTTTTTCATGGAGACTGACCCCAGCCGGCTTTTACTTGGGTAACTCTTAGACGATCCGGGCCAGTAAAAAGTTGAAGTCCCGCAGATTTTATTTTGATAAAAAAACGCCGGGGTTACCCGGCGTTTTGGGTGGGGCTTAGTTCAAGCCGTCCAGCACGCTGCGGGCAGCGTCGGCGTCGGCGGCCACCACCAGCAGGGCGGTGTTGCCGGCCTGCTCCACGATGGCGTGGTTGAGTTTGTCCACCTCGCCGGGCATGTAGCTCTCCAGGGCGGTGATCTGGTCGCTTACCCGCTTGTCCAGGGCCTCCTTGGCGGTTTTGGCGGCTGCCTCGTCGGTGAGGGTAAGCACGGCGATCTCCTCCGCGCCCATGGACAAAGAAGCATACACCGCGCAGTCGGTAATGGTGGCGGCGTCGATGCCGTACATGGCGGCAGCGGTGTCCTTATCCAGGGTGTCCAGAGTGTCGGTAAAGGCGTCGGACTCCAGCAGGGCCTTGGCGGTAGCGGCGGGATCGTAGCTCTTGGCGCTTCCCCCGCCCCCACAGGCGGAAAGGCACAGGCAAAGGGCCAGCATGCCGGGAACAAGTCTGGTCAACAGCTTTTTCATGGTTCTCTTTCTCCTTCCATATCATCCCTGGGCCGCCCGATAGGACTGAGGGGTTACCGTGTGGTCCATCAGGTAGGCCAGCCATGTTTCATACAGTGGACGTTTGAAGTGGACTCCGTCGATGGTGGCGTCCTCGGGCAGCCCGCCGTCTTCGGCCAGCGCGCTGTAGATATCCAGCAGCGCCACCTGGTGTTCCCGGGCCAGCCGGGCAAACATCTGGTTGAAAACGGCCACCCGGGTATTGTTGACGCAGGAGGGCTGGCCGTACTCGGCGCATCTGTCCTCATCCACCGGGGCCAGGTTCTGCAGATAGATCACCGCATCGGGCTGGAGGGATTTTATCTCCTCTAAAAAGACGCCGAAGGTGGACAAATAGTTTTCTTCATTGTAGTAGCCCAGCTCGTTCATGCCAAAGGATATGTAGATCTTGCCGAACTGGGGTCCCTTCTCCAGGGCCTCCATAATGGAGCAGTCCTCTCCGTCCACGGTAACCAGACCGGGATTGTTCACTCCAAACACGGTCAGGCCGGTGTAGTCGTAGAACGTGGCGCCCTTCACGCCGCTGTACAGCTCCAGCCCCTGGGTGCGGGAGTCGCCAATAAACAGGGCGTCGGAAAAGTAGTCCATATCCACCGTCTCTGACTGGGGCACGGAGCTGGTAAAGTCGAAGGGCGTGGGTGTGGGTGTGGGCGTGGGTGTGGCGACGGGGGTGACGGCAGCGGTGGGCGGCGGGTCGGCCCCCTCCGCGGGAACGCGGCTCAAAACGGGGACCATCACCAGGGTCACTCCTATGACTACCTCCGCCAGCAGCAGCGGCAGGCGTCTGCGCCTGGAGGGCGGGGTAGGTTGAGTCAGCTGACTGTAAAGCGAGCGGGACAAGAAAAAGCACCTCGATTAAACGGGAAATCAGGAAAAACCCAATACCAGGGGGGGCAGCTCGGCCAGCCGGGCAATCTCCCAGGTGGGGCATATAGTCCCGGTATGGGGCAGGCGGCGGGGGTTGTACCAGGCGGTATCCAACCCCAGGGCGGCGGCGCCCCCGATATCGGTGGTCAGGTTATCCCCCACCATCAGGGCCCGGCGGGGATTGGTGACGGCCAGGGCGTCCAGCACCGGGCGGAAGAAGGCGGGACTGGGCTTGGAGGCCCCCACTTCCTCCGAAATAAACAGATGGGGGATCAGTCCTGCCAGAGGGGAACGGTCGAACCGGCCCCGCTGGGCCCGGGCCACGCCGTTGGTGAGGATGGCCAGGGTACAGTGCTGTCCCAGTGCGCGGCACATCTTCTCCGCGCCGGGCAGCAGAAAGGGCTGTTCCCCCAGTTTGTCCAGGTAGGTGCGGTTGAGTGCCTGGGGATCAGCCTCCACCCCCAATTCCCGGGTCAGCCGGGCAAACCGCTCCACCACCAGCCATTCCCGGGTGGCTTCCCCCCGATCCAGCATGGCCCACAGGCCGCTGTTGATGGACACATAGCGGGCCTCGGTCTCCGGGGTGCAGGGGATGGAGAAGGCCTCCAGAGCCAGCCGGAGGGCCTCATGCTCGGCGCGGTCAAAGTCGAAGAGGGTATTGTCCGCGTCAAAAAGGACAAAATCGTAGCGTTTCATGGGCGCTTTCCTCCCGGAAGGCGGTGATGGCCGTTCTGGTAGTTGGTGACCAGCCGGGCCAGGGATGCCACCAGCAGCACGCCCACCGCCAATGCGCCCGCCAGGCCCAGGGTGTGGAGCAAAGACTCCAGGAACAGGGCGGTCTCCCCACTCATGGCGTGTTCCATGGTGTAGTAGATGCCACCGCCAGGCACCAGGGGGAAGAGAGCCACCAGCAGATAGCTGGTCACCGGGCACCGGCGCAGCCGGGCCATGATCTCCGACCAGGCGGAGATGACCAGAGCGGCCAGAAAGGACTGGGTGATGTCGCTGTGGACCAGGGGCGCGGCCAGCAGGTAGACCAGCCAGCCCAGAGCCCCGCCGCCGGCACAGATGAGCATACCGGCGGCCCCGTGGATATTGAACAGCAGGGAAAAGCCGATGCAGGCCAAAAAGGCGTAGATACAGGGCAGATAGTAGGTAAACTGTTCCATGTCAGCCTCCGATCAGCAGATGGATCAGGCCCAGGGCCAGGGCGGTACCCAGGGCGATGGCCGCCCCGATGAGCAGGGCCTCGGCGGCCTTGCTGATGCCCGCCACCATGTCCCCGGCCATAATGTCCCGCATGGCGTTGGTAAAGGCGATGCCGGGCACCAGGGCCATAAGGGCGCCGATGATGATGCTGTCCGGGTTCTGGCCGATGCCGGCGGCGGTGAGGGCCAAAGCCGCGAAAGCGGAGACCGCCGCGCCGGCAATGGTCTTGAAGAAGAGGTTGGCGCCCAGACGGGAGGTGAGGGCCAGACACAGACCGATGACCATGCCGCACAGGCCGCCGCACAGGCCGTCCCATACCGATCCTCCGTAGAACAGGGAGAACATGCCGCAGCCCAAAAAGTGGGCCAGCAGCTGCACGGGCAGGGAGTAGACCTTGTGAGTGCGTTCGATGTCGGAGATCTGGGCCAAAGCCTCCTGAAAAGGCGGGGTTTCCCGGCACAGGTGGCGGCACAGATCGTTATACCGCTCCAGCAGGTAGATATCGGTGCCGTGGCTGGGCATCCGGCGGATCTGGGTCATGGGCTCCCCCTGGGGGGAGGTGAGACTGACGATGATACAATTGGGGATGGCAAAGACCTCCCCCCGCTCCGCACCATAGGCCTGGAGCAGGCGGCTGATGGACTCCTCCACCCGGTAGATCTCCGCGCCGCTGAGCATCAGCCGGAACCCCATCTCGCTGACCAGTTCCAGCAATTGGCTATAATCCGGCTTCAACGGGGAGACCTCCTTTCTTCCATAAAACAGGTTGTCGTGATTGACACCAGTTTACAGCTTATCACATTTCCGACGGGATATCCATACCTTTCTCAGAAATATTGCGGCCCCCTGAAAAAGGGAAGTATTGAATGTAAAAATGGAATTTGGTACAATGATAGCCAGGAAAATCATATGGAAAGAGAGATGGTCCTATGCCGCCCAGGGAAAAGACTCCCGCCGAAAAAGCGGCGGAAAAAGCCCGTATTCTGGACGCCGCGCTGGATATTCTGGCAGCCGATGGGTATGACGGGCTGACCATGCGCAGGCTGGGGCAGAAGATTGGTGCCTCAGCCACCAAGATCTACTTATATTTTGTCAACAAGGACGAGGTCTATTTGGCGGTCATAAGCGAAGGCTATCGCCAGTTGTGCGCCAGCCTGGAGGACGCTATGGCCCGGGCGGACACTGCGGAGGGGCGGTTTGACGCCTTTTTGCGCATGTATTTGCAATTTGCCTGGGATCATCCAACCTTTTATGAGGTCATGGTCCTTAAACAGATCCCCATGCAGGCCGATTACGCCGGCACACCCATGGAAAGATCCGCCCGGCGAAAGTATGAGGCCGGAATGGAGATCTTCCGTCTCACCCGGCAGGCCATGGAGGACTATTTGCGGGAAAAGGGATATGTATTCCCCTTGTCAAGGGATGTGGCGGCGTTCTCCATCATTGTATTCCTCAACGGCCTGCTCAACGCCTACTTCAACAAACTGGCACAGACCGCATTTTCCGACCTGGATCAGCTGCTTGACGAGTGTATCCGGCTGTTGAAAAACGCATTCCGCAACGCCTCCCTGCCGGGGGCGTCGGTATCATGACAAGTTGAGTGAGGCAAATATGACGGAAGAAGAGAAAATTTTTGCCGGATACATGTTCGATCCCCGGCGGCAGGAGCTGAAGGATCTGAAGCACAAGGCCCATGAGGCCTGCCGGAAATACAATTCCATGGACGAATACGACCCTGACCGGGGGGAAGTGATCCGGGCCATTCTGGGGGGCGCGGGTAAAGTGTGCTACTTTCAGGGCCCGATTCAGTTCAATTACGGCTGCCACACCCATATTGGAGAGAACTTTTTCGCCAACTTCAATCTGACGGTGATGGACGACGCTCCGGTGTACATTGGCGACAACGTATGTTTCGGGCCCAACGTATCCCTCATGGCCACCAACCATCCCCTCCCCGCCCAGGAGCGTACCGGCCTGGACGGGCAGGGCCGCACCACCATGGCGGAGTTTGCCCGCCCCATCCGTATTGGCAGCGGGGTATGGCTGGCCTGCAACGTGGTGGTACTGGACGGCGTCACCATCGGGGACGGGGCGGTGATCGGCGCGGGCAGCGTGGTCACCAAGGACATCCCCGCCGGCTGGCTGGCCTACGGCAACCCCTGCCGCCCCATCCGCCCCATTACCGCCGCGGACAGTAAGCGGGAACTGATTTTGGAAGAGGATCTGGAACACTTTGCCTGGAATCTTAACACATAAAAAACGCGCGCCGTATCTTACGGCGCGCGTTTTTTGCGGGCGGATCAGGGATCAAACGCGGCGCTTCGCCGGCCGCCGCCCCCGAACAAATTGTTGTATTGTACCCGCTGGTAATCCGCAATAAGAGCGGCGTAGTCGTTGGTCTCCAGGTGGCTGTGGGCCTGCCCTGCCGTGTCCGTATAGCCCACGAAGGTGAGGGCGGGCAGCTGCTGCTGGAGCTGCCACAGATAGCCGTCGTACACCGTGCCCCCGATGCCGGCGTACCGCAGCAGGTAGAGGCTCAGGAAGTTGAGGCTGGTCACCTCCGGACCCTCCTCCGGCAGGGGGTAGTTGGCCCAGATCACAAAGGGGGTCTCATACTTGCCCATATACTGATTCATGTTCATCTGGTCCTGGGTGACCCCGTAGGCTTTGTCCAGGAAGCCCTGTTCCACCGAGGGCTGATGGTCGCCGAACATGAGGATGATGGTGGGTTCCTCCTGGTTCTGGAAATATTCCACCAGGGTGCGGAAGGCCTGGTCGCTCTTGTTGGCCAGGGTGAGGTACTGCTCCGCCTGAGGGTACTTGCCCGGCTCGTCGGTGAGGGTGACCTGGGCCGGATAATCTTTCGCGGTATAGCTGCCGTGGTTCTGAATGGTGACGTTGAACAGGAAGAGGGGCGTACCAGGCTGCTTGTGTTCAAATTCCCAGATGATCTGCTCAAAGTCCGACTGGTCGCTGACATAGCCGTGTTCCATGGCCTGGGCCACGTCCATGTCGTCCACGCACTTGAACTGGTCGAAGCCCAGCCTGGGATAGGCCTGATCCCGCTGCCAGGAGGTGCGTCCGCCGGGGTGGAAGGCCAGAGTCTGGTAACCCCGTGCCTTGAGCAGGGCGGGCAGAGAGGCGGTGGGGCCCAGCACATACTGCTGGTAGGGAATGCTGCCCGAGGGCAGGAAGGCCATGGAGTTGCCGGTGAGGAACTCAAACTCGCTGGCGCTGGTACCCGCGCCGAACACCGAGGTGTAGGCGTGGCCGAAGATGGCGTTGTCCAGGGAACGGATGTAGTCGGTGACGCTTTCGCTGAGCTGCAGGTTGCCGTAGGACTCAAAATCAGCCCAGGACTCGTTCATAATGGCGATGATGTTGGGATTCTGCACCGACACCGCTGCCGGTTCCAGGGGCTCCACCCCCTCCAAAATGGCGTCCACCGTCTCCGGAGCGTAGCCCTCCGGCTCCTCCACCTCCAGAAACTCGGTGTTGCGGAGAAAGACGGCCAGGCAGCCGCCGGTGCGGTAGGCCCCCGCCTGATCCCACACGTCGGTCTTGACCCCCAGCTTCTCCA
>NZ_CALWOJ010000045.1 GCF_944383115.1 uncultured Flavonifractor sp. | reverse complement strand
GCGCCGCCCATGCCGGGCATCTTCTTGCCGGGGATGATCCAGTTGGACAGGGAGCCCTCCTCGTCCACTTCCAGGCCGCCCAGGATGGTGGCGTTGACGTGGCCGCCGCGGATGAAGCCGAAGGAGGTGGCGGAGTCGATGTAGCAGCCGAACACGTCGGCCTGGGCGGGAGAACCGCCGGCGTCGGTCTTGTAGCGGGGATCGGCCTGCTCGGGGGTGGGCTTGGGGCCGGTGCCGATGATGCCGTTCTCAGACTGGAGGATCACATGGACCCCCTCGGGCAGGAAAGCGGGAACCATAGTGGGCAGACCGATGCCCAGGTTGACCACGTCGCCGTCCTTCAGTTCCTTGGCGACACGCTTGGCAATAAAGGCCTTGATCTCAGACTTATCCATTACAGCTTCCCTCCATCCACGATGTAATTGACAAAGGCGCCGGAGGTGACCACGTTCTCAGGCTCAATGTCGCCAACCTCCACCAGGTGGTCGGCCTCAGCAATGACCACGTCGGCGGCGGTGGCCATCACGATGTTAAAGTTACGGGTGGTGCCCTTGTACCAGATGTTGCCAAACTTATCAATGGTGTGGCCGTTGACCAGGGCGAAGTCGGCACGCAGGGGCTGCATCAGCAGATACTCCTTGCCGTTGATGGTCTGCTTGCCCAGGCACAGAGGGGAGTCCTCCACGATGGTGCCCACGCCGGTGGGGGTGAGGACGCCGCCCAGACCGGCGCCGCCGGCCCGGATCATCTCGGCCAGAGAGCCCTGGGGAACCAGGTCCACCTGCAGGGTCTTCTCCACCATGCCCTGGGTGCCCACGTCGGGGGTCATGCCCACATGGGTGGCAATGACGCGCTTGACCTGGTGGTTATGCACCAGCTTGGCCACACCGTAGAACTCCTCGCCCTGAGGACCCACGGCCATGCCGCAGTCGTTGCCGATGATGGTCAGATCCTTGGTGCCCTTCTTGCACAGGGCCTCAATGATATGATGGGCGCTGCCGCAGCCCAGGAAGCCGCCATACATGATGGTAGCCCCGTCGGGGATCATGTTTACGGCTTCCTCAACGGAAATTACCTTATTGCGCACAATGTTACCCTCCTAAATATAGAATCAGGATGCCGGGGCAAACTACCCCGGTGCAGTGGATCAGCACTTCTCGAAGATGGTGGCGACGCCCATGCCGCCGCCGATGCACAGGGTGGCCAGGCCCTTCTTGGCCTCGGGCCGCTTGGCCATCTCATGCAGCAGGGTGACGATGATACGGGCGCCGGAAGCACCCACGGGGTGGCCGATGGAGATGGCGCCGCCGTTGACGTTGACCTTGCTCATGTCGAAGCCCAGCTCACGGGCCACGGCGATGGACTGAGCGGCAAAGGCCTCGTTGGCCTCCACCAGGTCGATGTCCTCGATCTTCAGGCCGGCCTTGGCCATGGCCTGACGGGAAGCGGGCACGGGGCCCACGCCCATGATCTTGGGATCCACGCCGCCCTGGCCCCAGGAGACCAGCTTGGCCATGGGCTTCAGGCCATACTTCTCAACAGCCTCACCGGAAGCCAGCACAATGGCGGCGGCGCCGTCGTTGATGCCGGAGGCGTTGGCGGCGGTGACGCGCTGGACGTGCTGCTTGGCGTCGTCAGCGTGGACCTGGGTCACGTCGAAGGTGTGGACGATCTCGTCCTCCACGCCCTCGGGACCGGCGGGGAAGGCGCCGCGCAGCTTGGAGACGGACTCCATGGTCACGCCGGCCTTGGGGAACTCGTCCACCTTGAACTCCACCATTTCCTTCTTCTTCTTGACCATGACGGGCACGATCTCGTCGGCGAACTTGCCGGCGGCCTGAGCGGCCTCGGTCTTGTTCTGGGAGGACACGGCGAAGGCGTCCATCTCCTCGCGGGTGATGCCCCACACGTCGGCGATGTTCTCAGCGGTGGTGCCCATGTGATAGTTGTTGTAAGCGTCCCACAGGCCGTCCTTGATCATGGTGTCCACGACCTTCTTGTCGCCCATGCGGGCGCCCCAACGCTCGGCGGGGAGCGCATAGGGAGCGGCGGACATGTTCTCGGTGCCGCCGGCCACGATGACGTCGGCGTCGCCGGAGAGGATGGCGCGGGCGCCCTCGATGACGCTCTTCATGCCGGAGCCGCACACCATACCCACAGTATAGGCGGGAACGGAGTAGGGCAGGCCGGCCTTTACACCCACCTGGCGGGCGGGATTCTGACCCTGGGCGGCGGTAAGGATGCAGCCGAACATCAGCTCGTCCACCTGCTCGGGCTTCAATCCGGCGCGGTTGAGGGCCTCTTTGACTACGACAGCGCCCAGGTCGGTGGCAGGGGTGTCCTTCAGGCTTCCGCCGAAGGAGCCAACAGCGGTACGACAACAGTTGACTACGTAGACTTCTCTCATTGTGAATGACCTCCAAATGATTTGGTTTTCTCCCCTAATAAACCCTTCGTTTCATTATACATCCGGTATTTCTAAAAATCAACTGTGGAAAGTGTGGAAGCGGGTGGAAGGGAAGCGCACCCATTTTGTACCACAGCCCCAATGACGGTATGGGGTTGCGGGAGCGGGAGGAGGGGATTATAATAAGAAAAAAGACGGTCCGCCTGTAGGGCGGAGAGAGGAGGGGATCACGTTGCGGGAAGAACGATGGAGCGCGTATCTTGACTGTGTGGGAGAACTGCTGTCCACGCCCCAGGTGCAGGCCATGAAGCACATCCGCCACCATCCGGGGGTGTCCTGTTTTGAACACAGCCTGTTCGTATCCTATGTGGCCTTCTGCCTGGCGGAGAAGTGGCGGGGAGACCCCCGGGCTGCGGCACGGGCGGGGCTGCTCCACGACCTTTACCTGCATGATCCCAAATGTATGCCCTCCTACAAGCAGTGCTTTGCCCACCCTGTGGCCGCCCTGCGCAATGCGCGGGTCCTGTGCGGCAGCCTGAGCAGGGAAGAGGAAAACGGCATTCTGGCCCACATGTGGCCCCTGTCCAGCCGGGCGCCCCGCAGCCGGGTGGCGGCGGCGGTCTGCCTGGCGGACAAACTGTGCGCCACGGCGGAGGTGTTGGGGCTGTGGCGGCGCTCCGCCCTCTGCCGCACCGCCTGCCGGCCCGCCCCCGCCTTCGGTGGAAACGCGGTAAAGAACGGGTAAAGAGCGGGACGGGATTGTGCAAGGGTGCCAAGTTGTAAAAAAAGCGGCCTTTTTTTCAAAATGCCGGTGCATTTTCCCGGCCGCTTTGCTATAATGGGCGTAGATGAAAGGCGATCTTAAGCAAAAGCGATGCGGAACCGGCATACATCTTCCAGAAAGAGGAAGATTGCCGGTTCTATGACGCAGGAGATAAGAAACACAAAATATGTGAGAGGATGTTTGAAAAATGATCGCACACGGTAAGGACATCAAGATCTTTTCCGGCACTTCCAACCGCCCGCTGGCCGAGGCCATCTGCAAGGAGATGGGCATGGAGCTGGGCAACGCCGAGGTGGGCGCCTTCTCCGACGGAGAAAATTTTGTCTCCATCTATGAGACCGTCCGCGGCTCCGACGTGTTTGTGGTCCAGTCCACCAGCTCCCCGGTCAACGACAACCTGATGGAACTGCTCATTATGATCGATGCCCTGAAGCGGGCCTCCGCCGGACGCATCACCGCCGTTATGCCCTACTTCGGCTACGCCCGTCAGGACCGCAAGACCAAGCCCCGCGATCCCATTTCCGCCAAGCTGGTGGCTAACCTGATTACCCGGGCCGGCGCCGACCGGGTGCTGACGATGGATCTGCACGCCAACCAGATCCAGGGCTTTTTCGACATCCCTGTGGACAACCTGCTGGGCAACCCCATCTTTACCAACTACCTCCACGACCGCTTCAACGGCAAGGAGGACGAGATGATCGTGGTCTCCCCCGACGTGGGTTCCGTGGCCCGGGCCCGGGCCTTCGCCCAGAAACTGGGCATGGGTCTGGCCATCGTGGATAAGCGCCGCCAGAAGGCCAATTCCTCCGAGGTCATGAACATCATCGGCGACGTCCGGGGCAAGAAGGTCATCCTCTTTGACGACATGGTGGACACCGCCGGTTCCCTGTGCGGCGCGGCTCAGGCCCTGGTGGAGCTGGGCGGCGCGGTGGACGTCATCGCCTGCGCCAGCCACGGCGTACTCTCCGGCCCCGCTGTGGAGCGCATTGAGAAGAGCGTCATCAAGGAGCTGTACTTCCTGGATACCGTACCCCCCAAGCAGGGCGTGAACTGCGACAAGATCAAGTATCTGTCCGTGGCCCACATGTTTGCAGAGGCCATCGAGCGCATCTATGAAGAGGTGTCCGTCTCCAAGCTGTTTGTGTAAGAAAAAAGATACCGGATAAAGGCGGGGGCGTACCCCCGCCTTTGCCCGTCTTAAGGAGTTACTATGTTTTTTGGCAGAACGAAGAGCGCCGGCGTGACGTGGCTGGTGGTGGGCCTGGGCAACCCCGGCGACAAGTATGAGAATACCCGGCACAACGTGGGCTTTCTCACCATCGACCACATCGCCGAGCAGCTGCGGGTGCCGGTGCAGAAGCTGAAGTACCGGGCCCTCACCAACACGGTGGAACTGGGGGGCGCCAAGGTGCTGCTCATGAAGCCGGTGACCTATATGAACCTGTCCGGCGAGGCGGTGGGGGAGGCCGCCCGGTTCTATAAGATCCCGCCCGAGCATGTACTGGTCATATCCGACGACGTATCCCTCCCCCTGGGCAAGCTGCGCATCCGCAAGGGCGGCTCCGCCGGCGGCCACAACGGCCTGAAAAACATCATCCAGCACCTGGGCAGCGATCAGTTTCCCCGGGTGAAGATCGGCGTGGGGGAGAAGCCCCATCCCGACTACGATATGGCCGACTGGGTGCTGTCCAAGTTTGTGGGGGAGGACCTGAAAGCCATTACCGCCGCCATCGAGAAGGCGGCCAAGGCGGTGGAGTGCCTCATCGCGGAAGGGCCCGACAAGGCCATGAACAAGTTCAACGGCTGAGGGAAATATGATTACTTTTCGTAAAATTGATCAAAGCAATTACATGGATTGCATCTGCCTGAAGGTAAGAGACGACCAGACCGGCTTTGTGGCGGATAATGCCCGCTCTTTGGTGGAGGCCCGGTTTGAAGAGGGCCTGTACACCAGGGCCGTCTATTCTGATGACACTATGGTGGGCTTTGTTCTGTTTGATTATGACCCCGAAATTCCGGGCTGGTGCATGAGCCGGTTTATGATCGGCGCACAGTATCAGGGGCAAGGACTGGGCAAAGAGGCAGTGCTCCGCTTCCTGGACTTTATGAGAGAAGAGAGGAAGGTGGGGGAGCTCTATCTTCATGTGGAATTGGAAAATACGGCGGCCTATCAGCTGTACGAAAAGCTGGGCTTTCAAACCGTGGGAGAGATTCAGTATACCTTTGACGGAACCACCTACCGGGAGTGGCGCATGATGCGCCGGCTGTGAACCTGTGGGCCGCTGTTGCCGAATCGTAACTTGCAATTCCCCACGGGAATGCTACGATAGGAGGAGCGGGCGCGCCCGCTCCTTTTTTACAGGGGCGCGCCGCAGCGGAGGAGGTGACCCCTGTGGCGGGACGCAAGCTGTTTTGTCAATACGGGCCGGTGTGCTACCGGCTCTCCCTGTGGAAGGAAGGGGGGCGCAAGGCCCTGGCCGACCGGCGGGCGGGGCTGCGCTGGGCGGCCCGGCGCCAGCAGGAGGAGCTGCCTGTCATCCACAAGGGACACCGCTCCCCGGTACTCCGGCGTTTGAGCGGAGTGGATATGGACCTGCAGCACAGCAAGCGGGCCAATCTGGCCCTGGCCGCTCCCTGTATCGACGGGGTGGTGGTGGCGCCGGGGGAGAGCTTCTCCTTCTGGCGTCTGGTGGGCAGGCCAACGGCCCGCAAGGGCTACCAGGACGGGCTCACCATCGCCAGCGGGAACCTGGGCCGGTCGGTGGGAGGCGGGCTGTGCCAGCTGGCCAACCTGATCCACTACCTGGTGCTGCACAGCCCCCTGACGGTCACCGAGCTGCACCACCATTCGGACGCCCTTTTTCCTGACGACCGCCGCCGGGTGCCCTTCGGCACCGGCACCTCCATCTTCTACCCCCATGTGGACTACCGCTTCCGCAACGACACCGACCAGCCGGTCCAGCTGCGGGTGTGGCTGGACGGGGACGACCTGTGCGGCGAGCTGCGTGGGACGGCCCCCTTCCCCCTGCGCTACCGGCTGCGGGAGGAGGGGAGCGGCTATGTCCGGGAGGGCGAGGCATACTACCGGGTGAGCCAGGTCTACCGCATGGCATACGACCGGGCCACCGGTGTGGAAGTAAGCCGGGAACTGCTGCTGGACAACCACTCCAAGGTGCTTTTTGACCCCGCCCTTATCCCGGCGGATCAGATATTGGAGCGGTGAAGGGAGAGGGCTATGCTGCTGGAACGAATCAAAGCCCACAGCGCGTCCCTGGGGGACCGACCCGCCCTGACGGCGGGGGAAGAAGTGGTCCGCTGGGGCGAGCTGTGGCCCATGGCCCAGGGCCTGGCGGCCAAACTGCGGGCGGAGGGGACCGGCCCGGTGGCCCTGATTGGGGATCCGGGGGAGGTCTGGGCGCCGGTGGCCTTTGTGGCCTGCCTGCTGGCGGGGCGGCCCTACCTGCCCCTGGACCCCCAGCTGCCCCCGGCGGGACAGCGGGAGCTGCTGGAGCAGGCGGGGGCCCTCCTGCTGGACCGGCGGACGGCGGAGGAGGGATTTGCCTCCGGGCTGTCCTGCCCGCTCCCTGACGACCCTGGCCGCATTGCCTACCAGATCTTCACCTCGGGCAGCACCGGAAAGCCCAAGCTGGTGGAGGTGAGCCTGGGCAACCTGGAACACTTCCTCCGGTGGGCTTCCGCCCTGCCGGAGATCGCTCCCGTCCTGGGTGGGACGGCGGTGGGGCAGGCCGCCTGGTCCTTCGATCTGTCGGTGGCCGACCTCTACCTGTCCCTGCTGGGAGGGGGCACCCATGTGGCCCTCACCAGAGGGGAGAAGGGGGACTTTGCCGTCCTCTTCCGCCGGCTGGCGGCCAGCGACGTGTCCCTGCTGGTGGCCACCCCCTCCTTTCTGCGCCTGTGCCTGACGGAGCCCTCCTTCGGCCCCGCCCGGCTGCCCCGGCTGCGGACGGTCTTTTCCTGCGGGGAGGTATTGCCCCCCGCCGCCGCCCGGCGGCTGCTGGACCGGTTCCCCGGCGCGGCGCTGCTCAACGCCTACGGCCCCACCGAGGCCACCTGCGCCGTGTGCGCCGTCCCTATTTCCCGGGAGATGTGCGGTGGGCCTTTGCCCATCGGCACAGTTGGGGAGGGAGCTGTGGACATCTCCCTGGAGGAGGGGGAGATCATCCTCACCGGAGCCAGTGTTTCCCCCCGGTTTGGGGGCAAATATGCCACAGGGGACCTGGGTTATGTGGAAAACGGCCTGCTCTACTGGGCGGGACGGCGGGATTTGCAGCTGAAGTACAAGGGATACCGGCTGGAACCCGCCCGCATCGAGGGGGCGCTGGAGGCCCTGCCAGGGGTGGAGCGGGCGGCAGTGATCCCCCGGCGGGACGGGGCGGGGCAGGTAAAGGGCCTCACCGCCTTCGTGGAGGGGGCTGGGCTGGAGCCGGAGAAGCTGGCTCAGGCCCTGGCGGATTTGCTGCCCCCCAGTCACATCCCCGGCCAGTGGCGGCTGCTGGACCGGCTGCCCCTCACCCCCAACGGAAAATGTGACCGGAAACGGCTGGAGGAGATGCTATAATGGTGGAAGAGGATGTGATCCGGGAACTGCTGGTGCAGGTCTGCGGTACCCAGGCGGCCCTCCGCCCCGGCGCCGACCTGCTGGAGGAGGGCATTTTGGACTCCCTGGCCCTCATTGACCTGCTGGAGGGGTTGGAGGATCTGGGCATCTGCATCCAGCCCACCCGGGTCCCCAGGGATGCCTTCCGCACGGTGGAGGGCATCCTGGCCCTCTGCCGGCAGGCGGCAGAGGAGGCCGCCCCATAGGGCTGGCCCCGGCGACGGGGATCAGTACGCCCATAACTTCCAAATCTTTCTAAACCTTGAGGTGAACCATGAAACAACTGCTTTCCGCCCTCAATGACATACCGGAATACCGCGCTCTGGCGGCGGCCATTGACAACGGGGCCTGTCCCGTGGCCTTCTCCGGGCTGTCGGCGGTCCACCGGGCCCACTTTGCCGCCGGGCTCCATCGGCAGCTGGAGCGGCCGGTGGCGGTGGTGTGCGCCGACGAGGGGGAGGCCCAGCGGATGGAGCGGGATCTGGCCGCCCTTTCCGGGGAAAAGGTGGCGGTTCTGACTGCCCGGGAGTTTACCTTCCACAATGCCGCCGTAGTCTCCCGCCAGTACGAGCATCGGCGGCTGTCTGTCCTGCGGGCGCTGGCGGCGGGGGAGTGCCCTCTGCTGGTGTGTACGGTGGAGGCCCTGCTCCAGCGCACCATTCCCAAGGCCCTGCTCACCCAGGCGGCCCAGGTGGTGCGGATGGGGGAGGCCCACGACCTGAGCGAGCTGACCGAGACCCTGTCTGCCGCCGGATATGCCCGGTGCCAGCAGGTGGAGGGGGTGGGGCAGTTCGCCCTGCGGGGCGGCATCCTGGACTTTTTCTCCCCCGCCCATCCCAAGCCGGTGCGGGTGGAATTCTTTGGGGACGAGATCGACGCCATGGGCTATTTTGACCCGGACAGCCAGCGGCGGATTGAAAATATCTCCGAGGCGGAGATCCTGCCTGCCGCCGAGGTACTGCCCCAGTTTGCCCCCGGCGGGTGGGGCGGCCTGCTGGAGGGGCTGGACAAGCTCATTTCCCGGGCAAAGAAGCGCAAGGGGGCCCAGGCCCTGGTTCAGACTCTGGAGGAGGACCGGGAGCGGCTGGCCGCCGGCGCCTCCTTCCCGGCCATGGACCGGTATGTAAGTCTCATCTACCCCCAGATGGCCACGGCGGCGGACTACCTGCCGGAGGACGCTGTGGTGATTTTCAGCGAGAGCGGCCGGGTGGCCGAGCGGGGGAAGCACTACCTGTGGCAGCTGGGGGAGGACGCCAAGACCCTGATGGAGCGTGGAGAACTGGCGGGGGAGCTGGCCGAATTCGCCCGTACCCCCGAGGAGCTGTGGCAGGTGCTGGAGGAGTGGCCGGTGTGCTACCTGGATTCCTTTGCCGCCTCCGCCTATCCCAGCCGGCCCCGTACCCTCCTCAACCTGCTGGCCAAGCAGCTGCCCTCCTACGGGGCCAGCCTGGAGACCGCCGTCTCCGATCTGGCCCACTATGTGTCCGAGGGTTTCCGCACCGTGGTGCTGGTGAGCAGCGAGGGGCGGGCCCTCAACCTCCAGACCCTGCTGCGGGAGCAGAAGATGACCACCGCCGTGGACTTTCAGCTCCACAATCTGCCGGACTACGGCAAGGCGGTCATTGCCGTGGGCGGCATCTCCGCCGGCATGGAGTACCCGGTGGGGCGGCTGGCAGTACTGACCGAGGGCCAGTCCGCCCTGGGCAAAAAGCGCCGGAGCAAGCCGGTCACCAACCGGCAGAAGCTGAAATCCTATGCCGACCTGGCCCCGGGGGACCTGGTGGTACACCAGCATCACGGGATCGGCCGGTTTGTGGAGATGACCAAGAAAGTGGTGGACGGTGTTGAGAAGGACTATGTCAAGATCGCCTACGCCGGCACCGACCTTTTGTACGTCCCCGCCACCCAGCTGGATCTGGTGAGCAAATACATCGGCGGCGGCGAGGACGCCAACGAGAAACGGAAGCTGTCCCGGCTGGGGGGCGGCGACTGGGAGCGGGCCAAGTCCAAGGCCAAAAAGGCGGTGAAGGACCTGGCTAAGGGCTTGATCCAGCTGTACGCCCAGCGGCAGCGGCAGCCCGGCTTCGCCTTCTCCCCGGACTCCGAGTGGATGCGGGAATTTGAGGAGCAGTTTGAATATGCCGAGACCGACGACCAGCTGCGGTGCATCGCCGAGGTCAAGCGGGACATGGAGACCGCCCGGCCAATGGATCGGCTGCTCTGCGGCGACGTGGGCTACGGCAAGACCGAGGTGGCCTTCCGGGCGGTGATGAAGTGCGTGCTGGATGGCAAGCAGGCCGCCATCCTGGTGCCTACCACCGTGCTGGCCCGGCAGCACTACCTGTCCGCCAAGCAGCGGTTTGCCAAGTATCCGGTGGAGATCGACGTGGTGAGCCGATTCCGCACCGCCGCCCAGATGAAGGAGACCCTCCGGCGTCTGGAGGCGGGGCAGATCGACCTTCTGATCGGCACCCACCGGCTGTTCCAGAAGGACGTGCGCTTCAAGGATCTGGGGCTGCTGGTCATCGACGAGGAGCAGCGGTTCGGCGTGCAGCACAAGGAGCGGCTCAAGGAACTGTCCCAGCAGGTGGACGTGCTTACCCTCTCCGCCACCCCCATACCCCGCACATTGAACATGGCCCTCTCCGGCATCCGGGACATGTCCACCCTGGAGGAGCCGCCCCTGGACCGCCAGCCAGTGCAGACCTATGTGCTGGAACACGACTGGGGCGTGCTGATGGACGCGGTGCGCCGTGAACTGGAAAGAGGGGGGCAAGTATATTACCTTCACAACCGGGTGGACACCATCACCCGTACCGCCGGACGCATCAAGGAGATGCTGGGGGAGGACGTGGAGGTGGCGGTGGCCCACGGCAAGATGAGCCAGGAGGAACTGGGCGAGGTCATGAAGCGCATGAGCGAGGGGGATGTGGATGTACTGGTATGCACCACCATCATTGAGACCGGCATCGACATTGCCAACGTGAACACCCTCATCATTGAGGACGCCGACAAAATGGGCCTGGCCCAACTCCACCAGATCAGAGGGCGGGTAGGCCGGTCCACCCGCCGGGCCTACGCCTATCTGACCTACCGGCAGGGCAAGGTGCTGACCGAGGTGGCCTCCAAGCGGCTGGGGGCCATCCGGGAGTTTGCCGAGTTCGGCTCCGGCTTCAAGATCGCCATGCGGGACTTGGAGATCCGGGGGGCGGGCAATGTGCTGGGGCCGGAGCAGAGCGGATTTATGCTCAGCGTGGGCTACGACATGTATCTGCGGCTGCTGGAGGAGGCGGTGCTGGAGGAGCGGGGGGAACCCATCCCCAAGCGGACCGAGTGCGCCGCCGACCTCAGTGTGGCGGCCTCCATCCCCGACCGGTACGTCCCCTCCCCGGAGGAGCGGATGGACCTGTACCGGCGGATCGCCGCTATCCGCAGCGAGGCCGACGCCGACGACGTGACCGACGAGCTGATCGACCGTTACGGCGACCCGCCCCGGACGGTGAACAACCTGATCTCGGTGGCCCTGCTCCGCTCCGACGCCGCACAGAACGGCGTCACCCAGATCAAGCAGCAGGGGAACGGCCTGCAATTCTATCTGGACGGGTTCGATCTCCAGCGGGTGAGCGCCCTGTGCGCCCTGGAGTACTACAAGGGGCGGCTGCTCTTCTCCGCCGGGGAGAAGCCCTACCTGGCCCTGCGGCTCAAGCAGGGAGAGGACCCGCTGAAGTGGGGCCGCAAGGTGATGGAGGATTACAGCAAGACCGGGGCGTAAGGCCCGGCGGATCGACAGCAAACAATATAGCAGGGGCCCGGCGCATTGCGCCGGGCCCCTGCTGCATTGGGAAAGAAAGATGGTAGGGAAATCAGAAGCCGATGATGTTGAGGTAGACGTCCACAGTGCCGTGAACCAGCCGGGTATCGCCGTTTTCATCGTCGTAGAACCAGAAATTCTCCTCCATAGGGAAGTCCGGGTTGGAGGAACCGGCAGTGGCGTATACCGGGATGGAGATCTTCACCCAGCCGTCGGTGGCCTGGGTAAAGGCGCCGGTCAGATACTTGTCGGCCCAGCGGTAGCCGTCCTCATTCTCCTGGACCTCATAGTCCAGAGACAGGCCGTACTCCGCCAGGGCGTCCAGGGCCGCCTGGGTGCCGATGGGGGAGGCGCCGGGGATCTCCTGGTCGGCAGTCAGGTCGTCGGCGGTGTAGAAGATGCCGTCATAGAAGGAGTTGATGCCGGCCCGGTCCACGGTGTCGCCCACCTTGCCCCACAGGATGATGGGGGCCACCGCAAACTCATCGGGGGCCACGAACTGGAAGTGGAGGGTGCGGGTGACGGGGTCACCCTTCCTGGGGGTGACGGTAAAGGTCACGTTGGTCTCACCGGCGGCCTGGCACTCACCCTCCAGGTGGTCGTCCACCAGGGTGATGCCGTCAGGCAGCTGGCCCTCCACCAGCTTGACGGTAAAGCTGCTGTTCTGCTGCTCCTCGGGCAGCCACCAGCGGAACTCATAGCCCACGCCGTTATACCACAGCGCCTCCTCGCCGTTCTCATCGATGTAGGGCTCGGGCTCCACGGAGAGTACATAGTCCACCTTGTCGGGATCATAGGGGGGCTTCACCGACTGGATGACGGCGGTCTGGGTGTCGGCGTCATAGCTGACGTCCTTGCCAAAGGCCTCACTGATGGCACGGATGGGCACATAGGTGGTGCCGTTGTAGGCAAACACGTCCACTTCCTTGCCGTTGACGTCGGTGGGTACAAAGGCCTCGCCGTCGATGGACAGCTTCATGCCCGGGTTGACGGCGATGTTGATCAGGTTGCCGGCGGCCAGGGCGGCGGTGCCGGTGCCCAGCACCAGGGCCAGGGCCAGGGCTGCAATGCGGGTCTTTTTCTTCATAGGGACACTTCCTTTCGTGAACTGCGGGTTTTGCAAGCTGAAACCAGCATACCACAGTACTGTAAGAAAGTGGTGTGCGCCGATGCACACTTGTGTCGAAACCGGCATCAAGCCCTAGCCCAACAGACTTACCCGGCCGGGGCAGGCCGCCTCGGCCTGTTCCACCAGGTTCTGAGGTACCAGGATGCGTAAATAAGGCGACCCTGCCGACAGGACGGAAAAGTCCACCTGCCGGGTGGAGCCGGTAAAGCAGAAGGTTTCCAGCAGATCGGCCTGGAGCAGGGGGGACAGGTCGGCCACGTTGGAGGCAAACAGCCCCAGGTTGCGCAGCCGGGGCAGGTCTCCCGCGCCTTCCAGGGAGTTCTGTCCGGCGTGGAGCCGCAGATCCGCCACCTGGCAGCCCGCCAGGATGGAAAGATCCTCACAGGGCAGCAGTCCCACGTTGAGGATGGGCAGCTGAACACGCTCCACCAGAGCGGCCACCGCCTCCTCCGGCGGCCCCCACAGACAGACCTCCTCCAGCAGCGGCAGCTGGGTCAGCACAGACCAGTCCCCGTCGGATACCGACCGGCCGCCCAGGGACAGGCGGGCCAGAGGCAGCCCGGCCAGAGGTGCCAGACTGTCCAGCGGGGTGAGCCGGTCGTCCCCCGCCCCGTCCAGATTCAGGTTGCGCAGCATGGTCAGCCCCGCCAGCGGGGTGAGGTCGGAAGGGGTGTTGCCCCCCAGCCACAGGGTGGTCAGGCCGGTGAGGGAGGAGAGGGGGGACAGGTCCTCAATGGAGTTGTCGCACAGCACCAGGGTGGTGAGGGGCAGCCCCTCCAGGGGAGACAGGTCGGTGATCTGCTGCCGGCACAGCCACACCTCCTCCAGGTTGGGCATACTGGCCAGCAGGGACAGGTCGGACACATCCCCCCGGGAAGTATCGCCGGTCATATCATTCATATAATAGGAATAGGACGAGGGGTCCTCCAGCACCTCATTGCCCACCAGGGCCAGCCGCTCCACCTGCTCCAGGTCGCCGTAGGTGATCTTCCCCAGGGGCCGGTCCAGCGCCTCCCGCACCGCCAGCTCCAGGCAATGGGAGGGGAACTCCACCGTTCGGGCGGACTGGGCCTGGGGCAGCACTACCCCGATGACAAGGCCGATCCCTGCGGCAGCAGCCAGCGCGCACACCGCAGCCCCGCGGCGCAGGGTGCGGGCCCGGCCCGCCCGTCCGCTGAGGGCGTCTTGTAACGCTGGGGCGGAGGGATAGCGGTCGTCGGGGGAGAAGGCGGTGCATTTGCGCAGAATGGTTTTCAGCTGAGGAGATACAGCAACCTCCGTCAGGCTGTCCCGGTCGTAGGAGCCGGTGAGGGTCCAGATCAGCGTGGCTCCCAGGGCGTACAGGTCGGCCCGCTGATCGGTCTGGGTAAAGCCGTACTGCTCGGGGGCGGCGGTGACCGAGCTGCCCATAATGCGGGTATCGCTGTCCTGATGGGGTTTGTATTGCCGGGCGATGCCGAAGTCAATGAGTCCCACCTCTCCGTCAGGCCCTATGATAATGTTGTCCGGCTTGATGTCCCGGTGGATGATGGGCGGGTCCATCCGGTGGAGCCGCTCCAGCAGCGCGGCCATCTTTCCCCCCAGCTGCCGGCAGGCCTCCTCGCCCAAGGGGCCCTGCCGCTCGATCCGGCGGGTAAGGGACTCCCCGGGCAGATAGCTGCGTACCAGATAGGCTGTGTCCCCCTGCCGGAAACAGTCGGCCCCCAGGGGTACATGGCCCGCCAGGGCGGGGTAGAGCTGGGCCAGCAGCCGGAACTCCTCCTCCAGATCCTCCCCGTCCGCCTGGGCGATTTTTAGGATGTAGGGGGCGTCGTCGCACCGGCGGCGGAGGAGCCACACGCTGCGGCCCTGCCGCTCCGCCAGGCAGGCCTCCGGCCGGTAGACCAGAGCAATGCGGTCAGGCAGTTCCAGGCTGTCCACCACCTGCTTGTAGTCCTGACAAAAATCCTCGGTGCGGCTCACAGAAGCCCCCCTTCTCCCAGAGAGAGGAGCAGATCGTCGGTCTCCTCCAGGGTCAGGTGGTGAGTCAGGCCGTAGAAGACCGCCGCGTCGAACCGGCTGCGGGGGTAGAGGATGGCCCTGCCGCAGCGGGTGAGCAGCTTCTGGGTCTCCTCCTCCCCCAGGCCCAGGGCCAGGGCCAGCCGCAGCAGAAAGGTGCGGGTGGGGGGCCGGGTGCCGTTAAAAAGCTGGTAACCGTAGGACCGCTCCAGATAGCAGGCCCGTATGGCGTCCTTTACCAGCCAGCCCCGCCTCTCCAGCAGGCCGTATAAGTAAAAAGTATAGTCCGGCGGGGTAAAGGCGCCCCCGGAGAGCAGAGCGGGATCGGGGGAGGAGCGAATCGCGTTTCGCAGTTCGTCCGTGGTGCGCATAGGCCCCCTCCTTTCTGGAAAAACTGGGATGATCCGGCGCTACAATTTTATCTCATTATATCGCCTTTGTGGTGTAATAAAAAGAGTTTATCACAATTCTGCGGCCGAGCGGTGTGCAAAATTGCACGCTCAGAACCTTACGGCGGGCATGGAAGCAGGTCGGGGCGATTTGTTCACAAATTCCTCTTTTTTCTTGCGCGGGCTTATGTTATACTAGGAAACTGAATCAATGTCATCAGCCGCGCCCCGCGCGGTGGAGATCAGAAAGGTGAATCAGACGCATGGGACTGTTGAAAAAGCTGTTCGGCACCAGCTCCGCCAAGGAGCTGAAGGCCATCAAACCCATCGTGGACAAGATTGAGGCCCTGGAAGAGGAGTACTCCAAGCTCACCGATGAGCAGCTCAAGGCCAAGACCCCTGAGTTTAAAGAACGGCTCCAGAACGGCGAGACCCTGGACGACATCCTGCCCGAGGCCTTTGCCGCCTGCCGGGAGGCTGCCTGGCGTGTACTGGGCATGAAGCCCTACCGGGTGCAGCTCATCGGCGGCATCATCCTGCACCAGGGCCGTATCGCCGAGATGAAGACCGGCGAAGGCAAGACCCTGGTGGCCACCCTGCCCGCCTACCTCAACGCCCTGGCCGGGGAGGGCGTCCACATCGTCACCGTCAACGACTACCTGGCCAAGCGTGACTCCGAGTGGATGGGCAAGGTCTACCGCTTTATGGGGCTCACCGTGGGTCTGGTGATCCACGACATCCAGCCCAAGGACCGCAAGGCCTCCTACGCCGCCGACATCACCTACGGCACCAACAACGAGTTCGGCTTCGACTACCTGCGGGACAATATGTGCATCTACGCCACCGAGATGGTGCAGCGGGGCCACGCCTTTGCCATCGTGGACGAGGTGGACTCCATCCTCATCGACGAGGCCCGTACCCCCCTCATCATCTCCGGCCAGGGGGACAAGTCCACCCAGCT
>NZ_CALWOJ010000044.1 GCF_944383115.1 uncultured Flavonifractor sp. | reverse complement strand
TCCAGCAGCCACTCCTGCATGGAGATGCGGGTAAGGAAGTCCAGGGCGGAGAAGGGCTCGTCCAGCAGCAGCAGGTCGCTCCCCGTCAGCATGGTGCGGGCAAAGGCCGCCCGCTGCCGCATCCCGCCGGACAGCTCGCCCGGCATCTTGTCGCAGCAGCCCTCCAGCCCCACGTCGGCCAAAGCCTCCTCCGCCTTCTGCCGCCGCTGGGTCTTGGATAGCCCCCCGGCGATCTCCAGGGGCAGGGCCACGTTCTCCCCCACCGTGCGCCAGGGAAAGAGCAGGTCCTTCTGGGGCATATAGCCGCAGTACCGCTTCCGGCCCCCAATGGGAGCGTCGTCCACCAGGATCTCCCCGGCCTTGGGCTGGAGCAGGCCGTTGGTCACGCGGAAGATGGTGCTTTTTCCGCAGCCGCTCACCCCCAGGATACAGTGGAAAGATCCCGGCTCCACCTGAAAGGACAGCTTATCGATGATGTCAAAGTCCTCGGAGGGGTACTGATAGGATACCTCCCGAAATTCCAGCGCCGTCATCCGGCAAGCCTCCAGGCCATCTCCCAGAACCCCAGTTCATACCTGCTGCACGTCACAAAGATGTCCTCCAGACGCCGGTATTCCGCCTCGGTGCAGTTCTGGGCCAGCGCGTCCATCCGCGCTACCAGGGCATCGTTGGTATCCTGATACTCCTTGCTGGAGTATCCCCGCACCCACTCACCGTAGAAGGGATGGTCCGCCGCGCCGGGGATGGCGGTCAGCCGGGCGCCGATCTCAGCGTAGCTCCAGGAGCAGGCCAGGATGGAGGCCACGATCTCCGCCGGGCCGCCGGCGGCGGCTACCGAGAGCATGTAGCTGGTATAGGAGCGGTTGTCCAGGGCCGGCTGCACCTGAAAGACCTGCTCCTCGGTAATGCCCAGCCGCTGCATATAGGCCCGGTGGGTCTTCATCTCGCCTCCCAGGATGGCGTCCACATTGGCGGAGAAGAACCGCATCAGCTCTGGGTCATTGGCTTTGACTACGCCCCAGGCAAATACCTTGGCATAGTCAAAGAGGTAAAGATAATCCTGGAGCAGGAAGTATTGAAATTTTTCCCGGTCCAGGCTGCCATCTCCAATCCCCTTCACAAAGGGATGGTCGTGGCAGGCCTGCCAGATGGGGCTTGCCGCCTCATACAGCCGCTGGGTCACCGTCACAGCACATTCCTCCAATCTTCCACAATCTCGTCCGCCAGAGCGGACAGGGCGGGCCACTCCCTCCGGTGGGTCTCCTCAAAGACGCCTACGGTATAAAATCCGGCTGTCTTGGCCGTCTTAACGGCGTAGATCGCATCCTCAAAGACCGCTACCGCCTGCGGATCTTGCCCGAAGCGGCGGGCCGCCTCCAGATAGACGTCCGGCTGTGTCTTGCCCACCCCGATGGTCTCGCAGCTGAGGATGAAATCAAAGTATTCCGCCACCCCCAGCCGCTCCAGGCAGGCCAGGGCTAGCGGCTCCGCCGTGGCGGTGGCCACGCACAACCGGACCCCTTTGGCCGTTAATTGCTTTAAATACTGCTCCACCCCCGGCTTCAGAGGGAGATCGGTACGGTAATGGGTCTCCATAATGGCGTTCATCTCCCGGGCGATCTCCTCCGGCGGCCCCTCCAGGCCGAAGGTCTCCATCAGATAGGAGGCCCCCTCCAGCATGGTCATGGGGCCCATGCGTATGAGCTGCTCCAGGGTGGGATGGCGGTCTCTGGCCTCCAGATAGTCCCGGCTCAGGGATTTCCAGGCGGGCATGGAATCCACCAGCGTGCCGTCCATATCAAAAATACAGAACTTTTTATCCATGAGCGGCCACCATCCTGCCCGCCAGGGCCCGCAGATGACGGGCAGCCGCCCCCGGGTCACTCTGGGCAAAGAGGGCGGACACCACGGCGGCTCCCGCTGCACCCGTCCCTGCCAGTCGGGGCAGGTTGTCGGCATTGATACCGCCGATGGCCACCACCGGAATGGACACCGCCCGGCAGATATCTTTCAGGGTATCCAGGCTCAGGTTTTTGGCATTCTGTTTGGTGGTGGTGCCGAACACCGCCCCCGCGCCGATGTAATCGGCTCCGGCCCGCTCCGCCGCCACCGCCAGCTCCACCGTATTGGCGGTGATGCCCAAAATCTTGTCCGGGCCGATGAGGGCGCGCACATCCCGGCCCATCAGATCGCTCTGGCCCACATGGACCCCGTCGGCCCCGCTGGCCAGGGCAATCTCCACGCTGTCGTTGACCACAAAGGGCACATGGTAGCGGGCGGCAATGGCCTGGATCTCTTTGGCCTGGGCCAGAATGGCGGCCTGATCCAGTTCCTTCTCCCGCAGCTGGAGGAAGGTGGCGCCCCCCTTCAGCACTTCTTCCACCGCCTGGGCCAGGGTGCGCGCCCCCAGCCAGGTGCGGTCGGTGACGGCGTAGAGAGTCATGCTCCGCCTGATATCATCCCTGGTAAATTTCATAACGCACTCCTTGTATCAGCCGTTCCACCGTCAGGTTGAACACACTGTCGATGAGATCAATGCGGAAGGTGGCGTTGCCCGTCCCCTTCTGAAGCCGCAGTTCCTCCGCCCGCTCGCCCGCCAGGGCGATGGACGCGGCGGCGGTGGCCGCCGCCTCAAAGGGCTTGTCCGGGCATGCCCCACAGAAGGCGCCGGTGAGGGCGGACAGCATGCAGCCGCTGCCGGTAATGCGGGCCATTGTGGGACTGCCGTTGCGGAGAAACAGGGCCTGCCGTCCATCGGCCACCACATCCACCGCGCCGGAGAGTACCACCACCGCCCCTGTCCGGCGGGACAGCGTCTGCGCCAGTTCCGCCGCCCGGGGCAGGCCGGACTCGGTAACAGTATCGGCCGCCGCCACATCCACTCCGCTACCTCCCTCCCGATCCTCGGCCAGGGCCAGGATCTCGGAGGCGTTGCCCCGGATGACGGCAAAGCGGATCTCTTCCAGCAGTTTGCGGGCGGTCTCCCGCCGCAGGCCGGTAAACCCGGCGGCTACCGGATCAAAGACCACCGGCACGCCCAGCCTGTTGGCCTCCCTGCCGGCGATGTACATGGCCTCCCGATCCCCCACGGCCCCCAGATTGAGGACCAGAGCCTGGACGCCCGCCACCGCCTCGGCCACCTCCAGGGGATGGTGGGCCATCGTAGCGGAAGCGCCCGCCGCCAGCAGAACATTGGCGCAGTCGTTGACGGTGACCATGTTGGTGATGCACTGGACCAGGGGGGCTTTTTCCCGTACCGCCTGCAAACAGGCGGCAAAGTCTGCCCGCTCCATCCCTCTCACCGCTTTACCATCGTCTGCATGGCCGCCAGACCGCCGGAGCGTTTCAGTGCAAAGAGCATGGCGCCGGCGATGATGGAGCCGCCGATGGTGGAGATCAGGAAGGGGCCCATGTAGGCGTACACCGCCGCAGTCTGGCCCAGGATCAGGGTGGCAATGGGCCAGGCGGCCAGGCCGCCCAGGATGCCGGTGCCAAAGACTTCTCCCACGCAGGCTGCGGACAGGCTGTTGGTCTTGGCGTACATCAGGCCGCACAGCAAAGCACCCACCATACTGCCGGGGAAGGCCATCAGGGTGCCCAGGGCCAGCAGGTTGCGCAGGAAACTGGCGGCAAAGGCGGCACACACACCATACCAGGGTCCCAGGAAAACGGCGCACAGGATATTCACCATGTGCTGAATGGGGGAGCAGCGGGACCCCAGAACCGGGAACGAGAACAGACTGCCCACCACCGCCACGGCGGTAAGCAGGCTGGCAATGGCCAGCTTTTTGATTGCAGCGTGCTGATTCATCTTTTTTACCTCCTAAATTTCAGAAAATCCACCTTCTGGAACAGCGTAGTTATGCCACAGAGGGCCGCTCCCTCTGCCCAGATCCAGCCCCGCCCGCATGGTGGCGGTGATATAGGCCTTGGCCTTCTCCACCGCGTGGGGCAGATCCTCCCCCAAAGCCAGGAAGGAAGCGATGGCGGAGGACAGGGTGCAGCCGGAACCGTGGTTGTTGGAGTTGTCCACCCGGGGGGCGCGGAACCATTGAACCTGACCGCGCTGCCACAGCAGATCGTCGGCGCAGCTGTCCAGATGTCCGCCCTTCACCAGCACCGCCCCCGGCAGCGCAGCCCCGATGGTCTCGGCCGCCCGGAGCATGTCCGCCTCACCCTGAATGGCAAAGCCGCACAGCCGTTGGGCCTCGGGAATGTTGGGGGTAATGACGGCGGCCAGGGGAAACAGCTCCTCCATCAGGGCGGTCAGGGCGCTGTCCTGCATCAGGGCAGAGCCGCTGGTGGACACCATCACCGGGTCTACCACAATGTTCTCCGCCCCGTACTGGCGCAGCTTCTGCCCAATGACCCGGATAATGGGCGCCGAGGACACCATGCCGATCTTCACGGCCTGGGGCGGGATGTCTTCAAAGATACAGTCCAGCTGCTCCCCCAAAAACTCCGGGGTAGCCTCCACCACAGCTTTCACGCCGGTGGTATTCTGGGCGGTAAGGGCGGTAACGGCGCTCATGCCGTACACCCCCAGGCAGGTCATGGTCTTGAGATCGGCCTGGATGCCGGCGCCGCCGCTGGAGTCGCTGCCGGCAATGGTCAATACGCACTTCATGGTCTTTCCTTCTTTCTTTTCACTGGCGGGTATGCAAAAGCGGCGGGTCCCATCGGGACCCGCCGCTTTACTGCACGTCAAAGATACTCCTCCGGGCGGAGGAGACTCCGCGCGGAACTTGCGCTGCGTCCCTACGTTGGCATTACCCAAATCAGGTCAGGTCGAGGGACTCGCCCCTCCTCTCAGCCTCCTCGCGGAAGCTCCCTTGCATGTGGCATTTTAACTTGTTTTTCCCCTGTTGTCAATCCTTAATGGTTGAGTACCCGCACCCGGAACACGCCGTCCAGGGCCCGGATCTCATCGGATACTGCCTCACTGATGCGGCTGCCCAGATCCACCACGGTATAGGCGTAGTCCTTCTTGGACTTGTTGGTCATGTTTTCCACATTGACCCCCTCTTTGGACAGCAGGCCGGTAATGTTGGCGATGGCACCGGGCACATTCCGGTGGATGATGCACAGCCGGGACACACCGCTCCACTCCTGCACCAGGGTGGGCAGGTTGACGGAGTTCTTGATGTTGCCGTTTTCCAGGTAATCCTTCAGCTCCTGGGCAGCCATCACGGCGCAGTTCTCCTCGCTCTCGGGGGTGGAGGCGCCCAGATGGGGGATGGCGATCACGTTCTTGCCCTGGAGGATCTTGTTGTTGGGGAAGTCGGTGACATAGGCGGCCACCTTGCCGGACTCCAGGGCCGCCAGCATATCGTCGTCGTTGACCAGCCCGCCCCGGGCCAGGTTGAGGATGCGCACACCGCCCTTCATCATGTGGATGGCGTCCTCATTGATCATGCCCCGGGTCTCCGGGGTCTGGGGCACATGGAGGGTGATGTAGTCGCAGTTTTTATAGATGGTTTCCAGATCCATCGCGCGATGGACCAGCCTGGACAGGGACAGGGCCGCGTCCACGCTGAGGAAGGGATCGTAGCCGAACACGGTCATACCCAGCTTGGTGGCAATGTTGGCCACCTGCACGCCGATGGCGCCCAGGCCGATGACGCCCAGCATCTTGCCGGACAGCTCGGGGCCTACAAACTGGCTCTTGCCCTTCTCCACCACCTTCTCCACATCGGCGCCGGCGCCGGCCTGGGCCTTGACCCACTCGGCGCCCGCGGTGATCTTCCGGGAGGCCAGCAGCAGGCCGCACACCGCCAGTTCCTTCACCGCGTTGGCATTGGCGCCGGGGGTGTTGAACACAACGATGCCCGCTTCGGAGCAGCGGTCGATGGGGATATTGTTGGTACCGGCTCCCGCCCGGGCGATGGCCCGCAGGGAGTCGGGGAACTGATACTCATGCATGTCGGCGGAGCGGACCAGAATGCCGTCCTCGTTCTCCACGTCGTCGCTGACGGAGAACCGGGTCTGATCCAGCACGGACAGGCCGGCGGGGGAAATTTTATTCAGCGTCTTAATACGAAACATGATGGCACTACCTCCCGTCAGTTGTTCTTATCAAAGGCTTTGATGAAGTCGCACAGCTTCTCCACACCCTCGGTGGGCATGGCGTTGTAAATGGAGGCGCGCATACCGCCCACGGAGCGGTGGCCCTTCAGGTTGGTGAAGCCGGCCTCCACGCTCTCCTTGACGAACTTGGCGTCCAGCTCGTCATTGCCGGTGCGGAACACCACGTTCATGTCGGAGCGGGAGTCCTTTTCCACGGCGCAGGTGAACAGCCTGGAGTTATCGATCACATCGTACAGCATCTGGGCCTTGGCGTGCTTGATGGCCTCCATGCCGGGGATGCCGCCCTTGGACTCCAGCCAGTCCAGCACCAGGCCCAGGATGTAAATGCACCAGCAGGGCGGGGTATTATACATGGAATCCTTGTCGATCATAGTCTTGTAGTTCAGCATCAGGGGGGTGTAGGGCAGCTCGTTGCCAGCCAGCTCCTCCTTGATGATCACCACCGTCAGGCCGGCGGGGGCCATATTCTTCTGGGCGCCGGCAAAGATGATGCCGTACTTGCTCACGTCCACCGGGCGGGACAGGATGTCGGAGGACATGTCGCACACGATGGGCACCCCATTGGTCTCGGGAACATACTGCCACTCGGTACCATAGATGGTATTGTTGGCACAGTAATAGAAGTAGCTGGCCTCGGGGTCCAGCTTCAGCTGGTCCTGGGTGGGGATGTAGGTGTGGTTCCTGTCGGCGGAGGAGGCGGCCAGATTGATCTGGCCGTACTTCTTGGCCTCCTTATAGGCTATGTTGGAGAAGTTGCCGGTGACGGCATAGTCGGCCTTGCCGGTCTTGCCGATCAGGTTCAGGGGCGCCATGGAGAACTGAGTGGACGCGCCGCCCTGGAGGAAGAGGATCTTGTACCCCTCAGGCACGTTCATCAGCTTGCGGAACTTGGCCTGGGTGTCGTCAAAAATCTTCTGGAACACCTTGGAACGGTGACTCATCTCCATGACTGACATACCGGAGCCGTGACAGTTGGTGATTTCAGATCCGGCGCGCTCCAGCACTTCCAGCGGCAGCATGGACGGGCCCGCGGAGAAATTATAGACTCGCTCGTTACCCATGATAGATGGCCTCCTTGATTCCAATTTTAAATCAAACTTCCAAGATAAAGCCGTTTTGATTATGGAAATCCCCACATACTTTATCTTGATAAAGAATATTATAGCCGCCAGTTTACCCCAATGTCAATAGAGTGTAATGACCAAAACCAGCCAGTCCACCACAAAAACTTTGTGAATGTTTCAACGAACCCTTTGCACTCCGGGGTGATTTGTGGTACAATGCCCATGAACTGAGAGTTTAGTTTTCCCACGGAAGGGGAGAAGGCAATGCTGCTTTCCGACATCAAACAGATCCTGAATGCCACAGTGCTGTGGGGCGAGGACCACTTGGACCGGGAGGTCATGTCTGCCTGCGGCAGCGATTTCATGAGCGACGTGCTGGCTTTCGTCAAAAATCAGGCCCTGCTGCTCACCGGACTGGTCAATCCCCAGGTGGTGCGCACCGCGGACATGGTGGAGATGAAGTGTATCGTCTTTGTCCGCGGCAAGGTCCCGGGACAGGATATCCTCGACCTGGCTGAGGAGCGAGACATCGTGGTCATGACCTGCCCCAAGCGCATGTATGAGGCCTGCGGCCTGCTCTACTATAATGGATTGCGAGGGAATTGCGATGGAAACGATTAGACTGGTGTACCCGGTGGAGGGCGGCGACCTCATTGAGGCCGGCGAAGCCTCCAGCAAAATGAAACTCACCCTGAAAAAGCTGGGTCTGCCCCAGGATGTGATCCGCAGAGCCTCTATCTGCATGTACGAGGGCGAGATCAACATGGTCATCCACGCCGACGGCGGTCAGGCGGAGGTGGAAGTGGAGATGGATCAGATCGTGATCCGTATGATCGACTCCGGCCCCGGCATCCCCGATGTGGAACAGGCGATGCAGGAAGGCTACTCCACCGCCGGTTCCACCGCCCGGGAACTGGGCTTTGGCGCAGGCATGGGTCTGCCCAATATGAAGCGTTACTCCGACGAGATGACCATTGACACCGAGGTGGGTAAAGGCACCACCGTCACGATCAAGATCAAAATTCCCCAGTGAATCATGTCTCTGGCAAAGGGAGGTGAGGCAGTCCCATGGCTATGAGGCATTCCGTGGTACTGGACAGCAGACGCTGTCGGGGCTGCACCTCCTGCATCAAGGGCTGCCCCACCGAGGCCATCCGCGTCCGGGGCCGCAAGGCCACCATTCTGCCTGATCGCTGCATTGACTGCGGCGAGTGTATCCGCACCTGTCCCCACAAGGCCATCAAGTCGGTGGGCGACGGCCTGGACGTATTGTCCCGCTACCAATACTGCGTTGCCCTGCCGGAACCTGCCCTCTATGGGCAGTTTCATAACCTGGACAACATTGATATTGTACTCAATGCCCTGCTGGAGATCGGCTTTCACAAGGTCTACGAGGTGGCCAAAGCCGCCGAAATGCTCTCCGACTTTGAGCGGCAGTGCATCTGTGAGGGGCCGGCCTCCGTTACCCCGCTGATCTCCTCCTCCTGCCCCACCGTACTTCGGCTGATCCGGATGCGTTTTCCCAAGCTGATGGGCCATGTGGCCTGCACCATCCTGCCCATGGAATTGGCAGCTATCCTGGCCCGTCGGGAAGCAGCGGAGGAGACCGGTCTGCCGCCGGAACAGATCGGCGTGTTCGCCATCGTCCCCTGCTCCTCCAAGGTGACGGCCGCCCGGGAACCCGAAGGCCTGAGCCAGCCGGTGCTGGACGGCGCTTTCGCCATCCGGGACATCTACCTGCGGCTGCTCAGTCCCATGAAGCACCTGGAGCATGTGGAGTCCATGTCATCGGCCGGCATTATGGGGCTGAGCTGGGCCTCCTGCGGCGGGGAGAGCGCCGCCCGGCTGCGGGAACGGTGTGTGGCTGTGGACGGTATCAACAATGTGATCCGCATGCTGGAAGAGATCGAGGACGGTCGTCTGCCCGAGGCCGATTTCCTGGAGCTGTCCGCCTGCACCCAGGGCTGCGTGGGGGGCTGCTTCACGGTGGAAAACCCATACGCCGCCAAGATGCGGATCAAGGGGCTGATGAAGGGGCAGCCGGTGTCCCGCAACCGCTTCCGCTTTGAGGGAGCAGACCGGGATATTGTCCGGCGGGACAAGGAACTTCAATACTTACCCACCTTTGTGCTGGATCAGGATCTGGGGGCCGCGCTGAACAAGCAGCTGCGCATCCAGGAGCTGGAGTCCCACCTGCCCGGACTCCACTGCGGATCCTGCGGCGCTCCCTCCTGCCGGGCCTTTGCCGAGGACGTGATCCTGGGCCGGGCCTCGGTGGACGACTGTATCTTCAAAGTGCGGGAGCGGATGCGCTCTATGGCCGGCAGCAAGGAAGAAGCAGACGACTATCTGCCCCCTCCCTTCCGCCGTTGCCAGAGCGATCCCGTCAACAAGTAAGGCCTGTTGGGCGCGTTGCAGAAAAACCACTCTGTGACGCGCCCTTTTTTCCATATAAAAGGAGGATATGATATGACAATAGGAGAATTGATTCCCGCTATGGGATTGACCGTTTTTCATCTGGCCCAGCCGGAACGGCCGGTGGCGGGCGGCTATGTGGGCGATCTGCTCAGCTGGGTCATGGGCCGGGCGGGCCAGGACTGCGCATGGCTTACCATCATGTCCAACCAGAATGTGGCCGCTGTGGCCCTGATGGCCGACGTCTCCTGCGTGATCCTGACCGAGGCCGTCCAGCCCGACGCCGACCTGCTCCGCCGGGCGAAGGAAAAGCAAGTCAATCTGCTGGGGGTGGGGCTGGACACCTTTTCCGCCGCCTGCCAGCTGGGAAAAACGCTGGTCTGAATCCCACAGCCGCCGGAAAGGGGGTATCTCTTTGCATTATTACTACGATCTGCATCTTCACTCTTGTTTATCGCCCTGCGGCAGCGACGAGATGACCCCCGCCAACCTGGCCGCCATGTGCGCCCTGGCGGGTCTGGAGATCGTGGCCCTCACCGACCACAACACCTGCGGCAACTGCGCCTCCTTCTGCCGGGCCGCCCAGGCCCACGGCCTTACCGCTCTGGCCGGTATGGAGCTGTGTACGCAGGAAGAGATCCATGTGGTATGCCTTTTCCCCGATCCCCAACGTGCCGAGGATTTTTCCCGGGAAATTGCCCGGCACCTTCCACCCATCGCCAACGATCCGGATTACTTTGGCAGACAGCTGCGGATGGACGACGGGGACGGTATTCTGGGTGAGGAGTCCGCTTTTCTGGCCGGCAGTACCGACATCCCGCTCTATGAGGTGCCCCGGCTGGTGGCCGCCTGGGGCGGCGCCGCATTCCCCGCCCATATTGACCGCCCCGCTTTCTCACTGCTGGGGGTACTGGGACTGTGGGACCCGGATCTGGGTTTTTCCGCCGCCGAGCTGTCCTACCGCTGCCCGCCGGAGCTGGCCCGGCGCCCCGACCTGGCCGGGCTGCAGCTGCTCACCAATTCCGACGCCCACAGCCTGGACCAAATCTGGGGGGCGGAACATACCCTGGACCTGCCGGAACCCACCCCACAGGCCGTGATACGGCGGCTCGCCTGCCAACCCGGCACTTTATCCGGATAACTTTCTTTACAAGCTGAGTTAGATGTGCTATACTTTCCATCAAGTAACTGTACCCTGTTGGTCCCATCCGTATTTTCTTATTCAGTTGAAGAAGTACCGATGTGTCAGCAGGGTTCTTTTTTACTCCCTCGCTCTTTGTGCAATACTTCAAATTGAACTAATCGGTTTTATATTCTTATCCCTGGAAAGTCTTTACATTCGTTGTTTCTGCGCTATAATAGTGCCTTGAAAGAAAACTAAACTAATTGTTTTAGAAGAGGAGGAGGCATCTATGCCCAACTGCAAGACCGTAGTTCCCTACCGCGGAACGCCGGAGCAAGAGGAACGCCTGCGCAAAGTCATTGCCGAACACAAGGGACAGCCGGGCGCAACCATGCCCGTTCTACAGGCCGCCCAGGAGATTTTCGGCTACTTGCCGGAAGAAGTGCAGATCATTGTGGCGGAGGGGTTGGATATACCCCTGTCCGAGGTGTACGGGGTGGCCTCTTTTTACGCCCAGTTTACCCTGAATCCCAAGGGCAAATATCAGATTTCGGTCTGTCTGGGCACCGCTTGCTACGTCAAAGGCGCGGCTGCTATTTTGAACGCGGTGGAGCAGAAGCTGGGCATCGTCCCCGGCTCCATCACTGCTGACGGCAAGTTCTCTCTGGACTCCTGCCGCTGTGTGGGTGCTTGCGGCCTTGCTCCGGTCATGATGATCAACAACGACGTCTATGGCCGCCTCACCCCCGACCAGGTGGGGCCCATTCTGGATATGTATAAATAAGGAAGAAGCGCGGAGCCGCTGAGCAGGGGCGCCTGGACCGGAGCGAGGGCGAGCGCAGGGCCGCTTTGCGGCCCGCAGACCAGCCCGAGCCGCAGGGAAGGCGACCCGCCCGCGAAGCGAGCGCAGCGTGACATCAGGAGGAACCTTCTTTTGAAAGAGATCGCCCTCTATGCGCTGGATATTGCGCAAAACTCCATCACAGCCAGGGCCTCCCGGCTGGAAATCACGCTGTCGGAAACGCCGGATGCCATCACTTTCACCATCGTGGACAACGGCAAGGGCATGAGTCCTGAACTGCTGGCCCAGGTCAGCGATCCCTTCACCACCACCCGCACCACCAGAAAGATGGGGTTGGGGATCCCGCTGCTGCGTATGGCGGTGGAACAGACCGGCGGCAGCCTGGTCATTGACAGCACAGAAGGGGTGGGTACTACCGTCACCGCACGCTTCCGGCCCGGACACATCGACTGCCCGCCGGTAGGTGACATGGCCGGCACCATTACCCTGCTGCTCCAGGGCGCGCCTTCGCTGGAGCTGCGTTATACCCATGTGATCGGGGATGACAGCTTCCAGCTTACCACCGAAGAACTGCGGGCCCAGCTGGGTCCCGACATCTCCCTGGCGGAACCGGAGATCATTCTCTGGATCAGGGATTATTTGCAGGAACAGGAAACCTTTTTACGAGAAAATAAGGGGATGAAAGCATGAAAACACTTGCAGAACTGCAGGCCATCCGGGATCGGATGCGCAGCCAGATCGATCTGCGGGAGGCAAATGATGACCGCATCCGCGTGGTGGTGGGCATGGCCACCTGCGGCATCGCCGCCGGCGCCCGCCCCGTCCTCAACGCTCTGCTGGAGGAAGTGAACAAGCGTGACCTGAAAAATGTCACAGTGTCCCAGACCGGCTGCATCGGTGTCTGCCGTCTGGAGCCTATTGTGGAGGTCTATGTGCCCGGTCAGGAGAAGGTCACCTATGTGAAGATGACCCCCGACAAGGTTGCCTCCCTGGTCAGTGAGCATCTGGTCAACGGCCGGGTGGTGGAAGAGTACACCATCGGCGCGGCGGAATAAGGGAGGGCGAAGAGATGAGTTTTATCCGTTCCCACATTCTGGTCTGCACCGGCACCGGCTGCTCCTCCTCCAACAGCCTGAAGATCATTGAGGAATTTGAGAAGCAGCTGGTGGCCCAGGGTATGGACAAGGAGGCCAAGGTGGTCCGTACCGGCTGTTTCGGCCTGTGCGCCCTGGGGCCCATTGTTACCATTTATCCCGAAGGGGCCTGTTATACCCATGTCACGGTGGAGGACGTGGAGGAGATCGTCTCCGAACATATCGTCAAGGGCCGCATCGTCAAGCGTCTGCTCAACAAGAGCGCCGGCGAGGAGGGCGCTGTCACCTCTCTGACCGAGACCCAGTTCTATAAGTATCAGCAGCGCATTGCCCTGCGCAACTGCGGTGTCATCAATCCCGAGAGCATTGACGAGTACATCGGCGTGGACGGCTACGCCGCTCTGGGCAAGATCCTCACCGAGCAGATCCCGCCCCAGAAGGTCATTGACACCGTATTGGCCTCCGGCCTCCGGGGCCGGGGCGGCGCCGGCTTCCCCACCGGCCTGAAGTGGCAGTTCACCCACGACGCGGTAAGCCCCGACGGCATCAAGTACGTCTGCTGCAACGCCGACGAGGGTGACCCCGGTGCGTTCATGGACCGCTCCGTGCTGGAAGGCGATCCCCACACCATCATTGAAGCCATGACCATCGCCGGCTACGCTGTGGGCGCCCACCAGGGCTACATCTACGTCCGGGCCGAGTACCCCATCGCCGTCAAACGGCTGGAGACCGCCATTGCCCAGGCCAAAGAATATGGCCTGCTGGGCAAGAACATCTTTGAATCCGGCTTTGACTTTGATCTGGAGCTGCGTCTGGGCGCCGGCGCCTTCGTCTGCGGCGAGGAGACCGCCCTTATGCGCTCCATCGAGGGCCACCGGGGCGAGCCCAAGACCCGCCCCCCCTTCCCCGCGGTGAAGGGCCTGTTCGACCGGCCCACCCTGCTCAACAACGTGGAGACTTACGCCAACATCACCTGGATCTTCAATCATGGGCCTGAGGCATATGCCGCCATCGGTACCGAGAAGAGCAAGGGTACCAAGGTCTTTGCCCTGGGCGGCAAGATCACCAATACCGGCCTGGTGGAAGTGCCGATGGGTACCACCCTGCGTACCGTAGTGGAGGACATCGGCGGCGGCGTACCCGGCGGCAAGAAGTTCAAGGCCGCTCAGACCGGCGGCCCCTCCGGCGGCTGCATTCCCGCCTCTCTCATCGACACCCCCATCGACTACGAGTCCCTGGCCGCCATCGGCTCCATGATGGGCTCCGGCGGCCTCATCGTGATGGACGAGGACAACTGCATGGTGGACATCGCCAAGTTCTATCTGGAGTTCATTGTGGACGAGTCCTGCGGCAAGTGTTCTCCCTGCCGGATCGGCACCAAGCGGCTGCTGGGCCTGCTGACCAAGATCACTGAGGGCAACGGTGAGCCGGAGGATCTGGACACCATTGAGGAACTGTGCAACCATATCAAGCAGTCCGCCCTGTGCGGCCTGGGCCAGACCGCGCCCAATCCGGTACTCTCCACCCTGAAGCACTTCCGGGAGGAGTACGAGGCCCACATCTATGAGAAACGCTGCCCCGCCGGCGTATGTAAGGCCCTGATCCAGTATGTGGTAGATCCCACCAAGTGTAAGGGCTGTACCCGCTGCGCCCAGGGCTGTCCCACCGGCGCCATTTCCGGTGCGGTGCGGGCTCCCCATATCATCAACCAGTCCAAGTGTATCAAGTGCGGCGCCTGTATGGATCACTGTCGCTTTGACGCCATCAGTAAGCAGTAAGGGAGGGAACGGACATGGACGAAAAGATGGTATCTCTGCGTATCAACGATATCCCCGTCACCGTTCCCGCCGGGACCACGGTGCTGGAGGCCGCCCGCTCCGCGGGCTTCAATATCCCTTCTCTGTGCTTTCTCAAGGACGTCAACGAGATCGGCGCCTGCCGTATCTGTGTGGTGGAGGTCAAGGGCGCCAAGAGCCTGGTGGCCTCCTGCGTCTACCCTGTGGCCGAAGGCATGGAGGTATACACCAATACTGAGCGGGTCCGCAAGTCCCGCCAGCTCACCCTGGAGCTGATCCTCTCCAACCACCGCATGGACTGCCTCACCTGCGCCCGCAACAGCCACTGTGAGCTGCTTCAGCTGGCCAGCGATCTGGGCATCGACGCGGTACGTTATGCCAGCGACAATATGTATCCTCAGATCGAGGACTCCGCCCCCCATCTGGTTCGTGACAACTCCAAGTGCGTCCTCTGCCGCCGCTGTACCGCCGTGTGCCGCGCCACCCAGGAAGTGGGCGTCATCGGCCCCAATGACCGGGGCTTCGCCACCCACATCGGCTGCGCCTTTGATCGGGATCTGAACGAGGTGGACTGCGTCTCCTGCGGCCAGTGCATCGTGGCCTGTCCCACCGGCGCACTGTCCGAAAAGGACGATACCGGCAAGGTCCTGGCCGCTCTGGCCGATCCCACCAAACACGTTGTGGTGGGTCCCGCCCCCTCTGTGCGCGTCACCCTGGGCGAGTGCTTCGGCCTGCCCATCGGTACTAATGTGGAGGGCAAGATGGTCACCGCCCTCCGCCGTCTGGGATTTGACAAGGTATTCGATGTGGATACCGCTGCCGACTTCACCATCATGGAGGAGGGCACCGAGTTCCTCCACCGGCTGCGGGGCGACGGAGTGCTTCCCCTCATTACCTCCTGTTCCCCCGGCTGGATCCGGTACATGGAGCAGCACGCCCCTGAGATGATCCGCAACGTATCCACCTGTCGCTCTCCCCAGCAGATGTTCGGCGCGCTGGTCAAGACTTATTACGCCGAGCAGGCGGGTATCGATCCCCACGACATCTTCGTGGTATCCGTCATGCCCTGTACCGCCAAAAAGTACGAGGTACGTCGAGAGGAGCAGCGGCTGCCCAACGGCTGTATGCCGGTGGATGTCTCCCTCACCACCCGCGAACTGGGCCGCATGATCACCCAGGCCGGCATGCTCTTTGATCACCTGCCTGATGATCAGTTCGATGAAATGCTGGGCATCTCCACCGGCGCCGCCGCTATCTTCGGCGCATCCGGCGGCGTCATGGAGGCCGCCCTCCGTACCGTGGTGGAAGAGCTGACCGGCGACGGTATGGCCCCCCTGGAGTACCATGAAGTCCGCGGCATGGAGGGCGTCAAGGAGGCCAGCTATGAGCTGCCCGGCCGCACTGTCCGGGTATGCGTGGCCTCCGGCCTGCACAACGTGAAGCTGGTGCTGGACGGCATCAAGGCCGGCACCCTGCATTACGATTTTGTGGAGTTCATGGCCTGTCCCGGCGGCTGCATCAACGGCGGCGGGCAGCCCATCCAGCACGCAGATGTGCGTAACTTCACCGACATCAAGGCCCTCCGGGCCGCGGCCTTGTACAAGCAGGACCAGGAAATGGAGTACCGCCGCAGCCACAAGAACCCGGTGGTACAGACTGTATACCACACCTACCTGGGCGAGCCCGGCAGTCCTATGGCTCACGCGCTGCTTCACTGCTCCTATATCAAGCAGAAGCGATATCGGGTATAGTCAAAACCTCCGGCTAAGCCGGAGGCTTGAGTAGGCCCTATAAGGGCCTGATACGGACGAAGCCCCTTAAGG
>NZ_CALWOJ010000043.1 GCF_944383115.1 uncultured Flavonifractor sp. | reverse complement strand
ACCAGCACGCCGATCCAGGAGAACACGGCAAAGCTGGCAAACTGGAGGGTGGTCAGGATGAAGATATCCCGGCCCTCGGAGAATTTGGACACCGCCACGATGTGGGCGGCAAAGAAGAAGCCGCCGATGAGGGTCAGCACGTCGCCCATGTTGAAGGCAGAGGCATTCTTGCCGGTAACCGACACCAGGCCGATGCCGATGATACACAGCAGGGCGGCGATGACGTTGAACTTATCCGGCCGGCGCTTGGCCACGATCCAATAGAGGAAGGGGACGATCACGCAATACACCGCGGTGAGGAAGGCGTTCTTGCCGGGGGTGGTCTGCTCCAGGCCGTAGGTCTGGAACGCATAGGCCACAAACAGGCAGAAGCCCATAACGGTACCGCCGATGAGATAGTGGCGATCCATCACCTTCCACCGCTTGATAAAGACGATGGCCAGAACAAGGGCGGCAAAGCTGAAGCGAATGGCCAGCAGCCAGAACGTAGGCAGCACATCCACGCTGTTCTTCATCACCACAAAGGAGCTGCCCCAAATGATGGTGGCCAGAATGATCAGCGGGGTGGCAAACTTGGCCAGGACGCTATTCTCGTTGGTCTGGTTCATGGTTGTACCTCTCCTTTACCTATGGTAAAATATAATTTGATCCCGACAAAGGGGGTATCCAAATGAAAAAGCTGGGGCGGGATTTCTTTGACCGGGACACCCTGGAGGTGGCCCGGGACTTATTGGGCAAATATCTGGTGCGGATGTGGGACGGCACGCCCCTGGTAGGCCGCATTACCGAGACCGAGGCCTATATCGGCCGCTGCGACAAGGCCTGCCACGCTTACGGCTATCGGCGCACCCCACGGACGGAAACCCTCTTCGCCCCGCCGGGTACCGCCTACATCTATCTGATCTACGGCATGTACCACTGCCTCAACTTTGTCACCGAGGCGGAGGGGGAACCCGCCGCCGTCCTGCTCCGGGGCCTGGAACCGGCGGAAGGGGTGACTCTTATGAGTCTCAACCGGTATTCCAAACTGCCGGGGGAGCTTACGCCCTATCAAAAGAAACATTTTCTGGACGGCCCGGGCAAACTATGCAAGGCCCTGGCCCTCACCCGGGCACAAAACGGCCTGGATCTGTGCGGCGAGGAGCTGTTCCTTCTGGACAGCGGCGAGGCGCCGCCCCCCTTCCGCACCGGCCCCCGCATCGGCATCGACTACGCCGAGGAGGCCGTTCACTTTCCCTGGAGGTTTTATGTATGATCCTGTTTGACTTTGACGGCACCCTGGTGGACTCCAACGGCGTGTGGGAGGAGGTGGACAACACCTTCCTGGCCCGCCGGGGTTTGACCCCCACCTGGGAGTACAGCGAGGCGGTGGGTCACTCCATCTTCCCTCTGGCCGCCCGGTTCACCATCGACTACTACCACTTGGACACCACGCCCCAGGCCGTCATGGACGAGTGGACCCAGCTGGGCCGTGAGGCCTACCTGTCCCAGGTACCCGCCAAAGAGGGGGCGCTGGCCTTTCTGGAGCAGTGCCGGCGGCAGGGGGAGGACATGGTCCTGCTCACCGCCTGCGTGCCGGAGTTCTGCCGGGCCGCTCTGAAGCGGCTGGATATGGACGGGTATTTTACCCAAATCATTTTTGTTCAGGAGCTGGGCATGGTGAAAAAGGACCCGGCCACCTTTGTCCATGTGCTGGAGCTGCTGGGTGCGAAACCGGAGGAGAGTACCCTGTACGAGGACTCCCCCGGCGCCTGCGCCGCCGCCAAGAAGGCGGGGCTGACGGTGGTGGGGGTGTACGACCCCTTCTACGCCCGGTACGAGGAAGAACTAAAAGGGCTGTGCCATCAATATATCCACAGTTTCACCCAGCTGCTGATCCCGTGATCCTCACCCGGGCCGCTTTGAAGCGGCCCGGATTTTTTATTCCCTGGTCATATATTGGGAGGCGGATTTCAGCATCAGTTTTTTGGTGCCCACGCTGTCAAAGGCAATCTCCACCAAAGCGTCTCCTCCCATCGGGGTGAGTTTGGTAATGAGGCCTTTGCCAAAGGCTTTGTGCCGCACCGTATCTCCCATATGGAAGCCATCGCCGGCCGCGGCGGGCTGTCCCGTCCCGGAAGAAGCGGAGGCGGCAGCCGGAGCCGTATGGCCCAGAGAAAAGCCGGGATCAAAGGTGCGGCGCACCGGGGCGGTCTTTCTTACGCTCCGCTCCCCCTCGCCGTAGGGCAGCCGGCCCGACTTTTCCACCAGTTCCGGGGGGATCTCCCCCAAAAAGCGGGAGGGCCGGTTGGCGTTGGTACGGCCGAAGAGCATGCGCTGGGCGGCGCAGGTCATGTGCAGCTTCTCCTTGGCACGGGTCATGGCCACATAGCAAAGTCGCCGCTCTTCCTCCATCTCCGCCGGCTCGCCAATGGCACGGATACCGGGGAAGATGCCCTCTTCCACACCCACCACAAAGACCACCGGGAACTCCAGGCCCTTGGCCGAGTGCATGGTCATCATGACCGCACAGTCCTCGCTGGGGTCGTGGCTGTCAATATCGGTATACAGGGCGATCTCGTCCAGGAAACCGGACAGGGAGGGTTCCTCCACCGCATTGTCCAGATAGTTCTGGATGGAGGTGGCCAGTTCCCGCACGTTCTCCAGTCGGGTGCGGTCCTCTATCGTATTCTTCTGCTCCAGCATGAGGGCATAGCCGGTACGGGCCACCACCTCTTCATAGAACTCCGGCAGAGGCAGTTCCCGGGACAGCTTCCGCAGATCGTCCATCAGTTCCGCAAACTGGCCCAGCTTGGGGGCCGCCTTTTGCAGCTCCGGCCAGTCTCTGGCGTGGCTGATGACCTCCCACAGGGACTTGCCCTCCGCCTGGGCAATGCTCTGGGCACGGTCCACTGTGGTGGCGCCAATGCCCCGGGGCGGGTTATTGATGATGCGGGACAGCCGCAGATCGTCGCCCGGGTTATTCACCGCGCTCAGGTAGGCCAGCATATCCTTGACCTCCGCCCGGTCAAAGAAGCGGATGCCGCCGATGATGCAGTAGGGGATGCCGTTGCGCTTGAAGGCCTGCTCCAGCTGGTTGGACTGGGCGTTCATGCGGTAAAGTACCGCGTGATCCTTCCAGCTGCGTCCGGCGGAATAGCCCGCCAGAATCTGGGCCGCCACATACTGGGCCTCGTCATGCTCGTTCATGGCGGTGTAGCACTGAACCTTGTCCCCTTCGCCGTGGTCGGTCCACAGCTCCTTGCCTTTACGGCCCTCATTGTTGCGGATCACCGCGTTGGAGGCCTCCAGAATATTTTTGGTGGAGCGGTAGTTCTGCTCCAGACGGATCACCCTGGCTCCCTTGTACTGCTGCTCGAAGGAGAGGATGTTTTCAATGGTGGCCCCCCGGAACCGGTAGATAGACTGGTCGTCATCCCCCACCACGCAGATATTTTCATAACCACCCGCCAGGGTGGAGGCCAGCAGGTATTGCAGATTGTTGGTGTCCTGATACTCGTCGATGAGGACGTAGCGGAACTTCTTCTGGTAGTAGGTCCGCACCTCCTCAAATTGCTGGAGCAGGCGCACCGTGTCCAGAATGATGTCGTCGAAGTCCAGGGCGTTGGCTTCCTTCAGCCGCCGCTCGTACTCCACATAGATCTTGGCGATCTTGATGAGCCGGAAGTCTCCCGCCTTCTCACACTGGGTCAGATAGTCCGCTCCGGAGAGCATGGCGTCTTTGGCCCGGGACAGGTAGCCCAGCACCGTGCGGGCGGAGAAGGTCTTGTCGTCCAGATCAAAGTCCTTCACAATGTCTTTGATGACCCGCTCGGAATCGGCGGTATCATAGATGGTAAAGGAGCTGTTGAACCCCAGCCGGTCAATATCCCGCCGCAGGATCCGCACGCAGGCGGAGTGGAAGGTGGAGGCCCACACATCGTTGGCGGCGGGGCCCAGCATCCGCTCCAGCCGCTCCTTCAGCTCCCCGGCGGCCTTGTTGGTGAAGGTGATGGCCAGAATGGACCAGGGTACCGCCGGGTCCATCCGGCACAGCCGCTCCTGCTCCCCCTTCTTCCCCGGATCGGGGTGGGCCACATAGTCCTCCAGGAAGGTCAGATCCTCCGGCCCCACCCAGGCGGGTACCTCGTCGCAGTCCGACCCCCGGCCATACTTCATCAGGTTGGCAATGCGGTGGATGAGTACCGTGGTCTTGCCGCTGCCCGCTCCCGCCAGCAGCAGCAGAGGCCCTTCGGTGGCCAGGGCGGCCTTCCGCTGCTCGGGATTGAGGCGGCCAAACTCCAGCTCAATGGCCGCCCGCCGGGCCTTACAAAAGCGCAGTTCCTCTTGGGTATTCAACATAGCGTTTTCAAGTCTCCCTTGGCAATGGGAGAGCCGCCCACAGGTGGACGGCTCCCTTTTCTGGTAATTCTATTGTACAAAAAACCGGCGGCCAGGTCAACCACCCATCGCGGAATCTTTTCAATGCGCAAACCGCATGCGGCCTCTCCGGGAGATTTTCCTGCTTTTGCGATTTAGGGTGCAAAGTGCCGACTCTTGTGCTATAATGCCAGTTACATGTGCGGATGGGAAAGGAGAGGGTCCTGGATGCGCCGTTTTGTCTTTCGCTCCCCCCGGCTGGGGTTTCTGGCCTGCGATCCGGCGCTGGCCCAGGCGGCGGCAGCATTCTACCGACGCAACCGGGCGGCTTTCGCGCCCTTTGATCCGGCCCAGCCCGAGGAGTTCTTTACGGCGGAGGGCCAGGCAGAGCGTCTGTCCTTTGACCTGGAGCAGGCCGAGGCGAGCCGCAGTTTCCGCTTCCTGCTGGTCCAGCCCCGGCACCCCGGCAAGATCATTGGCCTGGCCGGTCTCAACGAGATCGTGCGTGGGGCCTTCCAGTCCTGCTTTATCTCCTACAAGCTGGATCACACTCTCTGGGGACAGGGCTACGGCGCGGAGGCCATCGCCGCCCTCACCGAGTGGGGCTTCCGCAATCTGGGGCTGCACCGGGTGGAGGCCAACATCATGCCCCGTAATCTTCCCTCCCGCCGGGCGGCGGCCAGAGCCGGTTTTGAGGAGGAGGGGCTGGCTAAACGCTACCTCAAGATCAACGGGGTGTGGGAGGATCACATCCACATGGTACGCAGAAACGAGGAGGAGGATCTCTGAATGGAACACAACAAATCCGGCGGCAAGTTCACCAGCTCCCTGGGCTTTGTCCTGGCGGCGGTGGGCTCCGCCGTGGGCATGGGCAACATCTGGCTGTTCCCCTACCGGGTGGGACAGTACGGCGGCGGCGCTTTCCTGGTGCCTTACTTTATCTTCGTGGCCCTGTTCAGTTATGTTGGCCTGTCCGGCGAGTTTGCCCTGGGGCGGCTCACCGGCACCGGGGCGATGGGCTCCCTGGATCACGTTCTGAAATCCCGGGGCAAGAAGGGCGGCAAGCTGCTGGGTATTATCCCCCTGCTGGGTGTGCTGGGTATCGCCATCGGCTACTCAGTGGTGGTGGGCTGGGTCCTGCGGTACACCGCCGGGGCGGCCACCGGCGCCATCCTGAACAGCGATGCACAGGGCTTCTTCGATGCCCTGGCCGTCAACTTCGGTTCCATCCCCTGGCACCTGATCGCAGTGGCCTTTACGGTGGTCATTCTCATCTTCGGCGTGGCTTCCGGCATTGAGAAGCTGAGCAAGTTCATGATGCCCGCCTTCTTTATCCTGTTTCTCATCATCGCTATCCGGGTGGCCTTCCTCCCCGGCGCGGCGGAGGGCTACCTCTACCTGCTTCGGCCCGACTGGAGCTATCTGCTCAAGCCTGAGACCTGGGTGATGGCGATGGGACAGGCCTTCTTCTCCCTGTCCATCAACGGCGCTGGTATGCTGATCTACGGCAGCTATATGAAGAAGGACGAGAATATCCTGCGCCATGCAGGCATGACTGCCCTGCTGGACACGCTGGCCGCCTTGCTGGCGGGCTTTGCCATTCTCCCCGCCGTCTTTGCCTTCGGCATCGACCCCACCAGCGGCCCCGCCCTCATGTTCGTCACCCTGCCCCAGGTCTTTGCTCAAATGCCCGGCGGGCAGATCTTCGCGCTGCTTTTCTTCGTGTCGGTATTCTTCGCAGGCATTACCTCCCTGATGAATATGCTGGAGGCCTGCGGCGAGGCCCTCAGCTCCACCGGCAAGCTGTCCCGGCAGTGGGCCACCCTCATTGTGGGCGTGATCGCCTTCGTACCCGGCCTGTTCCTGGAGTCCCTGGCGGGCATGGGGGGCTGGATGGATCTCATCACCATCTACGTCTCCCCCTTCGGCGCCCTGCTGGTGGCGGTATGCATCTACTTCGTACTGCGGACAGACACCATCAAGGACGAGCTGGCCCTGGGCGGAAAGGGTCGCCCCGGCGTCTTCTTCACGGTCACCGCCCGGTTTTATGTACTGGTGGCGGCGGCTGTGTGGGTGCTGGGCATCTACTATGGCGGCATCGGCTGATCCAATTGCAAAAGACAGGTCCGGCTCTTTGCCGGACCCGTCTTTTTATGTGCCGCTGAGCCAGTGCTGGAACTGTTCCCACAGCTCAATGGCCTTGAACTTCACCACATACCCCTCGTCCTCGCCGGTGATAAGGGAGACCTGATCCGGGGTAAAGCCGTCGCTGAGGGCGGTCTGGGCGGCGGTCTCGCTGACCGAACCCAGGCAGAGGGGCGGGAACAGCACGCACCACCAGTTCTGACCTGCACCTTCGCCGATCACCACCCGCAGGGCGGTGTACTCCCCGGCGGGCAGGGCGAAATCTGTGTACTGCTTGGTGGGAAACCAGTAGTTGTCCTCCAGGGATACCGTTACCGGATACTGATATCCCTCCTCCGCCACCTGCTGAGCGCCGGCGGCTGCTATGTTGGCCAGATGGTCGGTCAGGGTTGCTCTGGTCTCCTCCAGGGTGGCCCCCGGCACGAAATAATCCGCCGCCACACCCAGCACCTTGTCCCGCACCTTCAGCTTCAGGGCCTGGTCGGCCTCCGAGTCGGAGTTGGCCAGCACATGCAGGCGGATCACCTGGTCGGCCAGGGCGGCCTGGCTCCGGTCCAGCCATACCCCTGCCAGGGCCGCAAAGGCTACCCCCAACAATAAAGCCAGCTCCCACCGGCGCAATGTCTTGCTCTGCTTCATAAAAAATCACCGTCCACATTGGATTGCCTCCATTGTGGACGGTGATCTTTGTTTTTATACCTGTTCCAGCAGATTTCCCACAGTCTGCGTCAAAAAAGTCTCGGGATACTGCTCTCTCAGGGCGGCAAAGGCACTCTCGGCCCCCGTCCGGCTTTCAAACAGGCCGAACACGGTGGGGCCGGTGCCGCTCATGGACGCGCCCAGGGCTCCGTGCTGGATCATGAGGTTTTTGATGGCGTCGATCTCCTGGGCCCGGCGGGGCGGCAGGGCGTCCTCAAACACATTATACATCCGGCGGGCCACGCCCACCAGATCCCCCTGCCCCAGGGCCGTCAGCAGGCCGGCGGTATCCGGCCTGCGCCGGATGCGGCAGCCGTCCAGGGTGCGGAACAGCTCCGGGGTAGATACGGAGAAGGCCGGCTTGCACAGCACCACCAGACAGGACGGCAGGGCAGGCAGATCCGTGAGGATCTCCCCCCTCCCCTCCGCCAGGGCGGTACCGCCCCGGACGCAGTAGGGTACGTCGGAACCCACCAGTGCGCCGATCTCCTCCAGCCGCGTTCCGGTCAGGCCCAGGCCCAGCAGCCCGTTCAGCCCCCGGAGTACGGCGGCGGCATCGGCGCTGCCGCCCGCCAGGCCGGCACACACCGGGATGGTCTTGTCCAGCCGGATGGACAGCCCGCCGTGGTCCACCCCCGCCGCTTCGCACAGCCGCAGGGCGGCGGCGGCAGCCAGATTGTGTTCGTTGGCAGGCAAAAAGCCCAGATTGCTCTCCATCCGCAGGGGCTGCCCGGTGCCGGTCTCCAGGCGCAGGGTATCGGTCACCCCCACCGTCTGCATCACCATCCGCATGTCGTGGTAGCCGTCGGGCCGCTTCCCCAGCACGTCCAGGGAGAGATTCAGTTTGGCGTAGGCTCTGACCTCAGTTGCCGCCATGAGCGTCCTCCTTATCGGATCTTGCGGGCCTCCAGATAGAACCGCTTGTCGTGGGCCTCCCCCATGGAGAAGGTCTTGCGGGGCAAGGCCCCATCGTGGATCACCGTGGGGAAGAGCTGGTCTTTCCCCATAGCGGGCAGCAGGAAGGCCAGGTTGCCCGGCCGGGCCGCCAGGGTACGGGCCACATCAGCGCCGTGGATATAGTCAATGCGTCCGCCCCGCTCCTTGATGTATGTATCCAGGAAGGGCTGGAGGGTACCCACTTCCAGCTGGGCGGCGGGATGAGGTACCGTGACCGCCCCCTGTCCACCCCCATGGACGTAGCGGAGGACATGGCCCTCCCCTTCTCCCAGAAACGCGCCGGGGAAGGCGTCCAACAGGGCCTTCAGCACCTGCTCCGGCTCCACACCGAAAAGGACCCGGTGGATGGCCTCAAATTCCAGGGCCGGGTCGTGGAGATTCACCAGTTCGCATAGGGCAAAGCGGGCGGGCAGGCTGTCCCAGTGTTCCCGGGGAGTCAGCTTCTTCTGCCGCTCGTAGCACTCCTTGGCGGTAGCCAGGGAGTGGTTGCCGTCGCCCACGGCAAAGGCCATCACATCCTCCGCGCCGTACTTGGCACGGAAGGCGGCGGGGTCGACCAGGGCGGACAGGGCGTGGGCCACCATAGCCATACTTTCCCCGTCCAGCAGCCAGCCGGTGATATGGCCGCCCCGCTCCATCAGGTCGAAGTCGTACACCTGCTCCATCTGGTCTTTCCGGGCGGCCAGCGGCTCAATGACCGTCTTTTGGGGATCGTCGGTCAGCAGCATGACGTGGGGCAGTTCCAGAGGGGCGTTCTTCCGCACCGCCACCCGGGGCGGGATGCGGGACATGACGGTACCCTCGGTGGCCCGGACGGCGGCCCCGGAACCGGGCTCATAGTCGTACTGCTCCAGATCCACCATACCCACCAGGCCCCGGCGCACCTTCAGGTTGTCCAGCCGCCGCTCCACATAGATGAGGGCGTTGGGGAAGGTCTTGAACCGCTCCTCCCGGAGGTAGCGGGTCATGGTGTTGTTGACCTCCATGATATCGGTCTCCACGTTGGGGCCGTCCAGACAGCTCTCGGGCAGGATGAGACGCAGGGTGGAGGGCGCCGCGCCTACATATTCCTCCACCCGCTGCCAGTAGTCCGGCTGGGAGGTGTACTGATCGCAGGCCACCACCGACCACTTGCGGTATTCGCACTCCCGGGGCAGCAGGATGTCCGCCGGCCGGAAGGCCAGGCTGTCAAATTGCCGCAGCATATCGCTCACTCGCTTCCAGCATGTAGTTTGGGTGGTACTCAGTCCATGGCCCTCCGAATGGCGGAGAGCAGATCGGGGAACTCCTCGTAAGCAGGCAGTTCCGGATGATCGGCCTTGATCTGGTCGGTACTCTTAAAGAGGAAGCCCGCGCGGCTGGCCTGGATCATGCCCAGATCGTTGAAGCTGTCCCCGGCGGCGATGGTATCGTAGCCGATGGATTGGAGGGCCTTCACCGTGGTCAGCTTGGACTGGGGGCAGCGCATTTTAAATCCGGTAATAGTACCGTCGGAGGCCACTTCCAGGGTGTTGCACATCAGGGTGGGCCAGCCCAGCTTCTTCATCAGGGGCTGGGCAAACTGCTCAAAGGTATCGCTGAGGATGATCACCTGGCTGAAGGAGCGCAGCTCATCCAGAAATTCCTTGGCGCCGGGCAGCGGATCAATACCGGCGATGGTCTGCTGGATCTCCTTGAGACCCAGGCCATGCTCTCTCAGCACGTCCAGGCGGAAGTTCATCAGCTTGTTGTAGTCGGGCTCGTCCCGGGTGGTGCGGCGCAGCTCCGGAATACCGGCAGCCTCGGAAAAGGCGATCCAGATCTCAGGGACCAGAACCCCCTCCATGTCCAGACAGGTGATATACATACCCGCTCCTCCTTTATTCTTCCCTGGCTCTGGCCTGCTTTTTCTTCAGGTTGGTCAGGAAGTTGTCCAGCCGGGTCAGTGCCTCGGCAATATCCTTCATGGAGGTGGCGTAGCAGCAGCGGACAAAGCCCTCGCCGCCGGCGCCGAAGGCCGACCCGGCGATGACCGCCACCTTCTCCTCCATCAAAAACCGCTCGCAGAACTCGTCGGAGGTCAGTCCGGTACCCCGGATGTCGGGGAACACATAGAAGGCGCCCCGGGGCTCAAAGCAGGGCAGGCCGATGCGGCGCAGGCCCTCCACCAGATAACGGCGGCGGCCATCGTACTCGTCCCGCATATGCTCGATGTCGCTATCGCCGTTGCGCATGGCCTCAATGGCGGCATACTGGCTGACCGTGGGGGCGGACATGATGCCGAACTGATGGAGTTTCAGCATCTGTTTGATAATGGGGGCCGGCCCGCAGACGTAGCCCATCCGCCAGCCGGTCATGGCATGGCTCTTGGAGAAGCCGTTGACTACAATGGTACGCTCGTACATGTCCGGCAGGTTGGCCATAGATACATGGTGCTGGCCATAGGTCAGCTCGGCATAGATCTCGTCGGAGAGTACCATGATGTCGGTGCCCCGCAGCACATCCGCAATGGCCTCCAGATCCTCCCGGGCCATAACGCCGCCGGTGGGGTTGGAGGGGAAGGGCAGCACCAGCACCTTGGTGCGGGGGGTGATGGCGGCTTTCAGCTGCTCGGGGGTGAGGCGAAACTCGTTCTCCGCCTTCAGTTCCACATACACCGGGGTACCGCCTGCCATAGAGGTCAGGGGCCCGTAGCACACAAAGGAGGGTACCGGCACGATGACCTCGTCGCCGGGATTGAGCAGGCAGCGCAGCGTCAGGTCAATGGCCTCGCTGCCGCCTACGGTAACCACAATCTGGCTTGCAAAGTCATAGTGCAGATCAAAGCGGCGGTTCAGATAGGCGGCGATCTCCCGCCGCAGCTCGGCCATACCGGCGTTGCCGGTATACTTGGTAAAGCCCTTCTCCAGGGAATAAATGCCCGCATCCCGGATGTGCCAGGGGGTTACAAAGTCAGGCTCGCCGATGCCCAGGGAGATGGCGTCCTTCATCTCCTCCAGAATGTCAAAAAAGCGGCGGATGCCCGAAGGCTTGATATCCTGGATGCGCTTGCACAGTATCTCGTCGTAATTCATGAGAAAATCCACTCCTTCGGCTGCTTCTCCTGCTTTTCAAAGATCAGGTGCTTCTCCTTATACTTGTGCAGGATGAAATGAGTGGCGGTTCCGGTGACGTCCTCCAGGGTGGACAGGCGCTCCCCCACGAACTGGGCCACTTCCTTCAGGGTGCGGCCGGAGATGATCACGGTCAGGTCAAAGGCGCCGCTCATGAGGTAGACGCTCTCCACCTCGTCATACTGGTAGATCCGCTCGGCCACACGGTCGAATCCCTCGCCCCGCTGTGGGGTAACCTTGACCTCGATCAGGGCGGTAACCGCCTCCCGGTCGGTGCGGTCCCAGTCCACAATGGCCTTGTAGCCCAGAATAATTTTTTCATCCTCGTACCGCTTGATTTCCGCCTTCACGTCCTCCACGGACATGTCGGCCATGGATGCAAGCTGTTCGGGGGTCAAAGTACAGTCCTGTTCCAAAAGCTGGAGCAATTTCATAGCTGCGCTCCCTCCTTCTTAAATCAGCAATTCACACAGGCCTGAAAAGGCCTATTTTTGTTATTATATACTGGCAGTTTCGGAAATACAATAGCGCAGGCCGAAACTTCCCACACCATGTTTTATACAGAAAAATCAGGCTTTGATGGGCGTTTTTTGCACATCATTTCTGATTCTCCGCTCGCCACCAGGCGGCCGATTTCGCCCAGGCGGCGGCGTTTTCCTCTGTCTGGGTTCTGGGGACCAGCCCCACCTCGTCAGTCAGGAATCTGCCCAGCCAGGCAGAGAAGATGGCTGCCCCGTCCTTGTTCAGATGGCCGCCGTCGTAGAGATGCTCCGTGGGGATCAGCCCCATCTCCTCAAAGCCGTCCGACCAGTCATACACCAGCGTCCCGGCGTCCAGGGCCAGAATGTCCGCCTTGTTGCGGGCGTAGGCCTCCGGCGTGCAGCGGGTATAACTTGGGTTAAAGGTGACAATGGGCTGCGCCCCATGCGCCCGGCAGAGGGCCAGGATCTTGCCCAGCCACTCCAAATTGGAGGCATAATCCTCTTCCGATACCGTGCGGTCGTGGACAAAGGGGGTTTCCCCCACCCCATCCAGCACCTGGTCAATGGGCGTAAAGCCCTTATAGTGATTGGCCTCAACAGGCCGGATTGCCTTTTTCAGGTCGCTCTTGCCCACCTCCTTCCAGCGGCTGTGGTAGAGGGAAAGATCAAAGAGCAGCCCGGTCCGCAAATTCTCCTCAGACGCCGTAAAGATAGCGCCCAGTTTGTTGACCGAGAAGGGCATCTGGCTCACATTCTGCTGGGTGTAGTTCTGGTACTCCTTAAAGTACAGCGAGGTACCCTCCAGCACCACGGCGGAGGGGGACTGGGTGCGGAAGATCTCCTCCAGATACCAGTAGGTGATGGACAGGGGCTGTTCCGAACCCGCCATCACATACCCCGTCAGACCGGAGACATCGTACACCACCGAGGGATTGAAATCGCAGTAGGCAAAGGAGCTGCCCAGGTAGATCACATCCAGGCTGTCCTCCGGTTCCGCCCGGAAGGAACTCCAGGTGGCGCCGTACATGGTCTGGGCGGGCCGCAGCACGTCGGAGACGAAGTTGATCATCACTGCCGTCAGCAGCAGAAACAGGAGGGCAAAGAAGCACTCTTTCCCCTTGTTCAGGCGCTTCATTGGTGTATCCCCTCCTTAAAAGCTGAATCCATACATGAAATCCTGGGCATCGTACCCCGCCCCATAGCTGCCGAAGATCAGGCAGCCGAAGAGCAGCACCCACAGGATGCACCACCGTACCAGCCGGGGCTGTTGCAGATAGGTTTTCCACAGATTGTATCGCTTGCTCAACAAATCCACCAGCAAGAGCAGCAGCAGGCCCGCTGCGGCGGCCAGCAGCTCCCACCGGTCCAGGCCCATGCTCTGGCGCACCCACAGGGGGCCGTGGAGCATCCCGCCCAGCACCGCCAGGGCATTGGACAGAGAGCTGGCCTTGAAGAACACCCAGGCCACCGTAGCCAGCAAGAAGGTGACCAAAACCTGCACACCATGACGGAATGGGCCGTCCTCCCTGATGTGGAGCAGTCGGTACCCGCCGTCCCGCAGGGGCGCGGTGACCGCCCCCATCACCTGATAGAGGCCGTTGAGCAAGCCCCACACCACAAAGGTCATGGCCGCCCCGTGCCACAAACCGCTGACCGCAAAGACGATGAGTACATTCAGATATTTCCGGGCGGTACCTCGCCGGGAGCCGCCCAAGGGGATGTAGAGGTAGTCCCGGAACCAGCTGGACAGGGACATATGCCACCGCCGCCAGAATTCCGCAATGGACCGGGAAAAGTAGGGTGTGTCGAAGTTCTCCCGCAGGGTGAAGCCCATGCTGTGGGCCATTCCCAGGGCCATATCGGTGTAGGAGGAGAAATCACAATAGATCTGGAGGGAGAAGGCCACCGCCGCTCCCATCACCTGCACCGCGCCAAAGGTCTCCGGCGCGGCGAAGATGGTGTTGACCAGCACCGCCAATCGGTCGGCCAGCACCATTTTCTTAAAAGCACCCCACAAAAAGCGCACCAGTCCCTCCCGGAACTTGTCCCAGTCAAAGGGGTGGGGCTGCCGGAACTGAGGGGTCAGCTCCCCCGCCCGACCGATGGGGCCGGACACCACCTGGGGGAAGAAGGAGAGAAACAGGGCGTGGAGCAGGAAATTGCGCTGGGCCTCCGCCTTGCCCCGCCATACGTCGATCACATAGCCCATGGCCTGGAACAGGTAGAAGGAGATGCCCACCGGCAGCACGATGTCCAGCACCGGTACGTTCCAGACCATCCCCATGCCATGAAGAACTTCTCCCACCATAGAGAGGGCGAAATTGACATATTTAAAGAGGAAGAGCAGCACCACGTCGGTCAGCAGGCAGAGGGCCAGCACCCACCGCCGCTTCTTCCTTCCCAATGCCATCCCCGCCCCATAGGAGGTGAGGATGACAAAGAGCAGCAGGGTGAGATAGACCGGCTTGGCACACAGATAGAAAAACCAGCTGGCCAGCAGCAGCCACAGGTTCCGCGCCTTCCGGGGCAGCAGAAAATAGCCCAGCGCCGTTACCGGGAAGAAGCAGAGAAATGGCAGCGACAAAAAGGTCATGTGCGGTCACATCCTTTAAAAAGGCCCGCCGGGCTTTGCTTCGGAGCGGACAGCTCCAAAGTCCGCCGCGGCGGGCCGCATCTGCGGGATTACTTGTTCATCTGGGCGCTCATGGCCTGGTCAAAGTGTTCGTTGATCTGCTTGGTGAACTCCAGCGCGGCGTTGTAGCCCATCTTCTTGTGGCGGTTGTTCATGGCCGCCACCTCGATGATAACCGCCAGGTTCCGGCCCGGCTTCACCGGGATGGTGAGGGAGGGCACCTGCACGTCCAGAATGGTGGTGTACAGGTTCTCCAGGCCCAGCCGGTCGTACATGGCCCCGTCCTTCCACTGCTCCAGGTTGATGACCATGTCGATCTCCGCCTCTTCCTTGACGGCGCTCATACCGAACAGCCGGCGCACATCGATGACGCCGATGCCCCGCAGCTCGATATAGTGGCGGATCAGCTCGGGGGCGGTACCCATCAGGCCGCCGGTGACGGTCTGCTTGATCTCCACCGCGTCGTCGGCAATGAGGCGGTGGCCCCGCTTCACCAGCTCGATGGCGGTCTCGCTCTTACCTACGCCGGACTCGCCCAGCAGCAGCACGCCTTCGCCGTACACCTCCACCAGCACACCGTGGCGGGTGATGCGGGGGGCCAGATAGGATTTCAGGGAGGCGATGATGGTACTCATCAGCACGCTGGTGGTATCCTGGCTGCGCAGTACCGTACGATCATACTTCTCCGCCATCTCCATGCACTCGGGATAGGGATCGATCCCCCGGGAGATGATGAGGGCGGGGATATCCTGGCTGAGCAGCTGCTCAAAGCTCTCCCGCCGCTGGTCCGCCGTCAGGCCGGAGAGGTAGGTATCCTCCACCTTGCCGATGACCTGGAGCCGGTGGGGATCAAAATAGTCAAAAAAACCGGTGAGCTGCAGACCGGGGCGGTTCACATCCTCGGTGCAGATGGCCTGATCCTCATAGCCGACAGCGCCCCGCAGCACCTCCAGGTTGAACTTTTTGATCAGCTCGCCCAGTTTGACGGTGTATAAACTCTCCATGCCGCTACCTCCTGTACCCTTTGCTTCCTCTCCCTGGCGACAGGGAGAGTTTGTCCATAGTGGCCTTATTATAGCATTCCTTTTTCTTCAATTCAACCGGCAAGCCCCGCCTGCCTGCCGCCCTCCGGGCCGCAGATCCCGCCGGGAAATTTCCCAGGCATTTTTGAAAAAACACTTGCTTTTTTTGCAAACATCTGCTATCATATCGTTCGATGCTTTTATAAGCGTATCCTGACGAGCGAGGAGGTATAAGCGAATGGCCAAATGTGAATTTTGCGACAAGGGCGTTGTGTTCGGCATTCAGGTGTCCCACTCTCACCGCCGCTCCAACCGCCCCTGGAAGCCCAATGTGAAGCGCGTCAAGGCGATCGTCAACGGCACGCCCAAGCACGTTTATGTGTGCACCAGATGCCTCCGTTCGGGTAAGGTCACCCGCGCCGTGTGATGAATCATAGAAAAAGGACTGCCCTGAGCGGGGTGGTCCTTTTTTCGTTCCAGACATGACAAATCCTTCTGCATGTGGTATACTCATACCAGCTTTACAAGTGAGGAGGTCCTGCTATGAGCGACTGTCTGTTCTGTAAGATCGCCGCCGGGGAGATCCCGTCCAACAAGGTCTACGAGGACGATCAGGTCTTTGCCTTCTACGACATTGATCCCCAGGCGCCCACCCATTTCCTGGTGATCCCCAAGGCCCACATCGGCTCCTGCGGCGAGATCACCGCCGACAACGCCGGCGTGGTGGCCCATATCTTTGAGGTCATTTCCAACGTGACCGCCCAGCTGGGCATTACCGACTTCCGGGTGGTGTCCAACTGCGGGGAGCAGGCGGGCCAGTCCGTCCACCATCTGCACTTCCATGTGCTGGCGGG
>NZ_CALWOJ010000042.1 GCF_944383115.1 uncultured Flavonifractor sp. | reverse complement strand
TTCTTAACTTTCATTCTGCTCAGGAATTATGGGACTTTGAGCTTACTTCCTGTTGCACTTAGTTTGACAATTCACTTGTGAAGAAAGACTACCCGCGGCGGGTAGGGCGCGGGGGGCAAATGGGGACTACAATAAAGCCAGACATTCAAGATACAGGGAGGTGGGGGTGCTGAAAACGGTACTGTTAATTATGCGGCGGGCAGCGCTGGCCCAGGGATTGATGGCCAAGGTGCAGGATGTCCCTGGTATCCAGCTGTGCTACGAGCCGGACTACGCCAACGCGGATGTGGCCATCCGTTCCCATCTGGCCGCCGGGGCTCTGCTGGAGGTAGCCGAGGATGGTACCCAGGACATGGACTTTTGTCTGGCCCTGTGCGCATGGCTGCGGGAGGTCACGCCCCACTGTCATCTCATGCTTATGTGCCCGGAGGGACAGGCGGAGACGGTTCATCGGGCCATCGAGGCCAAGCGGAAGGGGGAGATCGACGATTTTGTGTTCTATGACGTATCCCTGGATTATCTGGCCGCCAGCCTGCAGACGCTTTGACACACAGATCGACAGCGGATCCAAAAAGGAGGAGAACCCACATGAGGAAACGGATCATCAGCCTGCTGCTGACCCTGGTTATGCTGCTCTCCCTGGCGCCCGCCCTGGACGGGACGGCCAGCGCCGTGTCCGGCGAGAAAGAAGTGAACAGCTATGCGGAACTGAAAGCGGCGCTGGAAGGCAACGCCTATTACATCAAGCTGAACCGCGACATTGACACAATGTATGAATTTCCCCACGGCCTTACGCCAGACGATGTCATTTCCATCAGCTCGAAGGCGCACACCCTGGATCTGAACGGTAAGACGCTGACCCTGCGCACCAAATCAGATATCAATTCGGGGGCTATGGCCTATATTGACCTGGTTGATTCGGAGCTTATCATCAAAGACAGCTTGGGTGGCGGCCAGATCCGGCTGTATCAGAGCAGCAAGTGGTCAATCCCCATGATCCTGGTCAGGAGTGAATCAGCCCTCTATATGACCGGCGGAAAGCTCACCTCCATCGCCAACGGAAAGAATACGCCGGGTCAAACACTGATCCACAACGCGGGCGATCTGGAAATTCAGGGCGGTGAACTCTACTGTACGGACAGGGACGATAACGTCAATATAACGGAGAAAGATGGAGTACTGGAGTTCGGTGACGATACCTGCTATGCGATCTACTCAGATCCGAAGGCCGGAAAAGAAGTCAACATCGAAGGCGGCAAATTTACAGGCGTTCTGAGGTTTGAGGTAAATCCGGATAACAAAAATGTGACCACCATCTCCGGCGGTACCTTCAAAAGCCATGTGGGATTTTTTGCAGATCGGGGTATATTGGACGGAGCGTTCCATATCAGCGGCGGCATATTTTCTACGGTGGGGCTTTATAAAAAGTGGAATGAATACTGGAACGCCGGACTTCACGATGCGCGTCATACCATCCTCGCCATCAGCGGCGGTACATTCGACGAGTTCAACGTATGCCTGAATGATGATTACTGGGTCCGCGCGAATAGAACCTGCCCCTACCCGGCGTTCCAGATCACCGGCGGAACATTTAAAGGGATGGAAATCAACATTCTTATGAACGAAACCACGGAAGAGCTGGCACAGTACTATACAGCTGAGGCGTTCCGGCATATCCTGGACGGCTCCTGCGTCAAAATCAAGGGCAAGACCTATATCGCCGACAATATTTATGAGACGCTCGGGTATGAATATGACACAGACACCAACCTGCACGTCTATAAGTTCCCCCTCTATTCTGCCACCATCACGCCCGCCGGCGACCAGGAGAACGTAGAGATCAGGCTGGACGGCAATTCAATCAAGTGTTCCAGGGACGAGCCGGCAGATATGGTATATATCGACAACAGCACCGCCCACACCATCACCTTCCAGTGGAGCCCCATGTCCCAGGCTTTGCAGGACGCGGGCTACTCCTATGTGATCGATTGGAGCGGCACCACCCCCGACAGGGGTAAAAACACCTCGGGGATCGGCAGCAAGCTCACCAAACACACCGTCACCATTCCCGCCGGTGCGGCCACCGGGGAGTACATCTTTGATCTGTGCCTTAGCAAGAAAAAGGATGGCTCGATCATCCAACCTTCGTCCAGCCACTACATCGTCCACATCTATGTGAAGGAGGCGCCCAAGCCGGATCCTGTCCTCACCGGCCGGATCTACCACCCCAGCGCCATCGTCTATGGCAACCCCATCTCCACCGTCCTCACCGGCCTGCCGGAGGGACTCAGCGAGGCTGACCTGTCCTTCCAGTGGCAGCGGCGCTACTCCCTGGGCTATGACTGGGATGACATCAAGGGCGCAACCAACAAGAGCTATACCCCCACGGCGGAGGATATAGGGGAGAATACCTACCTTCGGGTGACCGTTACAGCGAAGGGCTACACGGGCCAGCTGGCAGGCTCGTTCCTGAGGGTGAGCAAGGCCTCCAACGACAAGGAGCCGGTATGGCCCCAGCTCCAGCCTCAAAAGGACGACAGCGGGCAGTTTACCGGCTTCCGGATCCTGAACTGGAAAGATGACCAGGAGTATGTGTATACCACCACCCAGACCGAGGGGTGGCCCCAGGATGCCGTGCCCATTTCTTCCGAGGCGGTGACCGGCCTGACCCCCGGCAGTACCTGCTTCATCTACACCCGCTGCAAGGGTACCGATACCATAAAGGAAGGCGTCCGGACGGGCAGCGGGACGGTACTGCTGGCCGACCCGGAAAACCTGCACAAGTTGGTGCTGAGCCGGAATGGCCGGCCCTACGCGGACTACGGCAAGGGGAACACCATCTTCCTCAAGAAGGGGGCGAGCGTGACTCTGGACGTGAGCATAAACCCCACCAACGCCAACAAGTGGCAGAAATTCACCTTCAAGCCGGAGAATGCGGACGCGGTACCCCAGTATACCGTTACCACCTCCACAGGCAGCAATGTGGTCAATCAGAATCAGGCCGTCACCAGCATTACCATCACAGGCAAGGAGACCGGCTCTGCCAGTCTGGCTGCCGAGTACCCCGGCTACCCCACGCCGAATTATTACGGCAAGTGGTGGGTCTTTGTGTACGAGAACCCCACGGAGATCGGCACCAATGCCGACATCCGCGTTACCCCCTCCTCCCTGCCCGACGTGACCCTGCGACCGGGGGAAACACTTGACCCGCCGAAGTATGAAGTTTCCGTTTTCCCCGAGGGGGCGATGGGGAACTACCGCTACGAGTGGCGCGTTCTGGAGGAGAACACCGTGGCCTTACCCGGCAGCAGCCCCACCCGGCAAGTAACCGATAACGGCTATCTCTCCGTGGACCCCAAAACGGGAGCGGTGACGGCCCTCAAGCTCCATCCGGAGGATGTCAGCGCGTATTACAAAACGGTGGGACTGTGTGTGGTCAATCAGGCCGGGAACCCGCTGCCCGGTTTCCTGGTGTCCTACCAGGCTGCCGTCGCCGAGACGGAGATCGAGCTGACCGGGCTTCGTATCTCCCATGAGAAGCTTCGCATGGGGGTGGACGCAACATACCAGCTCACGGCGGTCAAGGATCCCGCCAATGCGCCGGGCGACATCACATGGACCAGCAGCAACCCTGCCGTCGCCGATGTTGACAAGTTCGGCATCGTTACCGCTGTGGCCGAGGGCACCGCAGTCATCAAGGCCTCCTGCGGCGGTGAGGAAGCCACCTGCACCGTTACGGTGGACCTCTCCGCCGAGCACAACCCCTTTACCGATGTGGCCGCGGACGCCTATTATCGGGATGCGGTTGTCTGGACTGTAAACCAGGGTATTACCTCCGGCACTAGCGCCACCACCTTCCTGCCCGACGGTATCTGTACCCGTGCCCAGGCGGTGACCTTCCTGTGGCGTGCCGCCGGCGCTCCCGCGCCCAAGTCCACCTCCATGCCCTTTGCCGATGTGCCCAAGGGCAGCTGGTACTATGACGCGGTGCTGTGGGCGGTGGAGCAGGACATCACCAAAGGCACCAGCGACATTACCTTCAGCCCCGACCTGAACTGCAGCCGGGGCCAGATCGTCACCTTCCTGTGGCGCTCTGCCAAGTCCCCGGCGGCGGGCACGGCAAACCCCTTTACCGATGTAAATGCGGACGCCTACTATGCCGACGCGGTGCTGTGGGCCGTCAAGGAGGGCGTCACCAACGGCAGCTCCGCCACCACCTTCAGCCCCGATGTGGACTGCAGCCGGGCCCAGATCGTCACCTTCATCTACCGGCACATGACAAAGTGACAGGATATCCTGAAAGGAGGAGAAGCACATGAGGAAACGGATCAGCTGTCTGCTTTTGACGATGGTCATGCTGTTCTCTCTGGTATCCGCCCTGGGCGGGACGGCGCTGGCTGCCGGCGGCTTTTATGACGTGGATCAGAACGCCTGGTATCTCAAATATCTGGACACAGCGGTGGACTCCGGGCTGATCAACGGCCGGGGCGACGGCCGCTTTGCCCCCAACGATGACATCACCGGCTCGGAGGCGGTGAAGCTGGCCGCCTGTATCGGCCAGCTCCTCACCGAGGGTTCTGTCAGCCTCACCAACGGCTCGCCCTGGTACGCAAGCTACATGGAATACGCGGTGGAGGAGGGCATCCTTGACGCCCCGCTGGGCCAATATGCCCTGAGCGCCCCCATCACCCGGGCCGAACTGATGAATATGCTCTGCCGCGCCATTCCCCGGGGGCAGCGGACCCAGATCAATTCCATCCCGGACGGCGCCATCCCTGACCTCTCCCCGCCCTCCCCTTACCTGGACAACATCTACACCCTCTACCGCATGGGCGTCGTCACCGGCTCCGACAAGCGGGGCTCCTGCCTGCCCCAGCGGCAGATCAGCCGGGCCGAGGTGGCGACCCTGGTGGCCCGCATTGTGGATAAGGATCTGCGGGTGGCCTTCCAGCTTGAGGTGTCGAAGGACGATCCCCTCAACTTTACGGGGGAGGCCGCGCTGCGGGCAGCCCTGGAGGGCGAGTGGGGCTACTGCCCGCCGGCTTCGGATACCCCGGCGGCATGGATCTTCTTCGGCAATAACGGCACGTTCACCATTCGGCTCACGGATCTGAAGAACAATGCCATCGAGGAGTATATGGGCGCCTGGAAGCTGGACCGCCGGTATGCCGGGGCCAATGAAATCCCCGATGTGCTGATACTCACGCTCTATGAGATGGTAGAAGGCGAGCCGGTCGGCGAGCCGACGATCATGGCCGGGGACTTTCTGATCCGGAGGAAAACCCTCTGTGACGAGCGGATCGTACTTGAGCTGATACAGATGAACAACGGGGACAGCCTGTTCTCCAGCTACTATGACGATACGGCCCCGGTGCTGAAAAAGTATACCGGCTGGACGCCCCAGGGGGAGACGAGAAAGAACGAGTCCTTCTGCGCAGCGGCCTGGAAAGTGGATTACGCGTTAAAGACGGTGTGGCTGGACGACGCAGCGGAAAACGGCGACAACATCGGCCGGTATGAGGCACTGCCCTATCAGGCGGCCCCCCAGATGGATCTGACCTCTCGGGCGCCCCAGATGCTGACGGACGGCAGCGTCTGGCTGGTCCGGACGGATGAGCTGGGCCGGGTTACGGAAATGCTGCTCTATAGCTATTATGATCCCGATGAGCAGCTGACCGAGGAGGAGGCAGCGGAGCTGCTGGCCGGGGTGCCCGAGGTACAGCAGCAGCTGGAGCAGGGCATGAGTATACTGTTTGACCAGAGGCCGGAGGTCATAGGCGGCGAGCCCTGTGTGATCATCTCCCTGGGGACCAATCATGGGGAGCAGTTCGTCCGCGAAAAAACGTATGCGGTCGCTCCCAGCGGCATAGTATACGTCTATGATCTGCTTGCAGACGAATGGAGCATCATCTGGAAGTGGCAGGACCACATGTAGCACAATATGTGCCGGGATACAGGCCTGCATGGCCTTTGCTGCGGGAAACCCCGCGATAACCGGACAATGCAAATCAAGAAAGGAAGATGAACATGAAAAAGCGAGTATTCACATTCCTGATGGCCCTGGCGATGATCGTCAGTCTGGCGGCCTGCGGCGGCGGCAGCAAGGGCCCCGCCGGTACTTACAAGCTGACCTCTATGAACTCCGGCGGCCTGGAAATGAGCGTGGAGGAGATAAGCGCCCTGTTCGGAATGGATATTGAAATGACCCTGCAGCTGAAGGATGACAACAGCTTCACCCTGGATATGGGCATTCTGAGCGAGGGCGAGAATACCAGCGGCACCTGGAAGATGGATGGCGACTCCCTGATCCTGAGCGCAGACGGGGATGAGCTGCCTGTCACTTACGACGGCAAGACCATCGTCATGGATATGGATGGCGAGTCCCTTACCTTCCAGAAGAAGTAAAGTCGATGTAAAAGGAGCGGCATTTGCCGCTCCTTTTGCGTTTCTACCCCAAAGACTACCCGCTGCGGGTAGGGCGGGGCGGGACGGAAACCGGTACAATAAAACCATCCCGGAGCGCAGGTCAATATGGAGAACGCTTCAGGAAACCGACTGAACAAAACAGCAAAGCCATTTGCAATGCGATGAAAGGGGATATGGATTATGGGTCTGATCAAAGCTGCATTCGGAGCAGCCGGCGGCGTGCTGGCCGATCAATGGAAGGAATTCTTCTACTGTGAGGCCATCCCCGCAGATGTACTGGCGGTAAAGGGCAAGAAAAAGACCACGGGCCGCTCCAGCAACACCAAGGGAGATGAAAACATCATCACCAACGGTTCCGTCATTGCGGTGGCTAACGGCCAGTGTATGCTCATCGTGGAGCAGGGCAAGATTGTAGATCTGTGTGCCGAGCCCGGCGAGTACACCTATGACACCTCCACTGAGCCCAGCCTTTTCTCCGGTGATCTGGGCAGCTCCATCAAAGATGTATTCCAGAACATCGGCAAGCGCTTCACCTTTGGCGGCGAGGCACCCAAGGACCAGCGGGTCTACTACTTCAACACCAAGGAGCTGATCGGCAACAAGTACGGCACCCCCAGCCCGGTACCCTTCCGGGTGGTGGATCAGCGGGCGGGCATCGATCTGGACATCGGCATCCGGTGCTTCGGCGAGTACAGCATCCGGCTGACAAACCCCATGCTGTTTTATAAGAACGTCTGCGGCAATGTCACCGAGGACTTCAGAACCGAGGAAATCGCCGGGCAGATGAAGACCGAGCTGCTTACTGCTCTCCAGCCCGCCTTCGCCAAAATTTCTGACATGGGCATCCGCTACTCCGCCCTCCCCGGCCACACCCTGGAGCTGGCCGAGGCCCTCAACGAGCAGCTCTCCTCCCGCTGGCGGGATCTGCGGGGCATCGAGATCGTCTCCTTCGGCGTCTCCAGTGTGAAGGCCAACGAGGAAGACGAGCAGATGATCAAGGAGCTGCAGCGCAACGCCGCCTTTATGGACCCCACCCGGGCGGCGGCACATCTGGTGGGAGCCCAGGCCAGTGCCATGCAGGCGGCGGCCAGCAACCAGGGCGCCGGCCCGGCGATGGCCTTCATGGGCATGGGGATGGCAGGACAGATGGGGGGCATGAACGCCCAGAACCTCTATCAGATGGGCGCCCAGCAGCCCCAGCAGCCTGCCCCGGCTCCCGCTCCTTCTCCCGCTCCCGCGGCCCCCGCTCCCGGCGGCTGGACCTGTTCCTGCGGGCAGGGCGGCATTACCGGCAAGTTCTGCCCCGAGTGCGGCAAGCCAAAGCCTGCCGCCGACGGCTGGACCTGCTCCTGCGGCGCGGTGAACAAGGGCAAGTTCTGCTCCGAATGCGGAGCCAAAAAGCCCGCCGGTGTACCCCAGTACAAGTGCGACAAGTGCGGCTGGGAGCCGGAGGATCCCGCCCATCCGCCCAAGTTCTGCCCGGAGTGCGGCGACCCCTTTGACGACGGAGATCTGAAGGGATGAACCGGGGCGGAAAACCTGCCGTACCGCCCGGCACATTGGCCGGCGTCATGTACAGTCACTCCAGCGGAATGTGCGCCCGAGCGGATTTTTCCATCACCCTCTCGCCCCAGGCCATTCTGGAAACACGCTATTTTCCGGTGCTTGTTCCGAAGGCCGCCCAGGACGAGGACCGATATCATCCGTCTGTCAAAAAGAATGTCCCCATCACCCCGGCGCAGTGGGCGGATGTGGAGCAGATCATTCTGGAACTCTACCCGCTGATGAAGCCCGTCCCGGAACGCCGGCATGAGGTAAAGCCTCCTCCCTTGGTGGACGTCAGGGACGGCGGGGGCGGAACCAGTCTGATCCTGACCTGGAATACGGAGGACGGTACCCGGAGCATCCGTTATTACCAGCCCAATGACCGCCGGATCCATACCCTGGTCGCGCTGCTGGAGGAGCTGGCCGACCCCATCGGACGGGAGATCCCCCGCTTTGACCCGCCGGAGCTGATCGGCTTCTTTCTCGGGCAGTCCGGGGGCCTCCTCGCTCAGGAGTATTCGTTTCAACTCACGCGAGGCCCGAGCCTTGTGTATGGGGAGAACGCCCCATACATCCTTTACGCCAGCTTTACCCCGCCCGGCCAGGAGCAGGTGATTTGGCGCGACTGGATGGTGGCGGACGATATGTGGGACCACTTCGCCGCATTTGCCCGGGAGATCAGGCTGGAGGATCAGCCGGACGGCAGATCAAAAAAGCCGGTCTGTACCCTCTATTACTCTGACGGGAAACAGCAGGAAAAGAAACTGGATCAGGAAACCGCAAAACAACTCCGCGAATATTTCACAGAGCAGGCCCTACCACTGCTGGGCGCAATGTAGATGAAAAACAGCATCAATGGGTAATCGAATGGAGAAAGGAACGGGAGATATGGGACTTTTCGGAAAATTATTTGAGAAGAAAGAGTGTTCCGTCTGCGGCGGCGAGATCGGGCTGCTGGGCAACCGCAAACTGGAGGACGGCAATCTGTGCAAAAGCTGCGCCGCCAAGCTCTCTCCCTGGTTCAGCGACCGGCGGCAGAGTACGGTGGAGGAGATCAAGGAGCAGCTGGATTACCGGGAGGCCAATCGGGAGAAGGTGGCCGCCTTCCGCACCACCCGGACTCTGGGGGAGCGCACCAAGGTGCTGCTGGATGAGGATGCGGGCCTGTTTATGGTCACCGCCGCCAGAGATCTGGAGGAGGCCAATCCGGATGTGCTGTCCTTCTCCGATGTGACCGGGTGCAAGCTGGACATCGACGAGAGCAAAACCGAAATCGAATACAGAGACGCCGAGGGCGAGCGGCAGAGCTTCAATCCCAGACGCTATGCCTATTCCTACGACTTCTACATCGTGATCCACGTCAACCACCCCTATTTCAACGAGATCCGCTTCCAGCTCAACAGCAAAGCCGTGGACAACGATGCGGAGACCCTGCTGGACGGGCCGGAGGATCGGCGTCCGCCCCTGGGCGGTCTCCGGGCAAAGGTGGGCGGATCCCTGACCTCCAACGCGGAGGAGGTGCGCTCCAGCGTGGAATACCGGCAATATGAGGAGATGGGGCTGGAGATCCGGGACGCGCTGCTCCAGGTCCGCCAGCAGGTACGGGATGAGGCGGCTGCGGCCGCAGCCCCCAGGACGGCGATCACCTGCCCCTACTGCGGGGCCACCACCACGCCGGACGCCAGCGGCTGCTGCGAGTTCTGCGGCGGCGCGGTAAACGGCTGACCACCCTTCCACTGACCATAATAAAGAAAGGATATGATGAGATGAAAAAGTTTACAGCCTTGCTTCTGCTTACCGTGACCCTCCTGACCCTTGCCGCCTGCGGCAGCAAGGACGAGCTGGCCGGCACCTGGTCGGCTGAATTTGAGTATGACGGCGTGATCACCTGGACCTTTGACGGAAAGGGCAAGTGCAAGATGGAAAACAGCTTTATCGACCAGGATGGCACCTACACCATTGAGGGCGATCAGCTTACGGTGCTGCTGGAACTGTGGAGCGAACCCTCCACCTACACCTTCTCCGTGAGCGGCAACAGCCTTACGATGGAGGAGAACCGGGGCTACGGCATCAGCGGCACCTTCACCAAGCAGTAGTCTGCGCAGCCCATTTTCAGACGATTTACCTATCTCAGACCGGATTGGAGGAGAACAGGATGAAACAGAGGAAAAGCAGACTTGTCTGCCTGCTTCTTGCAGGTATGATGCTGCTCGGTCTGGCCGCCTGCGGAAAAGATAAGCCAAAAGATACCTCAAAAGATACGCCACCGCAGCCGACGGAAGATCATAGCCTGCTTACGGTGGGGCCCTATGAGCTGCGCTACAAGGACGCGAAGATCCTGGAAACATCTGACGGGAAGGATCTCCTCATTCTGACCCTGGATTTTACCAACAACAGCAAAGAGACCATCTCCTACCTCTGGGCGGTCCTTGATTGGGCGGAGCAGGATGGCGCCGATCTGGACTATGCCCACGCCAGCATCTACGACCTTTATGCGGTGACCGAAAGCCAGGATAAGGAGGTTGCTCCGGGCAAAACAGTTGAGATCCAATCCGCCTTTATCCTGGCGGATCCCACAAAGCAGGTCAAAGTGAGCTTTGAAGAGCTGGGCGGCGGCAAGAGCGATACCATTACCATCGATCCCTCCTCCTTCAGCCGGGAGCCCGCCAGCGGCGGTACCCAGTCCCCCGCCCAGACCGGCGAGGCGCTGCTGGACTGGTGGAACGGAGACTGGTACGGCTGGTGGACCATGAACGGCTGCTGGGGCGTTTACGAAGAGCTGGAAGGCCAGCGGTGGGACATCTGCGGCACCATCGACATCGATGAGGACTATACGGGCACCGTGGAACTCTGGGACGAGGACTATGGACCCGGAGAGGTCATGGCAGCCGCATCGGTCACCCTGAATGAAGCCGGGGTGGGCACCCATGGCACGATCATGTCTGAGAGCGGCTGGTTCTCCGACATGGCGCTGGAACACGCGGACTGGATCGTGGATCCCGGCCTGATGCATTACGAGGACATGATCTGCATCGACGGCTACTATGAAAACGGCGAGGATGAATTCCACTATGAAATCTATCTGCGCCCCTGGGGAACCAGGTGGGATGATGTGGATCCGGAGGATACGCCCAAATTCTATCACGACTGGTACCTGCCCCTGATCGGGGCAGGGGAGCCCATGCCCGACACCATCCTGGGGGACTGAAGTGTCCCCCGGGATACGCAGGCATACCACAGATTGCTTCCGGCGCTGCGCCTGGATCCCTGACAGGCGCAGCGCCGGCATGGGAAGCGAGGGAATCAAATGCCAGCACAGGTAACCAACTATCAATGCCCCGGCTGCACCGGGCCGCTGCACTTCTCAGGCGCTTCCGGCAAACTGGAGTGCGAGTACTGCGGCGCCAGTTACGACCCGGCGGAGATCGAGGCCCTTTATTCAGAGAAGGAAGAAAAGGCGGCGGCCGCCCAACAGGCGGCGGAGGAAGCCCGGGACCAGCAGGCCCCGCCGTCCGGCGATGACGCGGCGTGGGATACCTCCGGCTTCAGCCGGGACTGGGGCGCCGAGGGGGACGGTATGCGATCCTACAGCTGCCCCAGCTGCGGCGCGGAGCTGATCTGCGAGGAAAGCACGGCGGCCACCTCCTGCCCCTACTGCGGGAATCCAACGGTGGTGCCGGGACAGTTCTCCGGGGAACTGAGGCCGGACTTCATTCTTCCCTTCAAGCTAAGCAAGGAAGATGCCGTCAAGGCCCTCAAGGCCCACTACAAAGGGAAATTCTTCCTCCCCAAACGGTTTACCGAAGAAAACCATGTGCAGGAGATCCGGGGGATCTATGTCCCCTTCTGGATGTTTGACGGCCAGGCGGAGGGCGACGCCCATTATGAGGCCACCCGTTCCCACATCTACCGCCTGGGCGACTATGAGATCACGGAGACGGAACACTACGACATCTACCGGGCCGGGACGGTCACCTTTGAGAAGATCCCGGTGGACGCCTCCAGCAAGATGCCGGACGACCACATGGACTCCATCGAGCCTTATGACTATCAGGAGCTGAAGGCATTTTCCACCGCCTATCTCCCCGGTTTTCTTGCCGATAAATTCGACGTGACCGTGGAGGCGTGCCGGGAGCGGGCGGATCTGCGCTGTGCGGGCACCCTGACCTCCGCCCTGCGCGATACCGTAAAGGGCTATGATACCTGCATGCCTACCAGCAACAGCGTCAACCTGAAGCGGGGCAAGGTGCATTACGCCATGATGCCCGTCTGGATGCTGAACACCAAGTGGAAGGGGAAGGACTTCCTCTTTGCCATGAACGGGCAGACCGGGAAGCTGGTGGGTGATCTGCCGGTGAGCTGGGGAAAGGTCTGGGGGCTGTTTGCCGCCATAGCCGCCCCCCTGTCGGCGCTGGGCTCCCTGCTGGCGGTCTTTGTGCTGTGAGAAGGAAGGTGGAGCAGATATGAAGAAAACAAGCTGGGTTTTTGCCCTCATCCTCCTGCTTTCCCTGTCTCTCTGCCCGCCCGCTGCGGCTGTAACGGAATACGGCGTGATCTATGATGAAACGGAGTCCCTGGGCTCTCAGACGCTGGGTATGCAGGGCGAGGAGACCCTGCCCCAGCTTACGGAGGATCTGGGCATCGATCTGCGGGTGGATGTGCTGACCCTGATCGACGATGACAACATCGGCGATACCGCCGCGTGGATCTACGAGGAATACGGTTACGGCTATGGTACGGATCGGGAGGGCGTCACGCTGACCATCCTGATGGAGCCTCTGGATGTGGAGACCTACACATACGCCATGCCCACCCACAACGGCTGGTACGTCTACGCCAATCTCAGCGAAGCCCGGGGCAGCAGCCAGGAACTGGCCGACGCCGTCAGTGATGCGGTGGCGCCCTATATGGTGGAGCGGGCGTGGAACGGCGAGGACATGACCATGAGCGCCACGGCCCTGACCCAGGCAGTGGACGCTATGGCAGTGGCAGCGGAGGACTATATTTTGACCCACTGCCCGCCAGGCACCTCCGGAGAGGAGACCGGTGCCGAGACAGCCGAACCGTCCAAACCGCCCCAAGCGCCCCAGCCGTCCGCTTCTCCCGAAAGCCCGGAAATACCTGAAACCCCTGGACAGAACAGCGTCAAAATGCAGTATGTCTTTGACCTCAGCGACCTGATCTCCTACGAGGAGTGGGAGAAGCTGGAGACCCGGGCCCAGGATATTTCCCGGCGGCACAACTGCGGCGTCTATTTTGCTCTGGTGGACGACTACACCGACTATGGAGACGGCAGCGTATATGAGGTGACATACCAGCTCTACCACGGTAGTGAGCTGGGTATGGGAGAGAGCCGGGACGGCATCATCGTACTGCTGAGCATGGCGGAACGGGACTACGCCACGTTCGTCTACGGCGAGGACGCCGAGTATGCCTTCAATGAATACGGACAGGAGCAGTTGGAGGAAGCCTTTCTGGACGATTTCGGGGACGACGACTGGTATGGCGGCATATCCCACTACCTGGACGCCTGCGATACATATCTGACCCAGGCCGAAGAGGGCGAACCGGTACGCCCCGCCAGCTGGCCGAAGATCCTCATGGCCACAGGTATCGCCTGCGCGGTGGCAGGGACGATCTGCTTCCTGCTTATGCGCAGTATGAAATCGGTCCGTCAAAAGGCGGAGGCCGATACATATCTCACCCAGGGCGGGCTACAGCTGACAGAACAGTATGACCGGTATACCCATACCACCAAGACCCGCACCAAAATCGAAAAGAATGACTCCGGCAGCAGCAGCCACAGCGAAAGCGGCGGCGGCAGCGGCCGCAGCGGAAAATTCTGAGAAGGAGGACGGACCATGAAGAAGGTGAACCTGTATCTATTCCTCCCGGTGCTTCTGTGCATGGCACTGGCCCTGAGTCTGGCCGCCTGCGGCGGGCAGGACAAGCAGCCTGCAGATGATCAAACGGGCCAGGCAACCAGTACCATCTCCGGCAGTAAGGGGGAGCTGGATGTTGAACCCACCCCGACGCCGGAACTGGAAACGGAAGAAGGGAAGCAGTCCCTTGCCATGCTGCGCGACAGCATGACCAACAGCGACCAGATTGCCGGGGCGGTGGCCTACCTGGGCTACTGGGAGCAGGGAGAATTCGGGGCGATGACGGACTGGCTGCAGGCAAATTGCGCTGCGTTGGTGGAGGAACTGCCCTTTTTGCTGGAGATTCCCCCTGAGCGCATCCTGGGCGGCGGCATCGGCGAAGTGTACTGCATCGTCCCCCGGGATGAAAACACCAGCCTGGCGGTCAACCATGTCACATGGAAGCCCGTGAGCGACAGCAGCCAGCCGGTGGCGGATGAGATCCTCTACCGGGAGGAATTTGCCCGGCCCGTACTGGTGGTGGTAGATTATGAGGAGTGGTATGAGGAGCCGGACACCCAGATCGTTCTTGTGACCAACGACGGTGTGGAGGTGACCTGGTGTCCCCTGATCGATTTTTACGGCGTTCCCATCCTGCCCACCGGAGAGGACGAGGTCCCCATGCTGATGGATTTCGCCATTTGGGGATATACCACCGGACTGGACTATCCTGATGGGTGGGACCCCTCAGGGAGCGAGGATCCTCCGGGGGACTGCTGGCCCCTGCCGCCTACCGACTTGGGCCTTGCGGACACCAGCTGGAGCTGCGGCAACTGGATGATGGACCTGAACTGGGGGGACAGCTCCTGGGGGGGCAGCGCCTCTCCGGGCTATTCCGGCAGCGTGGAGCTATACTACCATGAGGACGGGCAGGCCTATGAGCTGACCTATGTGGGCGACTGGTACATGGAGGGTGACTGCCTTCGGCTGGAACTCTTTGACGGCGCGAGCTACTGCATAGAAGGTAATTTCCCGGTACTCATCTCTCCCTCCGGCGACTACCTCCACATGGAGCAGGACCGTGACACCGGTGTGTGCCCGCCCTTCTTTGACCAGGGCAATGTTTGTGCGGATCTGGCGCTGCTCTATGGCTGAGAAAAAATGAAAGGAGTGCTTGTATGGGCATTTTTGACAAGCTGAAACATTCCGCAATGGATACCGCAATGGCGGCTGCCGCCGCCGTGGGAAATAAAAGCGAAACCTTTACCTTCGCCGCCCTTCCCGAGAGCCTGGAGCAGATGCAGGCGCTCCCGGAGGCGGCCCTGAACACCCCCTTCCAGACGGCGGCGCTGACCGTTCTGGCTCTGTGCGCCTACGCCGCCGACCGGCAGATCGGGCAGGACATGCTGAACTGGCTGCGGGGGCCCCGTCCTCTGAACGGGCAGGATATTTCCTTCCTGAATGACCGTTTCCGGGACGGAAAGACCTACCTGCCCTTCACCTACTTTGCCGGTTCCACCCCCGACAACAACTATACCCCCGCCCAGCCCTATACCATCCGGGTGGAGAGCAACCACGTTTCCGGCGAGGAGCAGGGCTACATGAAGCTGTTCATCCCCTGCGGCGGCGCGGATGATCCCCGCCCCATCAAGCTGCGCCAGCGGGGCAGCGACGGAAAGTGGTTCCTCTGGGAGCAGTATCTGCTCACCGGTGTCCGTACCCCCAAAGCCGCCGACCCGTGGGCGTAAACCCAAAGGAGGATCGGCGGCGGAACCGGGTCTGGTAACGGAAGAGCGGAACGTCGATCGGGGGCAGTCGGAAAACATTCGCATTTGACAGAGGGTGCCCATTATGAAAACAGTTCTGTTTATATCGTCCAATAAGATGCTTGGTCAGGGACTATCAGCGGCCTTTCAGTCAAAATCAAAGCTCGATTTCCGATGGGCGGCCCAGCTCAATTATCCGCAGGCCATCGTGGGTGTGGATATTTTCCATGCTGATGTGGTGATATTGGATGCCGCGGATCAGGCGGATCTGGAGCAGGCAGTTGCCATCTGTCGGTCACTCCGGCAGAAGGAACCGGAGGTCAAGATCCTGCTTCTGGTCAGACCGGAGCAAGCCGTGGTGCGCGACGTGGCTGTGGACGCCAAAAATGCCGGCCTGGCAGATGATTTCGTCTTTTATGACAGCTCCCCCACCTATCTGCTGGCAAAGCTGGAGGCCCTATGAGGTCAAGGCCGGCTGTATGAATAAACCGGTGCGGGCGGCATATTGACCGGCATACCGCCTCCGTTCCGGGGCAGGGGATCTGCATTGCAATCTATTCCTCCTACAAGCACAAATCCGAACCCTGCACCGTCTGGTGTTGGGTTCGGATTTGTGCTTGTTCCATGAGTGGTTTTGCAGCATGCTGCAATCCCAAAAAGATCGGCCCGGCTTGTCAGCTGGTATCCGTCCATCATGTGACCTGCTCCCAATGCTTGAGGGAGTCCAGCATATAGGAGGTTACGTCCATATCATAAATTTTATGGAGAAATGCTCTGGTCAGAACCACATTGGCAGGGCCTATCCCCGCCACAGCGCCGTCCTTCAAAAACAGCAGCTGATCGGAGAGCATGAGGGAGAGGTTGATATCGTGGAGTACGCCGATGACCGTTCGTCCTTTCTCCTGGGACCAGTTTTTCAGATAGGCCACCAGCTCTGTCTGGTGTTTCAGGTCCAGATGGTTGGTGGGCTCGTCCAGCAGGAT
>NZ_CALWOJ010000041.1 GCF_944383115.1 uncultured Flavonifractor sp. | reverse complement strand
GTCGCCGTGGGCAAAGTTCAGCATCTTGGCGATGCCGTACACCATGGTGTAGCCCAGGGCGATGATGGCGTAGACGCTGCCCAGACTGATGCCGGTGATCAGATTATTGAGGAAGCTCAAACCATTCACCTCTCTCTGTTTTCTCTCTTGGACCCGAACAGGCCGGGAACGGGCGGCTGATAGCCGCCCCTACAGCCAAAGGTATGTAGGGGCGATTATCAATCGCCCGTCTGGGGCCGATATGGGGAAAAGCGGGCTGCCGGGTCTGCCGGCAACCCGCTTTCATTCCCACTGTCAGCGGAATCTGATGAACTTACTGGGTGACGTACACGCCGCCCTCAACCTTGACCACCACGGGGGCCTTGGAGACCTCACCGTTGGCGGACCAGGTCATGCCGGTGCCGGTCAGGCCGTCCACGCTGAAGCCGTCGGCGGTGAACTGGGCGATGAGAGCCTCGCAGATATCCTGGGCGCTCATGTCGGCGGTAATGCCGGCGGCGGTGCAGGCCTCATAGATGGCGTACATACAGTCGTAGCCGTCGGCGGCGAACTGGTTGGGCACCTCGCCGTAAGCGGCCTGGTACTCCTCCACAAACTTCACAGTGCGCTCATCCTCGCCCCAGGCGTTGAAGGGAGTCATGAGCATCAGGCCCTCGGCCAGGGAGGTATCGAAGCCGGGCATGGTCAGGATGCCGTCCATGCCGTCGCAGCCGAAGAAGGTGGGCTCATAGCCCATGCTCTTGGCCTGGTTCAGGATCAGGGAAGCGGGGGTGTAGTAGATGGGCATGAACACCAGGTCGGCGCCGGCGTCCTTGGCGGCAGACAGCTGCACATTGAAGTCGGTGTTGGTGTCGTCGGGGAAGGTCTGAACGGTCACGATCTCCAGCCCGACTTCCTTGGCGGTGGCCTGGAAGGCGTTGTAGATGCCGGTGGAATAGGCGTCGCCGTTGTTGTAGATCACGGCGATCTTGCTGCCCAGGTTGTTATCCTTGATGTAGTTGGCGGCGGTGATGCCCTGGTTGGGGTCGGTGAAGCACACCTGGAACACATTGTCGCGGCCGTCGGTCACATCGGTGGAAGAAGCGGAGGGGGTGAGCTGGAAGTAGCGGTCGCTGTTGGTCTCGCTGGCTACCGCCACGCAGGGATTGGTGGTGGTGCAGCCGTAGATGATCTGCGCGCCGTCGTCCTTCAGCTTATTGTAGGCGTTCAGGGCCTTCTCAATGTCGCCCTCATCGTCCTGGGAATTCAGGGAGAACTGCAGGCCGCCCAGGGCATTGATCTCGGCAATGGCGATCTCAGCGCCCTGCTTGGTGGCCAGGCCGTAAACAGCAGCGGAGCCGGTCAGGGGGCCGATGCCGCCGATCTGGATGGTGCCCTCAGTGGCAACAGGGGTGGTCTCCGTGTTCCCGGAAGGCGTGTTGCCCGCGGGGGTGTTGGCGGAGCCGCCCTCATTATTGCCGCCGCAGCCGGCCAGCAGGGAGAAGCTCATAACACCTGCCAGTGCAAGAGACAGGATGCGAGACTTTTTCATGGTTCATTCCTCCTTCAAGAAGTTGTTGACAATTATATTCGTATCGTCGGAAATTGTCAACCTCAAAAATGCACAAGGGCCGCCTCGATCAAGGCGTCCCTTGTGTGAAGTATGAACAAGTTATGAACACAGGCAGGCCTTTTCAGATCACCAGCCCACCGTTGGGGGCCAAAACTTGCCCGGTCAAAAAGCCCGCGGCGTCAGAAGCCAGGTACCACAGGGCCTCCGCCACATCCTCCGGTCGTCCGATCCGCTCCAGGGGGGTCTCCTCCGCCAGGGCGGCCAGATCCGCAGGGCCAAGATTGCCGTTCATCTCGGTATCAATGACTCCGGGCGACACACAGTTCACCGTAATGCCGGAGGGGCCAAGCTCCTTTGCCAGCGCCTTTGTAAGGCCTATGACAGCTGCCTTTGAGGCGGAATAAGCCACCTCGCAGGACCCTCCCACCTGTCCCCACATTGAGGACAGAGTCAAAATTTTCCCTGCCTTCCGGTGGATGAAATGGGGCAACGCCGCCCGGATGGTATAGAACATTCCGTCCACATTAACGGCAAACATCCGCCGCCAGTCCTCGTCCGTCAGATCGCCAAATAATTTTTGCTGCGCGATGCCGGCGTTGCATACCAGAATGTCAAGTTGACAAAATTTATCCAACACATTGTCAACCATTTTCCCCACCTGGAGGGGATCGGACACGTCGGCCTGCACCGCCCAGCCGCCGATCTCCGCCGCCAGGGCCTCCGCCTTCTCTCTGGAGCGGCAGTAATTGACCACCACCGTATCTCCTCCGGTGGCAAACCGCCGGGCCGCAGCGGCGCCGATGCCCCGGCTGCCTCCGGTGATGAGTACTACCCGTCCCGCCATATTTGACCCCCCTGTTTTTGTTATTGTGGTAAGTATACCAGCCGGCGCACCCTTTGAAAAGGGTATTTTAAAAAAAGGCTTGACATCTTCCCGCCATTTCGATATAATAGTCTACGCTGTTCGGACGATTAGCTCAGCTGGTAGAGCATCCGCTTGACGTGCGGGAGGTCACAGGTTCAAGTCCTGTATCGTCCACCAGAAAAAGGTTTTGGAACCAACGTGGTTCCAAAACCTTTTTGTTTTTGTCTGCAACAAGAACCACTTGCCCTGTGCAACATATTTTTGCATGGAAACGCATCCTGTCTGCCACGGGATATTGAAGGAGACAGAAACGCCAGCCCCCTGGAACCGTAGCGGTTCTCGGGGGCTGGTGTTTCCTTTGGAGGGCGTCCCAGCCCTTGTCTCTTAGTTGTATTTGCTTCTCACCACGGCCATGAACTCCTTGACCAGGGCGGGATCGATCCGCTCGCCGGTCTTGAAGCCCCGGCCCACGATGACGGCGTCGGCGTACTCCAAATAGTCCAGCACATTGGTGGTCTTGACGCCGGAACCCACGATGATGGGGAAGTTGCCGATAGCTTCCCGCATGGATTTTACATCCTCCACGGTGATGCGCTTGTTCTGGTCATTCTCGGTGACAATGATGGCGCTGGCGTCGTGGTTGATGGCGTTGCCGGCGGCCTCGTTGATGGGGATGTTGGGCATACCGTAGGTCTCCTGGGTATGGACGTCGGCAAACAGCATGGTATCGGCAGGATACTGTTTCATCAGGTTCATCAGGGGGGTGGAGCAGGCCTCCAGGTAACCAAAGGACCCGGCCCGGTTATCCACAAAAGCCTCCACACGGATGAAATCGGCGTCCACCGCGTAGGCCATAGCCCACTCCTGCTCGTAGGCGTTCATCTCAATGTTGACGCCGAAGGGGATCTTACAGAAGGAACGGATCTCGGCGGCCACCCGGACCATCAGGGAGTAAGCCTCCAGGGGAATGGAGGTGCTGTACTGGGGCCAGTCGCTGAAATTTTCCAGGGCGATGGCGTCCACGCCGCAGTCGATCAGGGTCTTGGCATCCTCCAGCGCGTTTTTGACGATCTCGTCCTTGTTGTCCCGATAGGAGGCGTTGCCCGGCAGGGGCAGCAGGTGTACCATACCGATGACCATTTTGCGATCAAAGAATTTGTTTTTCATACTTCTTCATCCTTTCCAAAGTCCGCTGTGACCCGCTCCGGCAATGGCTGGGCGGCCGGCGGGCGTTTTTGATGATTTGGCACGCCGGGACTCAGCCCAGCAGCATTCCACCGTCCACCACCAGGTTGGCCCCGTTGATGTGGCTGGCCTCCGGGCTGCTCAGGAAATAGACCGCGTCGGCGATCTCCGAGGGTTTGGCGGGGCGGTGGGAGGGCCCCAGGGTGATCTCCCCGTTTTCGCCCAACTCCCGGTAGTTGTCCAGGGTGCGCTGCATCATGCCGGTATCCACCCAACCGGGGGACACCGAGTTGACCCGGATCCCGCAGCCTCCATATTCGTTGGCCACATTCTGGGTCATACCGATGGCAGCCCATTTGCTGGAGCCGTAGCCCACCTCCAGGGTATAGCCCCGCATGCCCGACACAGAGCCAAAATTGACGATGGCCCCCTGCTCCTGCTCCACCATGATGGGCAGCACATTTTGCATCATCAGGAATGTGCCGAACACGTTGACGGCATAGATCCGCTTGAAATTCTCAAAGTCGTAATCCACCGTCTTGGCGTACCGGCCCACAATTCCGGCGGCATTGACCAACACGTCCACCCGCGTAAGCTCCGCCTTGATCCGGGCCACCGTAGCCTTTACCTGCTCCTGGTCGGAGATATCCAGCTGATAGCAGGACGCTTGGCTGTGATCCAGCCCCAGCTCCTGCATGGTCTTTTCCAGCAGTTCCCCGTCCCTGTCCAGCATGGCCACATGATAGCCGTGGCCGCAAAACGTTCTCACCACTTCCTTGCCGATACCGCCGGAAGCGCCGGTGATCACGCACACCATCTTTTTCTGATCCATAAGTCAGTCTTCCTCTTGCCCTGTTTCCCTTTCTTTGTTTACTTCAGCCGGGCCATCAGTTGTTCCACCCGGGCCTGGTCGATGGGATTGAGTACCTTCCCATCCTGTTTGAAGCTGCTGCCGATGATGGCGCCGTCCGACACCCCTATGTAGTCCAGCACGGTCCTCTCATTGACGCCGCTGCCCACAATGACCGGAACGTCGCCGGCCATGCACTTCATCTCCCGAACATCGTCCACGCTGGGGCTTTTGCCGGTGGTGATGCCGGTACAGATCAGTGCGTCGGCGCCCGCCTCAAGGATGGAGTCCACCGTAAAGTCCAAAGGCTGCTCCACCACGGGGAAGGTGTGCTTCACATGGACGTCCGCCAGGATGGCGATATCCTTGGGATATTGCTCTTTCAGCCGCATCAGCGCCGGGCCGCAGGGCGGGCAGTAGCCGTTGGGTCCCATTCGGTGTTCGGCAAAAACCTCTACCCGGATAAAGTTAAAGTTACAGGTGTAGGCGATGCTCCATTCCGCCTCATAATGGTTGAACTGCACGTTGATCCCCAGGGGCAGGCTGCAATTCGCCCGCAGCCGCGTAGCCAGGTTTGCAAAGGCCGTACAGGTAATCAAATCATTCCCGGTGGCATAGGGGATGTCCCCGAAGTTCTCCACAATGGCCGCGTTCACCCCGCCCCGCTCCAGGGCCTCCAGGTCGGCGGCGGCGGCACGGTAGATCTCCTCCATATCCCCGCCATAGAGGGGAGAACCGGGAAGAGGCTTGAGGTGGACCATCCCGATAATAGGCTTGGTCCCGCCAAACACGTTATGAAAAATTGACATATGATTTACTCCCCTTTCCTACGCTGCCCGGCGGGCCGCGTCTTGTTCCAAAGCCGTCCTTATGCGCTGACCTCCAGGATGTTGTCCTCAAAGGTGATGGCCCGGGTCTCCTTGCCTCCCACGGTAGCGGGCTCGTAGAGGATCTCATAGCCGCCGGCACGGAATTTCTCTGTGATTTCATCCAGCTTCTCCCGGCTGTCCACCTTGATGCAGATATGTACGAAGCCGGTGCGGTTGGGGTCCTTCTTCTGATCCACGATCTCCGGCTTGGTCATGAGTTCCAGCTTGGGTCCCTCGTCGAACTTCAAAATATAGGACTTAAAGCCGTTATCCTCCTCATAGACCGCGTGTTCCTGGGCGCCGAAGTAGTCCATGAAAAACTGCTTGGCCCCCTCCAGATCTTTTACAAACATGCCTACAATACTGATTCTCATATACAAACACTCCCTTTGTGTGTAATAGCTCTTGTTTGGCCTGCGTTTCCCGATCTGTCAGGCGATCAGGCCCAGCACGCCCAGCACAAAGCCCAGGCCCATGACGGCAAACGTAATGTAGGAACTCTTGACGCCCTTCTTGGCCATGCCATATACGCCCATGGTCAGCAGCAGGGGCATAGCGTTGGGCAGGATGGCGTCGAACACGCCGGTCTGGAGGTTGAAAAGTTCCACGCCCTCCTGGACGATGGAGACATTCCAGTTGAAGGTCACGAAGCTGCACACCAGGGCGCCCATGACGGCGCAGCCCAGGATGCTTGCCACTTCGATCACCTTGTCAAACAGGCCGCTCTCCATCAGCTTGAGGACGGTCTCACCGCCGCTGTTGTAGCCCAGCTTGAGCATCCAGTAGCCCACGCCGTAGAAGATGGCCATAAAGATGATGGTGAAGGCCACGGGAGCCCAGACAGCGCCCTGGCTGGCCAGGTTGATGAAGATTACGGAGAGGATAGGCAGCAGCACCACCTGGGAGAGGGTGTCTCCGATGCCCGCGCAGGGGCCCATGAGTCCGGATTTCAGGGAGACGAAGGCCTCTTCGGGGATGTCGGCGCCCGCCTTCTTCTGCTCCTCCATAGAGGCGCAGATGCCCAGGATCATGCCGCCGAAATTGTGGTCGGTGTTGAAGAACATGGCGTGGCGCTTCATGGCGGCCACCAGGCCCTCCTTATCGCCCTTATAGATCTTGTTCAGCAGAGGCACCATGGCGTTGCAGAAGCCCAGGCCCTGCATTCTCTCATAGTTGTAGCAGGACTCACAGAACCAATGCCAGCGCAGCCAGGCCCGGGTCAGATCGCCCTTGCTGAAGTAGCGGTAGGTCATGGCGTTCTCGCCCTTCACGCTGCGGAAGGCGGAGAGGTCGTCGGCGTCAAAGCCCACCACCAAAACCGCGATGATACCAAAAATAAACGCTACAGCGATGGTGCCCAGGTTCAGATAGCTGGTGGCGGCAAAGCCCAGGAAGAGGAACCAGCGGGCCCGGCCTTTGAAGATGGTGAGCAGCATCAGGCCAACGCCTACGGCGGGCAGCAGACCGCCCATGAGGCTGAGGGCGTCCATCACAGGTCCGCTCAACGCGTTCACAATGCTGTCCAGGGCGTTTGCGCCGAAGTACAGGATCACGAAGGCGATGACAAAGCGGATGACGGTCTTGACGATGTATGGAATCCACATGTTGATGAGCATGATCCGGTTGGATTTTCCCTCGTCAATCCACTTGTCCGCCAGGGGAATGAGGAAGCACTGGCCGGCCATGGTCAGGACGTTGAGTACGGAACCCACCAGGCCCATAGGCACTGCCAGGGCCAGGGCCGCGCCGGTATCCAGGCCGCCGATGATGGCGAAGGCGGTGCCCATAATGCCGGCCATGCCGGAGTCGGAGGGGAGCGACCCGCCGGCGGAGATAATGCCCAGATACATAATGTTGATGGTGGCGCCGATGATGGTGCCCTGGACCGGATCGCCCAGGATCAGGCCCACCACCAGGCCGGAAACCAGCGGGCGATTCAGGGTGGCCCACTGGCCCATAGAGCCGAAGGGCCAGCTGATGTTGGCAAAGCAATACCAGAACGAAATCAGGCAAATTTGCAGAATACTTACGTCCATATTTCTCCCGCCTCCAATTTACAACAGTTTTTTGATGTTTTCTTTTGCGTCGGTGGGGACCATCTGGCAGTAGACACTCACTCCGCTGGCGACGAGGTCTCTGAAGTCCTGGATCTCCGCGTCGCTGGCAGAGATGCTCTTATTGAACCGCTTTCTGCCCGCAGCGCCGCCCATATTCCCCAGGATAACCTCGCTCAGCTCAATCCCGCTTTTGACCATCTTCAGCATGGGGCCGGGGGTCTTGGTCAGCACGAACACCCGCTCGCCCTCGGGAGCGTCCTCCTTCAGAAATGCCGCGGCGTCCTCCTCGGTCATGACGTGCAGCGTAATGCTCTTGGGAGCCGCTGCAAACAGGATCCGCTTCAGAAACGCATTGGTAGCAGACGGGCCGTCGATCACCAGGATCACATTGGCGTCGGTCAGCTTCAGCCATGAGGTCATCACCTGTCCGTGAATCAGCCGCTCGTCTACCCTTGCCATGACAATGTTACGCATACATACACCCTCTCTCTGCATTCGTGGTCGTGGTTTTTCTGTCCAAATCCGTACCGCACCACCCCCGCTCCCTGCCTATGATCGCTCCATTACGCGTCTGGCTGATAAGGATGCAAGAATCGTGCCACTATTTGTAGTAATGGAATCGGGGCCATCTGTGAGGCTCAGCCCGCCTGCTCCAGATATCGCTTTACCGCCGCCTCGTCCGGCAAGCTCAGCAGTTCCTCCGCCCGCTGCCGGCACTGATCCATGGTCCATTCGCTGAGGAGTTTGCGGAGCTTGGGAATCAGCCGTGGGCTCATGGACAGCTCTCCCAGCCCCATCCCCACCAGCGCGGCGGTCAGCCGGGCATCCCCCGCCGCCTCACCGCACATGCCGCAGAGGATTCCGTTGTCCCGGGCGGCTTTGGCCGTGGCGGCGATCAGCCGCAGTACCGCCGGATGGTAGGCGGTGTAGAGATCCGCCACATGCTCGTTGCCCCGCTCCGCGGCCAATGTGTACTGGATCAGATCGTTGGTGCCGATGGAGAAAAAGTCCACCTCTTTGGCAAACTGGTCCGCCATTACGGCGGCGGCGGGGATCTCTACCATGATGCCCACCTTGACAGGCCCCATTGGGACACCGTCTCCCTGGAGCTGGCGGCGCTCCTGCTCCAACATGGCCTTGGCGGCCCGCAGTTCCCCCAGCCCGGAGATCATGGGAAACATGATGTGCAGCGTCCCATAGGCCGAGGCCCGCAGCAGCGCCCGCAGCTGTGGCCGGAACAAGTCGGGGCGTTTCAGGGTCATGCGTATGGCCCGGCAGCCCAAAAAGGGGTTGTCCTCCCGGGGCAGGGGCAGGGCGGGCAGTTTCTTGTCGCCCCCAACATCCAAGGTGCGTACTACCACCGGTTTGCCCCCCATGGCCTCCAACGCCTTCCGGTAGGCGCAAAACTGCTCCTCCTCGGTTGGCAGGTCCTCCCGATCCATAAACAGGAATTCGCTACGAAACAGCCCCACTCCTTCGGCTCCCAGGGCAGCGGATGTACCGGCCTCCTCGGGAGACCCAATGTTGGCAAACAGTCCCACATGGACCCCGTCGCTGGTGACGGTAGGTCTGTTCCGAAAGGCGGCCAGTTCCTGCGTCTGCCGCTCCGCCTCTGCCCTGGCGGCAGCGCAGGCCTCCTGCTCCTCCCGGGAGGGCGCTACGATCAGCCGGCCTGTGGTCCCGTCCAGAATGGCCTGGGCGCCGTTCTCCACCTGTGCTTCCCAGCCGGTCAGGCCCACCACCGCCGGTATCCCCAGGGTGCGGGCAATGACGGCGGTGTGGGCGGTAACCCCTCCCAGGCGGGTGGCCAGCCCCACCACATGGGACACATCCATCCGTACGGTGTCCGATGGCATCAGCTCGTCTGCCAAAAGGATCACATCCTGATCCAGGCGGGTCACATCCTGCTCGGGCAGGCCCAGGATCGCCCGCAGCAGCTGCTGTTTCAGATCCTCCGCATCGGCGGCCCGTTCGCTCATCAGCTCGTCGTCCAGGGCGCGGAACATGTCGGCCAGAGCGTCAAACTGGCGCTGGACAGCCTGGGCGGCGGTCAGCTTGTCCGCCCGGATCAGTTCCTCAATGGGCATGCTGACCGAATACTCGTCCTGCAAAAACGTCAGGTGGGCGTCGAAAATCTCCGCCTCCTTTTTTCCCAGCTTGCGGCAGGCCTGGTCATACAGGTCTTGCAGACGCGCCTGGGTACGCGCCATCGCCGCCTCAAACTGCTCCACTTCGGTCTCCGGGTCCCGGGCGGGCGTATCAGGCGCTTTCAGCGTCTGTTGGGCCAGCAGAAAAACGGCCCCCATCGCCATCCCCTCGGATACGCCTCGCCCCTGAAATACCATTGACATGACACCGACCTCCTGTCATTCTCCCAAGCCGCTGTTCACCGCCGCCACCATGTCTCTCAGGGCCTCTTCCTCCCCCTCTCCATCGGCCACGATCTTGATCTCGTTGCCGCATTTGACGCAGGCGGACAGCACGCTGACAATGGATTTCCCGTTAAATTGCCTGCCGTCCTTCTGAATGGAGATGGCGCAGCCCTTATGGCTGATGGCCTCCTTGACAAAGACGTTGGCGGGCCTGGCATGCAGCCCGGTCTGATTGATGATTTTCACTGTTTCGCAAACCATAATACTTCTCCTCGTATTTTAGAATTTGTGGATTGTTCAGATGGACTCAGGCAAAGAGAGCATGAAATAGAAGTATTCTACCGGCGGAATCTCGCAGCCGTAGGGCAGAAACGCCTCCTTGATGGTGTGTTCCAGGAACTGATACCAGGACGCCTTCTGCCGGATCAGCCTCTCGTGTTCCGGGTCCTCCTCCAGCCGCTCTCCGCTGACAATGCGCTCCAGCATACTGGCCGCGTGCATGAACAGCCTCACCTGTACATCCTGAGGGATGGGTTTCTTGTAATAGCGGGACTCCAGGATGGAGATCATCCGCTCGATGCAGATCACCGCCTTGTCCCGGTCCACATTGGGGGCAATAAAGTCGAAATTCTCTTTCAGCAGCCCCAGGGCGCCTCCGGCCGACGGTTCCTCCCCCTCCTCCGAGGGAAAGCAGCCGCTTCCCCAGTTGTCCAGGATGGAGGAGATATACTCCATGCCGCTGGCGGTAAAGACCCGATCGGCGGAGAGGAAGGGCACGCCGGAAATGCCCGGGTCCACGGTACCCACCACCAGCTTGATGGACTTGTCGTAGGTCTTGTAGATGGCTTCAAAGTCCTCCAGGGTACTCAGTGCCACAATCCGCAGGTTGGGAATATAGGAGAGCTTCTTCTCCAGGATCTCCTTGATGCTCCTGGCGCTGCCGATGCCGGTAACGCAGATGGAGAGTACCACCCGGGTCCGCTCCTCCTCGTCCTCTTCCTGGGGGGCGGAAGGCAGCTGGGTGGACGTAGACCGGAAGAAGCGGTACATAAAATCGCTGTAGTTTTGCAGCACCCGCTGGTAAGTGGTCTCCAAATCGTCCCACATAGCCATGGTGGTCCGGCAGGCGTCCATCAAAATGTGCTGCTCCAGGATGGGGATCACCTTGCAGGGCACGCCGGTGGCCCGGCACAGCTCACACTCCAGGCCCACCAGCACTTTCAGGTCGGTAAAGATCAGGTTGCCGCCGTCACCGTGGAAGGTACGGATGTTTTTGCATACACTGTTGAACATGCCGCTCATGGCCCCGGCGGACTGATTGTCCACCCAGTGAAGATGGGAGGCGTGGCATACCGAGCTGACAAATTTCGTCATGCTGGAGGCGGTGCGCTCGTTGCTGGACACCACCGTAAGCCACACCCTGGGCGCCTCGCTGCGGTTGGCCACCTGGCTGAGGAAGATGGCCAGAAAACTCTCTTCGTCGTCGGTGATCTTGACTTTCAGGGCCGAGGAGAGCCACTCCCGATTTTTTTGCAGGAAGGCGGCCTCCCGCACATAGCCCTTCATGCCGTCCAGGAGATTGGGCGGGAAAGAGGGCTGCTCGGAGCGCATCCGGTCCACATACTGGCTGATGTGCATAGCCAGCAGGACGGGGGCGGTGGAGGGATAGACCCGGTTTAATTCCCGGGAGGCACGGTCCAGGAACTCCGCCGAGATCCCCACGCAGCCCGGGAAGAGAACGCTGTTGAGCAGGCTTACGTCGGTACCCGGCTCCTGGAGGACCCGGTCCATATTGACATAGTAGTTGTCCACCTCCGCCACCATGATCTGCTGTAATTCCTCGGCGCTGAGTCCCTTTTTCAGGCCCTGCTCCAGGTGGTTGTCCACAAAGTCATAAATATCCATAAATTCAGGCACGTCTCCGCCCGCCAGCTTGGGACCGCTGCCCGAGATGTGCATGTCCCCCTCAAAGCAGGCCAGAGCCTCGGGATCGACGCCTTGTCCGCTTTCATTGCCGTGGACCTGAAAAGACAGGTCGGAGAAAGCAATGCTCACCTCCCGATCTCCGCCGTTCAGGCCCTGGCGCAGGTAGCCTTTGGCACAGGAGATCTGGATGGTGTTTTTCAGGGAACCCAGATTGGCGTAGAGGGTGTAGCCCAGCAGGGCGTTCAGCACCTCCCGCTGAATGCGGAGGGGCCGGCCAATGCGGGCCGCCTCTTCGGTGTAAAAGTGTTCAATGAATTCCAGCCGCTCGCTGATGGGCCGCTCGAACAGGGCAGGCATCTGGATCAGCACCGGCATCCGGCGCAGGAAGGTATCCAGCAGGTCGGTCACCGGCTTGGTGGTGGCGCCGATGAGCATAAACTGGGAGCGCCTGGTGGTGACGTCCCCCAGGCGGTGATACAGCCCTGTGTCCAGCAGGGTAAAGAACAGCTCCTGTCCCGCGGCGGAGAGGTGATGGATTTCATCCAGCAGCAGGATGCCGCCGTCGGCCTCCTCCACCAGCCCCACCTTATCCTCCAGCGCGCCGGTAAAGGCCCCCTTCTTATAGCCGAACAGATGGCTGAGCAGCAACTGGGGATTGTCCGAGTACTCAGCGCAGTTAAATACCACAAAGGGGATATTCCCATCCTTGGAGCCAAAGGCGTTGATCTCCCTGGCATATTCCCACACCGCCTTGGCAAAGCTGCTCTTGCCCGACCCGGTGGGGCCGAGTATGAGCATGTTCAGTCCATGAGAGGGATAGGCCGCCGCCGCCTTGGACACGCTGATCTGATGCTTCAGGCTGCCGTTTGCCCCCACCAGTTTGGAAAAGGCTGTGGGGCCCGTTTCCGGGGCGGAGGGTGGGGGCTGATCCTGGGCCTGTCCATCGGCGGGAAAAAAGCGGATATTTTTCTTCCCCTCCCGGCGCAGTTTCCCCTCGGCCACCAGTTTGTTAAGTTCCACCGCCACATCGTTGCGCCAGATGGATAGCGCGTCGGCGATCTCCTGTGTGGTAACGCCCTCCTCCGGCTGTTGGGTGCGGCATTTGTCCACTACATAGGCTAATATACGGTCCTTTCTCATAGCAGAGCATCTCCAATCCGGCACCCTCTGGGCAGGGCGCCTTATACCTGCAAGGTGTCTTGCATAAATGTTCTTACGTTGACGATACCGGCGTGGGCCGACTCCTCCAGCGCCCTCACCAACGCGTCCCCGCTCATGCACTCCCGCATGGAGAGTGCGTCCAGCAGAACGGGCAGGCTGGCGCCGCACAGGCCGTCTATAGGTCTGCCGCCGCACCGGGCCATCATCTGGTTAAACGGTGTGCCGGAAAACAGGTCGTACAGGACGATGGAGCCCTCCGGCATGGCGCTGTAAATGGCGTTGGCCCGCAGGCCGTACTGCTCCAGATCATCCTCCGCCCGGAAGGGCAGGGCGGTCACGTTGGGGGTCTCCCCTACGATCATCTTGGCCGACTCAATCATGGCGGTACACAGGGGTCCATGGGATAAAATCAAGATCCCAGGCAACTCGTTCACCTTTTCATTCATAGTTTCACATCTCCAAACCAAAATATTAAAGGGAGCGTTTTTCTTTTCCTGCCTGCCATACTATGCAAAGCACATGCCACTACCAGTAGTGGCATGTTGCCCAGGTTATCTTTGGTCACATAATCCCCCCTTTGCCATCCGTCCTTGGCAGGGTTCCAAAACCCACTTTATGGATGTACATAAAAAAGCAGACGAGTCCTCCCGCCGCAGGCTGATCCCGCAGCAGGAGGACTCGTCTGTTTTTCAAAAAGTTGCTCAGAGAAAACATATGCTAAAGTCAGGGTAGCCCCTCCACCGGCGCGGAGGGCATTTTCAGTTCCAGATTACGTCTCAGAGGGGCAGGGCCCCGCCAGGCAAAGGCCCGGTCGCCGTACTTGTCCCGGAAGGTCCGGTTGGTCAGCCCCTCCAGGTCGGCACCCTCCAGGGCATCCACCAGCCCCTCCCGGAACTCAGGCAGAGGGGACAGGGCGGGATGGGCGTTGTAGGGGCACACCTGCTGGCAGATGTCGCACCCCCAGATCAGGGGGTGGGTCTTTACCAGCGCCGTCTCCTCCCCGGTCAGCTCCCCCTTCTTCTGAGTCAGCTCGGACAGGCAGCGGGACAGATCCACGCCGCCCTCTTCCAGAGCGCCGCCGGGGCAGGCAGCCAAACACTTGCCGCAGCCCACGCAGTCAGGGGAGGTGGTGCGGGGCGGCAGGTCCAATTCCACATCGGTGAGGATGGTGCCCAGAAACACATAGCTGCCGTAGGGGGGCAGGATCACCAGCCCGTTTTTCCCCCGCAGCCCAATCCCGCACCGCCAGGCCGCCTGCCGTTCCGGCAGAGGGGAATTGTCGGCAGCGGGCAAATATATCCCATTTGGGTATTTTTCTTTCAAAATATAGCAAATGGTATTCAATCTTCCGGTGACAACCTGGTGATAATCCCGCCCCCGAGCGTAGAGGGACAGGTTGCCGGGCCGGTCCCCGGCGTAGTAGGGGAAGGCGGCTACCAGCACGGTACAGGGATTGGGGCACAGCTGTTCCGCCTTTGCCATGTCCTCCGCCGTCATATCCTCCGCCAGTTCCGAAAAGGGCAAGCCGCCCCAGGCGGCGGCGCCTGCGGCGGCAAAAGCCTCATTGAGCATGGTCACGGTCATACTTGTCCAGGGCCTGCCGGGCCAGGATTCCGTCTGGGATGCAGGGTTCGGGGCCGTTTTTTCGCTTCTGGGCCTCCTCGCAGCCCTTGCCCGCCAGCAGCACCACGGCGGGACGCTCTGCCTCCAGGATGGCGGTCTCCACCGCCCGCTCCCGGTCGGGAATGACGGTGTACTCCTTGTTCCACCGCTTGAGGAACACGCCGATGTCGGCGCAGATGTCCTCCACCTCCTCGGGGCCGGGGTCGTCCTCGGTGAGGATAATCCGGTGGGCCCACTCTCCGGCGGCGTTGCCCATGCCCTCCCGGCGGTCGATGCCCTTACCGCCGGTACAACCGAAGAGCACTGTCAGCTGCCGGTCGGGGTACTCCGCCCGCACGGAGCGCAGGGCGTTCTGCAGGCTCATGCCGTTGTGGGAGTAATCCACAATGACGGAGATCTGATTGTCGGCACTGACGTAGTGTTCCATGCGGCCGGGGACAAATGCCTTCTCCAGGCCCTCCTCCACTGCCTCCCGGGGGATGTCGTAGGCCTCAGCCACCGCCACGGCGGCCAAGGCGTTCTCCACGTTGAACAGGCCGGGGGTGGAGATGGCCAGCTCCCCCTCGTACCGGGGGGTGCGGACGTGGAAGGCAATCCTGCTGCCCTCCTTGCGCACGTTGCTGCCGTACACCGCGGCGGCGGGGTCCTTCTGAGAGAAGGTAATGACCTTCTCACACCGGGCGGCAGCAGCGGCCACCTCAGGGGCGTGATCGCAGTCCATGGAAATACAGGCGGTTTTGGCCTGCTTGAAAATCAGCAGCTTGGATTGGAGGTAGTCCTCCAGATCAGGGTGTTCCACCGGGGAGATGTGATCCTCACCGATGTTGAGGAACACGGCGCAGGACAGGTCCACTCCAATGACCCGTCCATACTTCAGGGCCTGGGAGGACACCTCCATCGTGAGATAATCCGCCCCGGCCTCCACCGCGTTGGACAGATGGCGCTGGAGATCCAGGGGTTCCGGCGTGGTGAGCTTGGCGGGCTTGCGCTCCAGGCCGTCGTCGGTGACGATGGTGGAGAGCAGGGCGCTCTCCCGGTGCCCCTGGGCAGCCAGCCAGGTGTCCACGATGGATTTGGTATAGTAGGCCGTGGTGGTCTTGCCCTTGGTGCCGGTGATGCCGGTAATGGTCAGCTTGCCGGAGGGGTGTCCGTAACTGAGGTCGGCCAGCAGGCCCATGGCCTGCCGGATATCGGTGACCCGCAGGCAGGGCAGGGGCACATTGGGGTAGGGAGTCTCGCTGACGTAGACAAAGGCGCCCCCCTCCATGGCCTGGCGCAGGTAGTCCTCCTTGAATTTGGCCCCCTTACACACAAAGAGAGTGTGGGGAATCACCACCTGGGAGTCGCAGGACACCAAAGCCACCGGGGCGCTCAGGTCAGCATGAACCGGCCCCTTGTCGGCCAGCAGATCGTGGCGCAGCAGCAGCTGCACATAGTCGCCCAGAGGGCGGCGAAAATCGGTCATAGTCATTCACCACCAAAAACTTGTAGGGCCGATGTCTCCATCGGCCCGTTGCTTATACCAGGCGCAGCTTATAGCCGCAGGCGGTGATGCACCGCTGGGCCAGCACGTCCATTGCGTCCAGGTAATAATCGGGCAGGCCGTGGTAGGTGCGGTAGACGGACAGCTCGGTGCAGCCCAGAATGGCGCTGTCGCATCCCGTCTGGCGCAGCCAGCGGTCAATGACGGCGAATTTCTCCCGGGAACCCTTCTCGCCCCGCTTGATCTCGTCGTAGATGATGCTCATCACCAGCTTCTGGATCTCCTCCGGCGGGGAGACCGCCTCCAGCCCCCCGGCGCTACACTCCTTCTGGTACACGCCGGTGCGGATGGTGCCGTCGGTGGCCAGGATACCCACCTTGCGCTTCCCCTCCGCCGTCAGCGCCCCCACGGTCTCCCGGGGCATGTGGATGAGGGGGATGGAGAGTTCCCCCTGGAGCCGGTCGGCAAAGTAGTGGGAGGTATTGCAGGGAATGGCCAGCACGGTGCAGCCGCCTCTCTCCAGCAGCCGGGCTCCCGAGAGCAGCCGCTGGTAGCAGCCCTCTGCGTCGCCCCCCAGAATGGCGGCGGTGCGGTCGGGCATGGAGGTGTCGCTCCAGATCAGGGTGGGCAGATGCTCCTGGTCGCAGGAGGCGTCGGTGCGGTCCAGAATCCGCTGATAGAAGTCCTGGGTGGCCTGGGGCCCCATGCCGCC
>NZ_CALWOJ010000040.1 GCF_944383115.1 uncultured Flavonifractor sp. | reverse complement strand
CCCCGGGCCTTGATGGCCAGCCGGGGCAGGTTAATGGTGGTAAAGGACAGGTTGCCCCGGCCATTGCAGATCTCCCGACTGGGATCGTACACATTGCCGATAACCCGGGTACGGCAGCCCATGTAGGCGATCTCGGTCTCGGGATGTCCGGGCTTGTAGTATTGCAGGTTGAAGGGGGCGTCGATAAAGGAGAAGTTGGGGAACAGCCGCTTGGCGGAGCAGCGCATGGCCAGCTGGAACAGGTCGTAGTTGGGCTCCCCGGGGTTGTAGTTGACCCCCTCCTTCACCCGGAAGATCTGGATGGGGAAAATGGGGGTCTCGCCGCCGCCCAGACCGGCCTCGGTGGCCAGCATGATGTTTTTCATCACCATGCGGCCCTCGGGAGAGGTATCCATGCCGTAGTTGATGGAGGAGAAGGGAGTCTGGGCCCCCGCCCGGGAGTGCATAGTATTCAGGTTGTGGATCAGGGCCTCCATGGCCTGATAGGTGGCCCGGTCGGTCTCCTTTTCCGCCCGCTGCTGGGCAAACTTCTGGGCCTTCTCCACCGTGGCCCCGTCGCCAAACTTGGGTACCAGGGCGGCCCGCTCGGCGGCAAAATAGTCTTCGCTGCCCGCCAGCACCGGGCACAGGCCGGTCTCCTCCTCCAGCTTTGCCATGACGGCCTTCAGCTCCCGCTCGGGATCGCTCTCATCTCCCAGCAGAGTCAGCGCCCGGGCCAGATTCTGCCGGTACAGCCGCTTGAAGGTCTTGCGCACGCCGTCGGCCATGCCGTAGTCGAAGTTGACCACGCTCTGGCCGCCGTGCTGGTCGTTCTGGTTGGACTGGATGGCAATGCAGCACAGGGCTGCGTAGGAGGCGATATCGTTGGGCTCCCGCAGGGTGCCGTGACCAGTGGAAAAGCCGCCGGCAAAGAGCTTTTTGATGTCGATCTGGCAGCAGGTGGTGGTGAGGGTCAGAAAGTCCAGGTCGTGGATGTGGATATCCCCCTCCCGGTGGGCCCGGGCGTGGTCGGGATTGAGGACAAACATATCATAGAACTGCTTGGCCCCCTCAGAGCCAAACTTGAGCATAGCGCCCATGGCGGTGTCGCCGTCGATGTTGGCGTTCTCCCGCTTGATGTCCGAGTCCTTGGCGGCAGAGAAGGTGATGTCCTCATAGGTCTTCATCAGCCGGGTGTTCATCTCCCGGGCCCGGCTGCGCTCCTCCCGGTAGAGGATATAGGCCTTGGCGGTCTGAATGTAGCCATTGTCCATCAGCACCCGCTCCACCAGGTCCTGGATATGCTCCACGTCGGGCTGGCGCTCCCCCTCCACCTCCAGGATAGAGAGAACCTCGTCGGCCAGCCGCTTGGCCTCGGCCTCCTTGCCGGGCTTGTAGGTGGCCCGGAAGGCCTTGTCAATGGCGCCGGCAATCTTGTCCTCGTTGAACTCCGCCAGCCGGCCGTCCCGCTTTCTGATTTTGGTAAGTGTCATAGCCATCCGTTCCTTTCCTATTCCGCCCATACAGGCAATTACAATCGGTTATCACAGAACACAATATCTTGTGTTTTCATTTCTCGCACAAGAACCATGATACCGTATCTTGGTACTTCCGTCAAGGCACAAAACAAAAAGCCCATCCCAAAAAGGGAATGGGCTTTTTGTCTGTTTCGCTGATTTTTTCTTAAAGCAGGACCAGGCCGTACCGGCGGGCCATCCGGCGCAGGAAATCCTCCTCCAAATCGCCGGTGCCGTCCCAGAAGGCCCGGCCCTGATAGAGCCGCAGGGCCTTCTCCAGCAGCTCGGGCACGTCGGACCACAGGCACAGCGCGTCCTTCACCACATACTGGTTTTCGGCGAAGATGTCCAGGTCGTCCTCCTCCAGGATGGCGATCTTAAGGGCTCCCTGGGGGGACTGCTCCTCCGCCTCCAGAATGTCCTCCATCAAATCAGGGGTACACTCGATGGTCTCCCCCACATCCACGTCGGGGGTGATGAAGCGGGCCTCCTTCTCGCTGGCGCAGGGGATCACGTCAGGGTCCCGTTCCACCCCGGGGAAGGCGGCAAAATCCACTCCGGCCACGGCAGCGGCCACTGCCTCCAGATGGTTCTGTCCCGCGCCGCAGCACCCGCCGAAGATGCGGGCCCCGGCGGCGGCATATTGGGGTACGAAGCCCGCCAGTTCCTCCGGGGTACAGCAGGCCCCGGGCAGCCCGGCGGAGGGCTTGGCAATCAGGGGGATGGAGGCGTAGGGGGTCAGCCGCTCCAGCTGCTCCGCCGTATCCGCGGGGCTGGTACAGTTGAGTCCGAAGGCGGACACCCCCATGCCCTGCATGACGATGAGGGCCGCCAGCACATCGGTGCCGGCAGGAGTACGTCCCTCGTCGTCGCAGGTGAAGCACACCCACACCGGCTTGTCCGACACGCTTTTGCAGGCCAGCACCGCAGCCCGGGCCTGGGCCATGTCGGTCATGGTCTCCAGGAAAAACAGGTCCACCCCGGCGGCCTCCAGCGCGGCGGCCTGTTCGGTATAGACTGCCACCAGTTCCTCAAAGCTGCTCTCGCCAAAGGGAACCAGGGTCAGCCCGGCAGGGGCCATGTCCCCCGCCACCAGTACGCCCTCCCCGGCGGCCTGACGGGTCAGCTCCACCAGGCGGCGGTTGTAGTCCCCTACCTGTCCCAGGATGCCCCGCCGCTCCAGGCTGGCCCGGTTGGCCCCAAAAGTGGGGGCCAGCAAAATCCGGCTGCCTGCACGCACATAGCCCTGCTGTACCTCCAGCAAGGCCTGGGGATGCTCCAGCACCCACTGCTCGGTGCAGGCCCCGTCGGGCATACCCAGCCGGCGCAGCTCAGTGCCGGTGGCGCCGTCCATCAGAATGGGCATGGATAAGGGAATGGTGTCCATCATTGCTTACTCCTTCTATCTTGCACATTTGGGTGGTATTATATCACAGTTTTACGATCCAATGCAAGCCTGGTTCCCAGGCAAAAGAGACCTGCCGCAAAACGGCAGGTCTCTTTCCATCGGGTTTTGCTCAGCCCGCCCCCACCCGCTTGGTGGAGGTGTGGTAGATGGGCTTCCACTCCACCTTCTTCACCAGGGCGGCAATGGAGATGGGAATGTAGGTAAACATGAAGATGGGGAAAGTAAATACATACCCCAGCTTCCGCAGGGGAGAGGCGCTGATGTTCTTCCACTCGGAGATTACCGTCAGCAGGCCGTAGAAGAACAGACCCACATAGAAATTCCACAGGGCGGAGAGCATGAATCCGGCGGTCACATCAATGACCCGGGCTGCAATATAGGCGGGCTGGGTCATGCAGCTGGCCAGGATAATGCCGTTGAACAGGATCATCACCAGGGTGAGCAGCATACCGGGGGCCACGGTGACAAACATATCGTAGCAGGAGGTACCCAGCCGGCCGGGCCGGAAGCAGCCCTTCAGCAGAGGTACGGTATACTCCCGGTCCACCTCGTAAAAGCCCTTGGACCACCGCAGCCGCTGATCCCAGGACTGCCGGAAGGTGGTGGGCTGCTCGTCGTACACCACGGCGGTGTCGCAGTAGCCGATCTTGCGGCCCCGGATGGCGCAGTCCACAGAGAACTGAATGTCCTCGGTGAGCAGATGGAAGGGCCAGCCGCCGTTGTCCCGGATGACCTGGGCGGACACCAGGAAGCCGGTGCCAGACACATGGCAGTTGGTGCCCAGCAGGGTGCGGGGGAAATTGAGGAAGCGGGCCTCACGCAAAAACCAGATGGAGTATCCGGCGGAGATCCAGTTGTCCCCAAAATTCTTGGAGTTGCGGTAGCAGGTAATGGCGTCGTACCCCTTGTCGAAGGTGCGGTTCATCTCGGAGACAAAGTTGGGATCCACCAGATTGTCGGCGTCAAAGACGAAATAACCGTCGTAGACGTCCTTACCCTCCTCCTCCAGGCGGTGGAAGAGGTAGTCCATGGCGTAGCCCTTGCCCTTCTTCTGCTGGTCGAATCGCTCGTACACAAAGGCGCCGGCCTTGCGGGCCACCCCGGCGGTATCGTCGGTACAGTTATCCGCCACCACATACAGGTCCAGCAATTCCTTGGGGTAGTTCTGCTTGTTCAGACTCTCCAACAGTTCCCCTATGACCCCCTCCTCATTGCGGGCGGATACCACCACCGCAAAGCGATGGAGTTTTTGGGGCTGATGGGTCTCTTTCCAGCGGCGGAGTACCAGACCCACCACCACATAAACGCCCTGATATAAGTAGAGCAGGGTGAAGAGCGCCACCACCGCAAAGTTCAGATTCTTCACTAATTCCAATATCGTCATTCCAATGATCCTCCGTGTGTCCATCGTGGAAGGAACCAGCATCCCAGCGTTCAGCTGTGTGCAAAGCATATCATACCACGTCAAAAAAAGATTACAAGAGTGTTACATACTAATTAACAGAAGATTAAGGGAAAGTTTTTATTTCTTTTATACAAATGTAAGAATTGTGACCTTATATCTGTAAATTGATTCCACATCCTGTTAATATGTCTCTTTTCGAAACAATAATCGTTTTTTCTGGTTGACATAATTTATTTCTCAACACTTACTTTTTCCTTTGATGAAACTGCACAAAAAAAGATCCCGCCTTTTTAAAAAAAGGCGGGATCTACGCTCTTACATTTTCTCAGGTGCGGTGACGCCGATGAGGGCCAGACAGTTGGCAATCACCGAGCGGACGGTATCCGCCAGCTTGAGGCGGGCGGCCAGGATATCGCTCTCCTCCCCCCTGATGCGGCAGGCATTGTAGAAGCGGTGGAAGTCGCCGGCCAGGGTGATGAGGTAGCGGTTGACGTGGGAGGGGTCGTAGTCCCGGGCGGAAATGCGGATCACCTCGGGCAGCTGGGACAGGGTCTTGATGAGGGCCTTCTCCTCCGCCGTGGTGAAGAGGTCGGCGTTGACCGCCGCCGCGTCGGGCACCTGAGCCCCCTCCTCGGTGAGGCGGCTCACCAGGGAGCAGATCCGGGCGTGGGCGTACTGGACATAGTACACCGGGTTATCGGAATCCTGCCGCACCGCCAGATCCAGGTCGAAGTCCAGGGCGGAGGTGGAGGACCGGGAGTTGAAGAAGAACCGGGCGGCGTCCACGCTGACCTCGTCCAGCAGGTCCCGCAGGGCGATGGCCTTGCCGGAGCGCTTGGACATCCGGACGGGCTGGCCGTCCTGCAGCAGGTTGACCAGCTGCATCAGCACCACCACCAGCCGATGGGAGCCGTCCAGGCCCAGGCCGTCCAGCGCGGCCTGGAGGCGGGCCACATGGCCGTGGTGATCGGCGCCCCAGATGTTGATGGCCTTGGAGAAGCCCCGTTTCTCCAGCTTGTTGCGGTGGTAGGCGATGTCGGCGGCGAAGTAGGTGTAGAAGCCGTTGGCACGGCGCAGCACGTCGTCCTTCAGGTCCAGCTTGTCCACCTGCTCCTGGGTCTTGCCCTCAGCCATGAACTTCTGCTTGAGCAGGTCGGTGGTGTTGAGCCACAGGGCGCCGTCCTTCTCATAGGTCCAGCCCTTGTCGGCCAGCAGCCCCACCGTCTCGGCCACATAGCCGGAGCTGTGGAGGCCGGACTCCAGGAACCACTCGTCATACTCGATCTGATAGCGGCGCAGGTCGGCCTTCATCTTGGGGATGTTGACGGACAGGCCGTACTGGGCCATGGCCTCCTGCCGCTCCTCCTCCGGCTTGTCCTTCCAGTCGGGGCCGTGCTGATCGTAGAAGGCCTGGGCCAGCTCCTTGATGTCGTCGCCGTGGTAACCGTCCTCGGGGAAGGGGTAGTTCTCCTCCCCCAGCACGATCTGGAGGTAGCGGGCGTCGATGGACATGGCAAACTTGTGGATCTGATTGCCGGCATCGTTGACATAGAACTCACGCCACACGTCGTACCCGGCCCGGGTGAGGACGCTGGCCAGGGCGTCGCCCAGCACGCCGCCCCGGGCGTTGCCGATGTGCATGGGGCCGGTGGGGTTGGCGGAGACGAACTCCACCATCACCTTCTCGCCGTGGCCCTCGTCCACCGCACCGTAGGCGTTCCCCTCGGCCTGGATGTCGGAGAGGACTTCTCCGTACCACTTACTGCCCAGGGTAAAGTTGAGGAAGCCGGGCCCGGCGATCTCCACCTTGTCAAAGAAGGTGCCTTCCAGCTCCAGGTTGTCCACGATGGTCTGGGCGATCTGCCGGGGGGCCTTGTGGAGGGCCTTGGCTCCCGCCATGGCAAAGGAGGAGGCGTAGTCCCCGTGGGTGGGGTCCTTGGGAATCTCAATGGTGGCCTTGACCTCCGCCCCGGCGGGCAGCAGGCCCTGGGCCGCGGCCTTCTCGTAGGCCGCCTGGGTCAGCTGGGCGACCTGTTCCCGGGCCGCCTGGATCATATTGGACATATCTATCACCTTTTCTTTTAACTTCTCAAATCAAAAATGTACGCCGCCGGTTTTACTGCCGGATGGCGTTCCCCTTCTGCCGCACCTGGATGTGGAAGAGGTTCTCTCCCGCCACTGCGTGGTCGATCTCAAGGGCATAATTGATCTCGATGCTGCCGCCGGCCGGACTGAGCTGGGCCCGCATCTTTTTGGTATTGATCCCTACCGCCAGGGCGCCGTAGGGGGTATTGTACATGGACAGGTGCCGCCGGCCCTCCTCAAAGACCATCTGGGAATTGACCTCTCCCATCCGCAGCAGCGTGACCCGCTCCGGTTCGATCTGGAAGGTGGTCAGAGTTCCCTCCAGCCCGGTAAGCTCGCTCTCCTGATAGCTGAGGGTGTACCCATCCTCCCCGTCCTGGGCCAGCTGACCTTCAGTCACCAGTTCGATAACCTCCGGTTCCTGATCTTCAAAGGACTGTTTGCCCTGAATGGATATGATGACGTTGTTCTCCATGGTTCTGTGTTCCTCTTTAATATGTCGTACTGACTGCAAATTGCACCATATTATATCCAATTCCGTCCCCGATGTAAAGGGGCGGTTTTCAGTACCGGCTGATATCCACCTGGCCTACCGCTCCGGCCACGTCCCAGCCCAGGAAAATGGAGGCCAGGCGGGAGAAATCCTCCTGCCGGTCGCTGACGAAGTACCGGCAGCTACCCCCCTCCGTCCTGCCGGAGAGGGCATCCTCCGCCGCCAGGCGAGCAGCAGCAGCCCGGGCGCCCTCCGCTCCGGCGTTCACCAGCGCCACCTGGGGGCCCATCTGGGCGGCGATTACATCCTGGAGCAGGGGATAGTGGGTACACCCCAATACCAGGGTATCCACACCCGCCTGCTTCAATGGCGCCAAATACTCCGCCGCCACCGTCTCAATGACCACATCTCCGGGCCGGAACCGTCCGTTCTCCACCAGGGGAACGAAAAGCGGGCAGGGCTGGGCGATCACCCGGACCGCCGGGTCCGCGCCCAGGATCAGCGCCTCGTAGGCCCCGCTGCGGATGGATGCCTGGGTACCGATGAGGCCGATCTTCCCATTGCGGGTGGCTGCCGCCGCCGCAGCAGCGGCAGGGGCCACCACCCCCAATACCGGAATGGTGTTTTCCGCAGCCAGCGTCTCCAGGGCCGTGGTGGATACGGTGCCGCAGGCAATGACGATCATCTTTAAATCAAAGGTGCGCAGGAACGCCACGTCCTGCCGGGCATACCGCACGATGGTCTCCCGGGAGCGGCTGCCGTAGGGCACCCGCCCGGTATCGCCGAAGTAGACGATATCCTCGCCGGGCAGCAGGCGGCACAGCTCCCGTACCGTGGTCAGGCCCCCCAGGCCCGAATCAAAAACGCCGATGGGTCGTCTGTCCAAGACGCTCCCTCCTTGTGCTACTGTGGTTCCTTTAATCATAGGGGAAACGGAGCTGGAAAACAAGGGGTTATTTTCACATTTTTCACCGGCTGGTTTGACATTTCTTCAGGGCTGACTATAATATGAAAGTAAGGCGTGGTACTCCACGCCCCAACGTCATGACAGCGAGGAGGTCGCATTGGTATGAAGCTGGAACTGACGACCAAGCAGTTTCGCCGTCTGCTGGATATGGCCTATATTGGCAACTGGATCCTGAACTCCACCCGTGGGGACGATCGGTTCAAAGATTATGACGAAGTAGAGAGCCTGCTTTTCGCCAAGGCCCGTGCGGAAGGAATGCCCTCCCTGGCCGAGGACTGGCAGGGCGAGGTGGTTCCCTCCCGTGCTTTTGCCGAAGGCGGCATCCACGAGGCCATTATAGAATATGAGAATAACGTGTTTTTCGACATCCTGGCGGAAGATCTGGCCCGCCGGGATATGGACGACGCTCCCATCGACGAGAGCAACTATGACGAGCTGACCAGCCGTATCGACGCCTATATCGCAGAATTTGAAGAACACGGCACCGACAACATCCTGGTGGACAGCGATCACCTGTAAGACGGCTCAAAGCCCCTGCCTCCGGCACCGCCGGCGGCAGGGGTCTTTTTTGTCCGGACCTCACCGCACCACCCAGCTCTTCCACAATCGAATAGTTGACATAATTGTTAAAAAACTTTTACATTTGCCGAAGTACCGTTGACGGGCTGTGTTCCGCCGTTGTACAATAGCAATAAGAATGTCGATTGGAGGGATTTCCTATGGCGTCCAGGCGAACCCGGGACGATCGTCCCAGAATGATCCACTGCGAATATTGCGGCGAAGATTACGCCTCTACCTATAAGCACTGTCCCTTCTGTGACGAGGTGCCGCTGGACGAAGAAGACTACGACATAGAAAGTGACGCGCCTCCCCGTCTCCGGGGGGGTAAACGGCTGGTAACCAACACCAGAGGAGGCGGCTATGGCCGCGGCCCCTCTCCCTTGCGGCTGGCGGGTATCATCCTTTCTCTGGCCATCATTATCGCCGCGGTCATCATTGTGATCTCGGTCATTATCCCACTGGTGAGCAAGGGCGGCTCGGTGGACACTCCTCCCGGAACGGAAAGCATCCAGCCCACAGAGTCCGTACAGCCCAGCACCAATCCCGATCCCAGCGCCAATCCCGATCCTACCGACTCTCCCGATCCGTTGGAGACCGTTCCCGCCGGGCAGACAGCCACTGACTTCACCCTCAATTATACGGAGTTCTCTTTGAGCAACCGCTATCCCGATCCCATCACCCTGACTGCCACCTTTATTCCTGCCGGCTCCACCGGTACCATTACCTGGACCAGCAGTGACCCTGAGGTGGTGAGCGTGGACGAAACCGGTAAGGTCAGCCCCGGTTCCAAGACGGGTAATGCCACCATTACCGCCACCATGCCCGGCGGGGTGACCCGCACCTGTCTGGTCCATAATTCCGTGACGTCCGGCGGGTCCACCACCACCGGCTCCGGAACCACCACCTCCACCTCCCTCTCCCTGACCCGGACAGACTTTACCCTGAGTAAAACCTATCCGTCCTACCGCGTCAAGGTGAACGGCACCTCCTCCACCCCCGTTTGGAGCATCGGAAACACCGCCGTTGCTACGGTATCTGCCGACGGCACGGTCACCTATGTGGGCAAGGGAACCACCACGCTGACCTGTTCCGTGGATGGCCAGACTCTGACCTGCACGGTGCGCTGCAGCTAATCCCACACAAGAAAAGGCCCCGGACTCTTTTGTCCGGGGCCTTTTGGGGTTTTTGTGGAGGAATCCACTTTATCTCATCACTCGGCAGGGCCAGGTGTTGCTTTTGGTCTGCCCCCACAGCCGGGGGGCAGTCACAGGGACGGGCCGGCTTGCTGAACGCGCTCCGGATGGCATTTCTCCTCCGCACACTCCCGACGCGCCGTCTCTGCCGTCTTGCTTGGCTGTGTCTATAGGATAGCACAGCCACCCTGTCGAGTGTTGGACAAATTTTGGACCTTATGTAAACGATTTATGAAGCGTTTTCAGTTTCTTACCCCACAGGCGCTGTCATACTATCACAAAAGTGTCAAAGATTCGATGGATATGATCTTTCGGATGTGCCATGCTGAATATGCGGACAAACCGCCGCTCATGTAACCATTCTGTAATTGCTTTTCTCGGTGGAACCACCTATAATATGGGTTATTGAATCTGTCCTATTCGGGCGGTCCCAGATAAAATATCCGCATGCTCCGCCCCATTTCGCAGAATTCTTTCCCGGTTTTTCCGGACATCAATATCAGGTTGGAGTGATCAATTATGGCACAAACTGAGGGCAAACACACCGCCCAGGCAAAAAAGCCGGCGGGCGGCAAGATCGCCCTGATCGCAGTACTGGTGGTCGTGGTGGCGCTGGCGGCCGGCTATCTGGGCCTGTGCGCCGCGGCAGGCAGCGGCACGTTCCTGCCCAATACCACCATCGCCGGTGTGGACGTAGGGGGTCAGACCCAAGAACAGGCCGTTGAGACTTTAAAGACCCAGCTTCCTGAGCGTCTTTCCCAGCTCTCCGTTCCCTTCACCTGCGAGGGTAAGGAATTTACCATCAGCGGCAGCGACGCCTCTGTGGATTCCAAAGCGGTGGAGGCCGCCGTGCAGGAAGCCCTGACCCAGCAGTCCGGCAGTTTCTTCACCCGGGGCGCCCAGTACCTGGGCGCCATGACTGGCAGCGCCCGGTATTCTGTCCCCGTCTCCCTGGAGGATACGCCCGACGTACTTTCTCAGGTGGTTACCGAATTTGCCGACCCGGAAGCTCAGACCACCTGGGAGGTGGCGGGGGATCAGTTGGTATTCCACAAGGGTGTTACCGGCCGCACCATCGATGTGGCCGCCCTGTCTGCCGCCGCTGAGGAGCGGTTTTCCCAGCTGCTGGAGGACAGCAGCGCCGACAACACTCCGCTGGAGACCCAGGTGACCACCGCGCCCCCGCTGGACCCGGATTTTGACGCCATCCACGACGAGATCTGCGTGGAACCCGCCGACGCCTACTTAGACAAGGAGAGCAAGACCATCGTTCCCTCCGTCACCGGCATCGGCCTGGATACCGCCGCCGCCAAGTCCGCCCTGGACAGTGCTGCGGAGGGTTCCGACGTCTCCGTGCCCCTGACCAAGACTGAACCCGAGATGACCACAGCCGACCTGGAAGCAAATCTCTTTAAGGACGTGCTGGGTACCGGCACCACCGTATGCGCAGGCCCGGCCAACCGCTGGTACAATATCGACCTGGCCGCCGGCCGGATCAACGGCACCATCCTGCTGCCCGGCGAGGTGTTCTCCTACAACGACCTTGCCGGCCCTTACACCCTGTCCAGCGGCTACAAGAAGGCGGGTACCTACCAGAACGGTCAGAGCATCGACGCCACCGCCGGCGGCATCTGCCAGCTCTCCTCCACCCTCTACTGGGTTACCCTGAAAGCCAATCTGGAGACGGTGGAGCGGAGGAACCACGCTTTTAACAGCGGATATATGCCGGTAATCGGTACTGACGCCACCGTGTGGAGTGACCAGATCGACTTCCGCTTCAAAAACAGCACCGACTATCCCATTAAGATCGAGGCTTACCAGGATAAGAGCCACAGACTCCACGTCACCATCTACGGCACCGATACCACCGGCATCCACGGCGAGCCTTACTCCATTACCATCTCCACAACTCCCTATAAAAACACTTATAAGCCCGATGCCTCCATCCCCCAGGGTACCGAGCCTCAGCGGGACCCCAACTATTCCCGCTATAACGGCGTCACGGTGGATGTGTACCAGAAGCTGGTGGATAAAAACGGCAACACTGTAGACACCATCTTCCTCTACCGCAACAGCTACAGTGCCTCCAATGCCGTATATTACTACAACCCTGCCGACGCCGCACGCTGGGGCATTGATCCCTCTACCGGGCTGAAAACGCTGACGCCTGTGGAACCCACGCCTACACCCACTCCCACGCCTTCGGCTACACCCAGCGCCACACCTTCCGCCACCCCCAGCGCAACGCCCTCCGCTACACCCAGCCCCGCGGCGACTCCCTCCGCCACGCCGGAGCCGGAGGCAACGCCCACGCCGGCCGCCACACCCACGCCGGAGTCCACCCCGCCGGCAGAGACAACCACCGCCTCCCCCAACGGGGCAGAGGAATCTCCCGCCGCCTGACCTCATTGTGACCAAGGCCCCCCGCCCGGCGGGGGGCCTTGCTTGCCCAAATACCAAAATACAGAAAGGAACCGCTATGTTTGAAGGATTTTCCGCCGCCACCGTGGATTTCATGTGGGGCATCCGCTTCAACAACGAGAAGGCCTGGTTTGAGGCCCATAAAGAAGAATACCTGACCCATTTCCAGCGTCCCATGAAGGAACTGGCCAACGAGGTCTACGCCCGTTTTCTGGACAAGCACCCCGACCTGGATCTGGTATGCAAGGTATCCCGGATCTACCGGGATGCCCGGCGGCTCTTTGGCCGGGGACCCTACAAGGACCACCTGTGGATGAGCCTGGTCCGCCCTCACGCCGAGTCGGGTTCCGAGCCGGTGTTCTGGTTTGAGCTGGAACCGGAGGGCTGGTCCTGCGGCATGGGGTTCTGGATGGCCCCGGCGGTGACCATGGCCAAGTTCCGGGCCCGGATGAACCGTGACCCCAAGCCTATGGAGCAGCTGGCCCGCCGTCTGACCAAACAGGACCAGTTTATCCTGGAGGGTGAGGATTACAAGCGGCCCAAGTCCGCCCCTTCCCCTCTGCTCCAGCCTTGGTACAACAAAAAGAGCTTTGCTCTCTCCTACAGCGCCCCCCATGAGGAGCTGCTGTGGAGCCATGCGCTGGCCGACACTCTGGTGGACAACTACGAGTTTCTGCTGCCCTATTATCAGTATGTCCTGTCTCTCAGCGGCGATCCCGATCCCCGCCAGCCCTGAATTAACAGATTTTGTGTGAAAGGCCCGCCTTTTTGCCGCGCATACTAAGTCAGACAACGGCTGAAATGGAGGCGAGCGGCATGGGGCGGTATGGAAGACGGGTGATATTGGTACTGGCGGCGCTGCTGGCCAGTCTTTCCTCCTCCATGTGCGCCTGGCAGGCGGCCCAGCCGGCGGACGCTCCCGCCCAGCTGCCTCAGCAAAAGCTCATTGCACTCACTTTTGACGACGGGCCCCGCCGCTCCACCACCACCCGTCTGCTGGACGGTCTGGCGGAGCGGGGTGTGAAAGCCACCTTCTTCCTCATTGGCCGTCAGATCGCGGACAACGAGGATGTGGTGGAGCGGATGGACCGGGAGGGACACCAGATCGGTATCCACACCTTCGACCATGTGCAGCTCACAGCCCTCAACCAGACCGATTTTGATGCCCAGGTGGGTACGACCCGAGCCCTGCTGGAGGACCTGCTGGGCCACAACGGCTTCCTGCTGCGTCCCCCCTTCGGCAAGTGGGACGAGGGCGTGAAGAACCATGCCGGCTGTCCTATCATCCTGTGGTCCATCGACCCGGAGGACTGGGACGACAAGGATACCGATCGGGTGGTGAAAGAAGTGGTGTCCCAGGCCCGGGACGGCAGCATCATTCTGCTCCACGACATCTATCCAGAGTCGGTGGATGCCGCGTTGCAGATCGTGGATTGTCTCCACGCCCAGGGCTACTACTTCTGCACCATTGACCAACTCTTTGCGGCCCGGGGCCGCTCCCTGGGGCAAGGCGAAGTGTACTCCAACGCCTACCCCTGAACAAAAAAAGGACCTGCTGAAAGCAGGTCCTTTTCACATATATTACGCAAATTTCTCGATATAGCCCATGACAAAGATAATCAGCACGATGATGGGCACCACCACGGTGAAATACATCCGCAGCTTGGCAGGGAACCGGACGCCCTTGCCCTGGTCGGCCTCGGCCAGGAAGCTGTCAAAGCCCCAGGCGATCTTTTTGGACAGGCAGCAGAAGAGCAGGTAGATCACCGAACCGATGGGCAGCAGGTTGTTGGTGATAAGGAAGTCCTCCCACGCCATGATGCCGGAGCCCAGGAATTGCACGCCGCTCCACAGGTTGTTGCCCAGCAGGCAGGGCAGGCTGAGCAGGAAGATGAGGACCAGGTTGATAGCCACCGCCTTGCCCCGGGATGTCCCCCACTTGTCCATCCAGCAGGCCAGGATGTTCTCAAACACGGCGGTAATGGTGGACAGGGCGGCAAAGAACAGGAACACGAAGAACAGCGCGCCCCACAGCCGTCCGCCCGACATGGCGTTGAACACATTGGGCAGAGTCACAAAAATAAGATTGAAGCCCTCGTCGGGGTTGATGCCGAACGCGAAAGCGGAGGGGAAAATGATCAGGCCGGCCACAAAAGCCACGCAGGTGTCCAGGATACCCACGCTGATAGCTTCACCGAAGAGGCGGCGCTCCTTGCCGATGTAGCTGCCGAAGATGGCCATCGCGCCGATGCCCAGGCTCAGGGTAAAGAAGGACTGGCCCATCGCCGCGTAGATGGCCTCGCCCAGCCGGAACTTGCCGTTGGCATCATACATCAGGTTTTCAAAATTGGGTACCAGATAGAACTCCAGGCCCTTGACTGCGCCGGGCAGGGTGACGGCCCGGATGGCCAGGATCACCAGCAGGCACAGCAGGCAGAGCATCATGAACTTGTTGGCCTTCTCCACGCCGTTGCGCAGGCCACGGCTGCAGATCACCATGCCCAGCACCACTACAGCGGCCATAAAAATCACCTGGATACCAGGGTCGGCTGTCATTTCCCCATAGACCCGGGCCACACCGGCCTGATCCAGGCCGTCAAATTGCCCGGCGGCAATCTTGAAGAAGTACAGCAGCAGCCAGCCGGCAATGGTGGTGTAGAACATCATCAGCAGGTAGTTGCCCGCCATGCCGAACCAGCCATACCAGTGCCACTTGGCGCCCTTGGGCTCCAGTTCCTGAAAGGACACAATGATGCTCTTGCGGCTGGCCCGGCCCACAGCGAACTCCATGGCCATGATGGGTACGCCCATAATCACCAGAAACACCAGATAGATCAGCACAAAGGCCGCGCCGCCGTACTGTCCCACGATGTAGGGAAAGCGCCAGACATTGCCCAGCCCAATGGCGCACCCGGCAGAGATGAGTACAAATCCCAGCCGGGACGCAAAGGTCTCTCTCTCTTTCACGTTCGTTTTTCCTCCCTTGGGCAGGCGGCCCTCAGAACCGCCCTTTGACGGATAGCCTCGCCCCCATCGGCGGGGCAAAGAGAATTCCCGCGGCTCACGCCGCGGGAACCACCGCATCGCAGTCTATTCCGTATTGTTTATCATAGCCGATTTTTTACGCCATGTCAATTCCTGCAAAATAGAAATTCGACTCTTACAGCCAATCCTCCACTACGTCCCGCAGCGTCACCGGCGACACCTGATTGCGGAGGATCAGCTCCGCCAACTCGTCGATCCGGCCGGCACTCACCGTAATATTGGGGATCTCCTCACTCTCCCCGTCCGGCCCGGTCACCTTCACACCGTAGCTCTCGCAGCAAAGACCGCCCACCGACATCTCGTCCACCAGGATGGCGTAGCGGTATCCGCAGTCCGCCGGACTCTCCAGCAGCAGTTCTCTCATTGTTCTCTCCCCTTTACGCGATTCTATGACTCAATTATACATCTTTACCATAATTTGTAAAGTTTTACCGTTCGTATTCTTTCGTCACAAATCGCCGGCAAGGGACTACTGCGTCTTGTTTTCACGCTCCGCCCAGGTATAGAGCAATACCGCGCCCAGAATAATTGCCGCGCCCAGCAGCTGGAGGGGCGTGGGGATCTCCCCGAACAGCGGAACCGCCAAGCTGCCGGAAAAGACCGGTTCGCACAGTTTGACCGCCGACACATAGGCGGGGGACAGATATTTCAGGCACCAGCTGAACAGGCTGTGGCCCATGAGGGTACACAGCACTGCCAGGCCCAGGCCGATGAGCCACTCCCGACCCCCATAGCCCACCAGGGGGGTACCGCTGGCCAGGGCCATCAGCAGCAGGGTCAGAAAGCAGGCCAGGTAGGTCAAAAAGGTGTATACCGTGGTGGAAAGGTATCCTCTCTGTATTCTTCCAATTAAAGTATACAGAGCGACAAAGAAAGCTGCGGCCAGGGCCAGCAGGTTTCCGTACAGTTGGCTGCCCTGGCCGCCGCCCGCCAGGGCCAGGATGGCGCTGCCGCCGAAGGCCAACAGGATAGCCGCCACACCCAGGGGCGGGATACGGCCCTTGAGAAAGAGGGCAAAGCCCAGGGCGGTAAAGATGACCTCCGTGCTGACCAGCACGGTGGATACCGCCACGCCTGTCCATTTGAGGGACTCAAACCAGGTGAGGAAGTGGAGGGCCAGACAGATCCCGCTGAGGGCACACAGCACCACGTCTCTCCCACGCACCCGCTTCAGTTCCTGCCGAAATTTGATCAGTACCGCCGGCAGCAGCAGCAATACCGTCCAGCCCAGGCGGTACACCGCGGTGATCACGGAAGGGGCCTGGGAGTATCGCACCAGGATGGCGGAGATGGAAATGCCCAGCACGCCCAGCAGCAGCACGCTGTTGGGATGGCGTTCCAGCATTCTCCTCACCTCCTTACGGCTTATCAGTATATCCCATTCCGTCCTGCTGCGCAATCATTCCGGGCACAAAAAATCACCGGCTGGAATCCAGCCGGTGATTTTTGATGTAAGGGATCTTACTTGGCAGCCTTGGCAGCCCGGATGGCCTCGATGAGCATGGGAGTGACCTTGTACAGGTCGCCCACGATGCCGTAGGAAGCCACGTCGAAGATGGGGGCGGACTCGTTCTTGTTCACCGCGATGATGCACTCGGAGTCCTGCATGCCAGCCAGGTGCTGGATGGCGCCGGAGATACCCAGAGCAACATAGATGCGGGGATGCACGGTCTTGCCGGTCTGGCCAACCTGGTGGTCAGCGCCGATCCAGCCGGCATCCACGCAGGCACGGGAGGAGCCCACAACGCCGCCCAGGACGCCGGCCAGCTCCTCAGCCAGCTTGATGCCGCCCTCAACGTCCTTGCTGATGCCGCGGCCCACGGAGACCACAACGTCGGCGCCGATCAGGTCAACCAGCTTCTTGGCGGCCTTCTTGACCTCCAGCACGTCCACATGGATGTCGTCCTTGGACAGAGCCACATTCACGTTCTCAATGACGGTCTTGGCAGCGCCGGCCTCGTCGTAGGGCTGGGTCTGCATCACGCCGGGACGCACGGTGGACATCTGGGGACGGAAGCGGGGGCAGATGATGGTGGCCATCAGGTGACCACCGAAGGCGGGACGGGTCATCTTCAGGTTGGTGTTCTCCTCGAACACGGTGTTGTCCACGTCGATGGTGGAGGTGGTCTTCAGGAACTCCTTGTACTTGGCCACGTCCACATCCAGGTGGGTACAGTCGGCGGTCAGACCGGTGTGCAGCCGGGCAGCGCAGCGGGGGCCCAGGTCACGGCCGATGTTGGTGGCGCCGATGAGGAAGATCTC
>NZ_CALWOJ010000039.1 GCF_944383115.1 uncultured Flavonifractor sp. | reverse complement strand
TTTTAAAAATGGGATCTTTTGTGCTTCAGGCATAGGACACGCTCCTGCTTTACAGTTGGTCGATCAGGGTAAACAGCTCGTCCACCAGCTGCTCCTGGGGGACTTTCTTCACAATCTCGCCCTTGCGGAACAGAAGCCCCTCTCCCTGCCCGCCGGCAATGCCCACGTCGGCGGCGGCGGCTTCGCCGGGGCCGTTGACCACGCACCCCATTACTGCCACGGTAATGGGCTTGTGTACTTTTTTAAGCCGCTCCTCCACCTGATGGGCCAGACCGATCAGGTCAATACGGGTGCGGCCGCAGGTGGGACAGGACACCAGATCCGGCTCGTTTTCCGCCATACCCAGGGCCTTCAGGATATCCCGGGCGGCGTATACCTCCTCCACCGGGTCGGCGGACAGGGATACCCGCAAGGTGTCACCGATGCCCAGAGCCAGCAGGCCCCCAATGCCGATGGCGGATTTGATGGTACCCATACGGGTGGTGCCTGTCTCTGTAACGCCGAGGTGTAAAGGGTATTCGCTTTTCTCACTCATCAGCCTATAGGCCGCCATCGTGGTGACTACCGATGAAGACTTGAGAGAGACACAGATATCATGGAAGTCGTACTGCTCCAGCAGAGCGATGTGGCCAAAGGCGGACTCCACCAGGGCCTCGGGAGTTACCCCGCCGTACTTGGCCAGCAGCGGCTTCTCCAGGGAGCCGCCGTTGACGCCGATTCGGATGGGAAGGCTTCTTGCTTTACAGGCTTCCGCCACTGCCTTCACCCGGTCCTCCCCGCCGATGTTACCGGGGTTGATGCGCACCGCGTCACAGCCCTCCTCCACGCAGGCCAGGGCCAGCTTATAGTCAAAGTGAATATCCACCACCAGCGGGATATGAATACGGGCTTTGATAGCCCCCACAGCCTTGGCCGCCGCCAGATCGGGTACCGCTACCCGGATGATCTGGCAGCCCGCCTCCTCCAGACGGAGGATCTGATTCACCGTGGCTGCCACGTCATCGGTACGGGTATTGGTCATGGATTGAATGGTGACCGGAGCGCCGCCGCCCACCGGGACGCCGCCCACAAGAATCTGTCTGGTCATTGGTATACCTCCCGCTAAAACAGCTTGATCACATCGTTGACCGCCACCACCACCATTAAAGCAATGAGGCAGAAAAAGCCCACGGCATTCACATAACCCAGATACTTTTCGTTCATTTTCTTTTTGGTAATCAGGCGATAAATACCGCCTACGAAGACAAAGAGGATCTGTCCGCCGTCCAGCGCCGGGATGGGCAGCAGGTTCATCACCGCCAGGTTGATGGCGATCAGGGCAATAAAGTCCAGAATGTTGATGAGCAGACCGAACATTCCTGCCGCCGCGGCGCCTGCCTGGCCCACGTCCCCCGCCACCGCCACAATGCCGATGACGCCGGACATGTCGTTCAGGCCCACCGCACCGGTAATCAGATCGCCCAGGCCCATCCATACCATGCGGACATAATCCACCGCCTGGTACCAGGTGTTCCGCAGCAGGGTCAGAGGGGTATCCTCCTGAAACTGGCCCATATAGATACCCCGCTTCATGACCTGATTGCCGTTTTCATCGGTAAGCTGCCGGTAGGGCAGGTCAATGGTGCCCAGATCCACCTTCTCGCCGTCCCGCAGCACCACCACGTCCACCTGCTCCCCCGCCCGCTCCAGGAAGATAAAGGCGTCGTTGTTGAAGTAAATGCGGTGTCCGTCGATGGAGTAGAACTGGTCCCCGGGCTGAAGGCCGGTCTGGACGATATCCTCCGCCCCCGCCATGAAGCCGGTGACTACCGGCATGGACGGGCTGCCCGCCAGGGCCATGATAACGAGGATCAACACCACACCGGTCAGAAAGTTCATGAACGCACCGGCCACCAGGATAATAAGCCGCTTCCAGCCGGCCTTGTTACCGAAGGCCCTGGGGTCATCGGAGGATTCGCCCTCCCCCTCCATTGCGCAGAATCCGCCAATGGGGAAGGCCCGCAAGCTGTATACCGTTTCGCCCTTCTCTTTTGACAGCAGTTTGGGACCCATACCGATGGCAAACTCGTTCACCTTCACCCCCATGAACTTGGCGGCAATGAAATGGCCAAATTCATGAATTGCGATCAGGAACCCAAAAAGCAGAATGGTCAACACAATGGAAAGTACGTTCATAGACACCTCAAACTCAGATTACTTGCCCGCAAGTTCACGGGCGGCGCTGTCAGCCTCCAACACATCCTCCAGCGTGGGAGACTGGATCACCGGCACCCCGGCTAAAGCCCGCTCCACCCGCTTGGCGATGTCTCCAAAAGAGATCTTTCCCGCCAGGAACAGCCCTACCGCCGCCTCATTGGCGCCGTTGAGAATGGCGGTGGCGGTGCCGCCGGTTTTAGCGGCCTCCAGGGCCAGAGACAGGCAGGGGAACGCCTCATAGTCCGGAGCGTGGAAGGTCAGCGGCGGACAGGTCAGCAGGTCCAGGGGCTTTGCCACCGCCTCAGTACGGGCCGGCCAGGTCAGGGCGTACTGGATGGGCAGGCGCATGTCGGGCACTCCCAGCTGGGCCAGCACCGCGTTATCACAGTATTCCACCAGGGAGTGGATAATGCTCTCTCTATGGATCACAATGGAGATTTTCTCCGGCGGCATCCGATAGAGCCGCATGGCCTCGATGAACTCCAGCCCCTTGTTCATCAGGGTAGCGGAGTCCACAGTGATCTTGGCCCCCATGGACCAGTTGGGATGGTTCAGAGCCTGCTCCACCGTGGCGGTGGCAATGGCCTCCTTCTCCCAGCCCCAGAAGGGGCCGCCGGAGGCAGTGAGGATAAGGCGGCGTACCTCTCCCCGATCCTTACTGCCCTGAAGACACTGGAAAATCGCGGAATGCTCCGAATCCACCGGCACGATCTCCGCGCCATATTGGTCCGCACACTCCATCACCAGTTCTCCGGCGCATACCAGGGTCTCCTTATTGGCCAGGGCAATACGCTTGCCCTGCCGGACAGCCGCCAGGGTGGGAACCAGCCCCACCATACCTACTACGGCAGTCAGGACGGTATCCGCCTCAGGCAGCGCGGCGGCTTCCACCAGCCCATCAGATCCGGAGGCTACCCGGATGTCAGTATCAGCCAGACAGGTCCGCAGGTCGGCGGCAGCAGCAGGGTCCATCATCACCGCCAGTCTGGGCCGGAACCGGCGGCATTGTTCCTCCATCCGCTTCACATCCCGGTTGGCGGTCAATGCGGCCACAGTCATGCCACAGGCGGCAATCACTTGCAGTGACTGCCGCCCGATGGAGCCGGTAGAACCCAGTAAAGAAATGCAGTTGCTCATGCGTTCAGCCTCCCACAGCGGGCAGGAATTGGATCAGCAGTTCGATCAGAGGGGCGCAGAAGATCATGCTGTCAAAGCGATCCAGTACGCCGCCGTGGCCGGGGAAAATATTCCCGAAATCCTTGATGCCGTATTCCCGCTTGATATAGGAAAAGGACAGGTCACCCAACTGGGAGACGATGCTGCCCAGAGCGCCGTAGATCACAAGGTACAGATAATTGACCTGCATGGAAAAGCCAAACTGAAGTACCACGCCGTAGATCACAGTACACACAATGGCGCCGGCAAAACCGCCTATGGCTCCCTCCACCGTTTTTTTGGGGGAGAGTTCAGGTGCCAGCTTGTGTTTGCCGAAGGCCATGCCTGCGAAGAGGGCGAAGGCATCGCTGAGGAAGGCCACCTCAAAGGGCAGCACAATGAGTGCCATCCAGTGTTCCATCAGCCGTATCCGCAGCAGTGAGGACAAAAAGAAGGGGATCAGCACGCTGAGGAAGAAGGCGCCACCCATCTTTTCCAGGGTAATGCGTTTATGGCTGGCAATGGCTTCTCCAAAGAGAAGAACCATATAGAGGAACAGCCCAGCCAGGGCAGGCGTCAGTTTTCCATTGTAATAGACCCAGAAAGGAATCAGACCGGCCAGGATGATAGAGTAGCCCGAAATCCTGGCATGCTTAAGAAACCCGGTGGACCACAGCACCTCATGCACCGCGATCATAGACAATCCGGCCACCAGAATGGGCAAAATGACCGGATAGACCGGCGAAACGCCGTACACCGCCACTGCCAGCAGCGGGATACAGACCACCGCCACCATGATTCGCTTGACCACTCAGACACCTCCATAGCGGCGGGAGCGGCTCTGATAGGCCGCCAGCGCCTTATGCAGCTCTTCCTTATTGAAATCGGGCCACAATACATCGGTATAATAGTATTCCGCATAGGCCGACTGCCACAGCAGGAAGTTAGAGATCCGAATCTCTCCGCTGGGGCGGATCACCAAATCGGGATCAGGCACCCCTGCGGAATAGAGGTAGCCGGAGAAGACCTCCTCTGTCAGCTGGGCAGGATCCTTCTTCCCCGCCGCACAGTCCGCTGCAAAGGCCTGGGCCGCCCGGACGATCTCGTCCCGACCGCCGTAGTTGAAGCACACATTGACCTGCATTCCTTCATAATGGGTGGAAATATCGTCGGTGCGTTGGGTCAGTTCCCGCAGCTCTGCCGGTAGGGCATCCAGGTTCCCAAAAAAGTGGAGCCGGATCTTGTCCCGTTCCATCTTCTCAATAGACTCCAGAAGATACTTCTTCAGTAATCCAATGATTGCGGAAACCTCCTCAAGTGGGCGCTTCCAATTTTCCGTGGAAAAGGCATACACCGTCAGATACTCCAGCCCGATCTTCTGGCAGTAAGTTGCGATGGTACGGAAGGTCTCCGCCCCAGCGGCGTGGCCAGCTGTACGGGGCAGCCCCCGGCGTCTGGCCCAGCGGCCGTTGCCGTCCATGATAATCGCCACGTGGCGGGGCAGGTTGTTGAAATCAACCTGCGCCTGCTCCGCCTTCGGTCTGAATATTGCCATTGTTCAACCCGCCTATACGACACCAGTGCGGGACACACTCCGTATCCCGCACCGCGTCTTTCTTTTGGTGTTATACCGCCATCAGTTCCGCTTCTTTCTTGGCGGTCAGTTCATCGATCTCCTTGCACCGCTTGTCGGTGAGATCCTGAAGTTCCTTCTCATAGTCTTTCCGGTCGTCCTCGGTCATCTCGCCCTTCTTCTCCTGGGCCTTGAACTTTTCCATTGCGTCCCGGCGGATGTTGCGGATAGCCACCTTGCCGTTTTCCCCATACTTCTTTACCTGCTTGGTCAGTTCCTTGCGGCGTTCCTCGGTAAGCTGAGGGAAGGACAGGCGGATCACCCGGCCGTCATTTTGAGGATTGATACCCAGATCGGAGGTCTGGATGGCCTTCTCAATAGCCTTCAACAGGGTACCGTCCCAGGGCTGGATCATCAGGGAACGAGGATCGGGAGAGGAGATGGCCGCCACCTGATTCAGGGGGGTAGGGGCACCGTAGTAGTCCACCGTGATCTTGTCCAGTACAGCAGCGTTGGCGCGGCCGGCCCGGACGCTGGCGAAATCACTCATGACTACGTCGATGGTCTTTTTCATCTTGGCGTCAAATTCCTTATTGAGTTCCTTCATTTCACGGTTCCTCCTTGACGATGGTTCCGATTTTTTCACCCATAACCACACGCAGAATATTTTCGGGGTCCTTGAGCGCAAACAGGATCACCGGGATCTTATTGTCCATGGACAGGGACGTGGCGGTGGAATCCATCACCTCCAGGTGCTGAGCCAGCACATCGTCATAGGTAATGGTGTCGTACTTCACCGCAGTGGGGTCCTTTCTGGGATCGGCGGAATAGACCCCGTCGATGTTCTTGGCCAGCAGGATGGCGTCGGCGTCGATCTCCGCCGCCCGCAATACCGCCGCCGTATCAGTAGAAAAGAAAGGATTGCCGGTACCGCAGCCAAAAATAACTACTCTCCCCTTCTCCATATGCCGGATGGCTTTGGAGCGGATGTAAGGCTCGGCAATGGAGCGCATCTCAATGGCGGTCTGTACCCGCACGTCCACGCCCTTCTGCTCCAGCACGTCGGCAACGGCCAAAGCGTTAATGGTAGTGGCCAGCATCCCCATGTGGTCGGCGCGGGTGCGCTCCATTCGGTCGCCGCCGTCCTTCACGCCCCGCCAGAAGTTGCCGCCGCCTACCACGATGCCCACCTGAACACCGGCCTTCACGCATTTTTTAATTACGTCGCACACGCTGCCGATGACATCAAAATCCAGTCCGCGGCTGGCCTCCCCGGCCAGAGCCTCCCCGCTGACCTTCAGAAGGATCCGCTTAAACTGCGGTTCGCTCATATGTTCAACCCCTTTTCGGAAAATCATGCTATCCTATTTTAATATAGTTTTCCATTTTTGCATAGAGGTTAGGCTAAAGTTTTTCAAATTATTCTTAATCTCTCCTTCTTATTCTGTAGAAAATGTCAAAAGTCCCGGATGCGGCCTTTCCAGGCCGCATCCGGGACTTATTTTGTCACGCTGCGCCCCGTCCTCTCCAACGCAGCAGAAGCGCGGAATTGACGATAACCACTACTGAGCCCGCGTTGTGAACCAGCGCGCCCACCACCGGATTTAAAATACCGGTGACAGCCAGGAGAATGGCCGCAAAATTCAGCGTCATGGAAAAGGTCAGATTACATTTGATGGTAAACAGCATTCGCCTGGCCAGCCGCAGCAGATGGGGCAATTCCCGAAGATCGTCCCCCACCAGGGCAATATCTGCGGCATCCACAGCAATATCGCTGCCTACGCCTCCCATAGCGATCCCAACCATTGCCCGCCGCAGGGCAGGTGCGTCATTGATCCCATCACCGATCATGCACACCGGATTTCCCTGGCTTTGGGTGCTGGCAACCCAGTTGAGTTTATCCTCGGGGCGGCATTCGGCTCTGACCTCCCGGATGCCCAATTGCCCGGCAATATGCGCAGCCGCACTGGAGTGGTCTCCCGTCAGCAGTATGGGCTGAACACCGGAGGCAAGTATCTCCCCAACGGTATCCGCCGCATCGGGCCGCAACGTGTCAGCCAGAGCCAGCATTCCTATCAGCCCGTCTTTCTCTGCGAGATAAATCAGGGTACACCCTTCTTTCTGCCGTGCGCCGGCAAAGGCCTCGGCCTCCGGCTGCAATGTGACGCCCAGTTGCTCCATCAGAGCAAGATTGCCCGCCCACATGGTTTTCCCTTCTATCTCCCCACGCAATCCAAGGCCAGGCAAAATTACTATCTCATGCCCCGACGGAATCGGACCGGTATGGCGGGCTTTGCCATCTGTTAGGATCGCTTTGCCCAATGGATGCTCCGACCATGCCTCCAACCCCATAGTATACGCCCAAACCTGGTCTTCCTGATACCCATTCTGCGGCAAAACGCCCGTCACCCGCAATCGGCCCAAAGTCAATGTACCCGTCTTGTCAAACGCCACACAGTGTACGCTCGCAAGCCGCTCCAGGGCATCCCCTTCCCGTACCAGAAATCCGTGTCGGGTGGCATTCCCGATGGCCGCCATGATAGCGGTGGGGGTAGCCAATACCAGTGCGCAAGGGCAGAATACCACCAGAATGGTCACCGCCCGGATCAGCTCTCCAGTGGCAAAGCCGGTGATGGCGGCTGCGGACAGGGCGGCGACTACGATCCAGGTGGCCCACCGGTCTGCCATCCCCACGATCTTGGCTTTGCCCGCATCCGCCGACTGGACCAGCCGCACCATGCGCTGGATGGAGCTGTCCTCTCCCACCCGGGTTGCCTCCATCGTAAAAGCTCCATACTGGTTTACCGTACCGCTGGACACCTGATCCCCCGGTGCCTTGTCCACCGGCAGCGACTCACCGGTCATCACCGCCTGATCCACCGACGTACGGCCCTCCCGCACGATACCATCCACCGGGATGGTCTCGCCGGGCAGCACCCGCAGCAGCTCACCTACGCGGATCTCCTCCGCCGGCACCACCGCTTCCCCGCGCTCCGTGACACGCCGAGCGGTGCGGGGCGTCAGCTTCACCAGCTTCTCGATGCCTGCCCTGGCCCGGGCCACCGTCAGATCCTCCAGCAAGGCCCCCAACTGCATAATGAAGGCCACCTCTCCGGCAGCAAAGTCCTCCCCAATGACCACTGAGGCCACCAGCGCGATGGAAACCAGCACATCCGCCTTGATGTCAAAGGCGGTGACCAGCCCAATAAACGCCTCCAAAAGAATGGGCAGGCCGCACAGCACAATGGCCACCCAGGCCGGATCAGCCAGCAGCCGCTCCCCCCACAAAATGCTCACCAACAGCGCCGCCCCTGACAGAACCAGCAAAATGATATCTTTCCGCACTCCGCCCCACTCCAGCAGGGCTTCCAGCTTCTTCACACCAGGCACCTCCTATACCCCCATAGGTATTTCGTTTTCATTATACCCATAGGGGTATAGGTTGTCAAGTAAGAAACAGGGCCTGCCCGCTGTAAACGGGCAGGCCCTGCTGCTGTTTTCACAGTCCTTTGGCTTGTTTGATCAGTTCCACAGCTTCGTTTTTGGTCAGCGTGCGGCCTGCGGACAGTACCTTACCGTCTACCACCAGCGCAGGGATCGTCATGACCCCATAGGCTGCGATCTGACTGAAATCGGTGACGTGGCCCACTTCCACATCCAGGCCCAGCTGAGCCAGGGCCTGCCGGGTGGTCTCCTCCAGGGCATTACATTTGGCGCACCCGGAGCCCAGTATCTTCACCGGCGCATCAGAATGCTCTTCCGTTCCTTTTTTCTTGCCAAACAGTCCCATATTGATTTCCTCCTTATAAAATCATAAATGCAATGGCATTGAACAGATACCCCACCATTATGATCCCCACCGTACAAACGGCAATGAAGGCCGCCAGCAATTTCGGCTTCACCGCCTTGCGCAGCATAATGAGGGAGGGCAGACTCAGCGTGGTAACCGCCATCATGAATGACAGGATGGTACCCAGCTGGGCGCCCTTGGAAAGCAGAGCCTCTGCAATGGGGATGGTGCCGAAGATATCAGCATACATCGGAACCCCTACCAGTGTGGCAAGCACCACGCCCAAAGGATTGCCGTCGCCCAAAATTCCCTCGATCCAACTTTCCGGCAGCCAATTGTGGATCAGCGCGCCAATGCCGACTCCTATCAGAACATAGGGAAAGACCTTGCGGAAGGTGGCAACCATCTGCCCTTTGGCATAGCCCAGTCTTTCCCGGCAGGTGGGGGCGTGATCCCCGGTATCCAGCACGGCGGCATGACGCACAAAGTCCTCCACATATCGTTCCATGCCCAGCTTTTCCAGCAGAGTCCCCCCCACTACTGCTATGACCAGGCCCACGACTACATAAATTGCCGCCACTTTCGCACCAAAGACACTCATCAGCAGCACCAGGCTGCCCAGATCAACCATTGGGGACGAGATCAAAAACGAAAAGGTCACACCAATGGGCAATCCCGCACTGGTAAAGCCCATAAATAGTGGAATGGAGGAACAGGAGCAAAAGGGCGTCACCGTCCCCAACAACGCGGACAGCATATTGGCCCAGATTCCGTGAAAACGGCCCAGAATGCGGCGGCTGCGCTCCGGCGGAAAGTAGCTTTGCACATATGAAATCAAAAAAATCAATGTGCAGAGTAAGATCGTGATTTTGATGACATCATAGAGAAAGAAGTGCAGGCTGCCGCCCCAGCGGGAGGCCAGGTCCAGCCCCAACGCCTGGAGCCCCTGTCCCACCAGCTGGTTCAGCCAGCTCATGCCAAGCACCTGCTCCTGAAAAAACTGCCACACGGCAGAAAGTACGTCCATAAAAATTCCCCTCATTCACATCAAAATTTTTTGATGTATTGTGTATGAAAAAGCGGCCTGCTACTGCGCCGGCGTGATCAGCTGCTCCAGCAGGCAGAGCGCGGAAGAACATCCCGTAGGACTGAGCCGATAATGGGTCCACTTCCCTTCCTGCCTGCTGTCCACCAGGCCGGACTGGCACAGGATCTTCATGTGATAGGATACCGCCGACTGTCCAAGATCCAACTGATCCATCAGCACACAGGCGCACTTCTCTCCGCTTCGCAGCAGTTCCAAAATGGCCAGCCGTTTGGGATCGCTCAGAGCTTTAAAGATCCGGGCGTTGCGTCGGTGCATCCCGTCCACATACCTCACCTCACATCAAATATTTTTGATGTGTTTATGGTAATTCATCTGATCTGTTTTGTCAAGCAGAAAAATCACCCGGCCCGCCATCGTGGCGGGTCGGGTGATTGGAGATGCGGTATTAGGACTCGGACACAAAGACCTGAAGTGTAGAGGTCAGGTTACGTCCGGGGGCGGCCAGGGTCTGGCCGTTGTAGTACATAGCGGCGGAGGCGCCGCCGTCCAGATTGATGGCATCCACACAGCCCAGGGCCAGCATGAGATCCCGCATCTGCTCGATGGTGGCGGCCTTCACATTGACCAGCAGCAGCTTGCCGTCCTCGGTGGTGCCCACGGCGGTGCGGGGGGTAACAGCGGTGGTAAAACGGGCCTCTTTGAAGCCGTCATCCAGGCCGGTATATTTGACACCGTCCTTCACCAGCCGGGGGGAACCGGACACAATGGTCTGCACGCCGGTCAGATCAAAGCCTTCCTCGTCGTCCTTATGCAGATAGGGGCGCAGGGCCACGGTGCGTCCCGCCTCAAACTGGTTGAAAAAGTCGTAGTTGGTCACGGTGTCGCTGGAGTAGAGTACATAGCCGTTGGCAGGGATGGACACCGTCTGGCCGGCGGATACCATCTGGAAGCTAGTAGTCACGTTGTTGACCACGGTCAGGGCGGACCCGGGATAGGTAACCTGGAAGGAGGTGCCCCGGGCGGGGGTGTAGAGTACCGCCTGGCCGCTGAACTGCTTGAGCATGTTGACCTCGTAGGCATCCCACCAGCGGTAGGCGCCGCCATCCACTGTTTCGATCCGCACAAAGACCGGGGGCCGGCCATAGCGCATCTCGTTGGAGTCGGTGATGCCCAGAGAGGACAGTCCGGAGCTGGCGTACATAAACTGGCCGTTTACCATCAGGTGGCCGATGGGGTCCTGGATGGTCTTTTGGCTCTCAAAGAAGTTGCCGTTGATGACCGCCACCGCCCCGGAGCTGGCGGTAATACTCTGAAAACTCTGGGGAGCGTTCAGCTTGCCGTTGGTCAGCACCGATTTGACGCTCACACGGGGGTCCTTCATGTTGACGGAGATCACGTTGGCGCTGACGGTGCCAGAGGCCAGGGTATAGCTCTTGGAGGTGAGTGTCACCGGCTCCTCTTTGGGGGTAGTCTTTTCCACCAGTTTCTGAACCTGGGGCAGACTGGTCAGATTGTTCTTGTCCAGCTCGCCATTGGCCACTACAACAATCTGGTTGGTACCCTCCCACTCCACGGTCAGGCCCAGATTTTCACTGACGAAGCGGATCGGTACGAAGGTGCGGTTGTTTTTGGCCCGCATGGGGACATCCATGGTCACCGGCTCCCCGTTGACCAGAGCAGTGGTGGAGTCCAGCTCCAGCTCCACCGAGGTGCCATTAAGGGAACAGCGCACGCCGTTGGTCTCCTGCACCCATTCCACGGTGCCACCGAAGGCCTCGATCATGCGCCGGATGGGCAGCATGGTGCGGCCGCTCTCGGCCATCAGCACCACCGCGCTGCTGGTCTCGTCGATCTGAGTCACGGTGTCGCCAATGACGCACCAGGGGCTGTTGTACCGCATGGTGACGACCAAATTAGGCTGGGCGGCGGAGGCGGCCGGGATCAGGCCCAGCATCAACACCAACGCGGCCATCAGGGATAATACGCGTTTTTTCACAGACATACAACCTCTCTTCTCTCCCCAAATGGGGTATTTGAGTGTAGTATACCAATTCCACATGAAAGCTTCAATGCCTTTCCCGCATAGTATTATGACTTTAATAAAAAACACCCGGCAGAGTCCGATACTCTGCCGGGTGTTAGTCATCCTCTCCCCTTGCGGGGCCGGGCATTCTTTTTGGGCTTGGCCACCGCCCAACCGGCCTTGCGGGCGGGCTTGGCCTGAGGCTTGGCGCCTTTCTGGGCCGCCGGTTTACTCCCCTTGCCGGTTCTGCCCCGGTTGGAGGTCTGCTTGTTCTCCTGAGGCTTGCCGTATCTCTCCGGCCGCAGCAGGCAGTCCTTGCCGAAGCCGATCAGGTCCTCCCGGTGGACCCGGTGGAGGGCCTCCCGCACCAACGCCCGTTTCTCCGGCCGTTTCCACTGCATCAGGGCCCGCTGCATGGCCTTCTCATGGGGGTCACGGGGCACATACACCGGCTGCATGGTCCGGGGATCAATGCCGGTATAGTACATGCAGGTGGACAGGGTGCCTGGGGTGGGATAGAAGTCCTGAACCTGCTCAGGCTGCCGCCCGGTGCGGTTGAGCCATTGGGCCAGCTCCACCGCGTCGTTCAGCGTACAGCCAGGGTGGGAGGACATGAGATAAGGCACCAGATACTGCTCCTTGCCGTACTTCTGGTTCAGGGACTCGTACTTCCGTTTGAATTTCTCGTACACCTCGATATGGGGCTTGCCCATATAGTCCAGCACCGAGTTGACGCAGTGTTCGGGAGCCACCTTCAGCTGACCGGACACATGGTACTTTACCAACTCCGCAAAGAATTCCCCGCTCTTGTCCTTGAGCATATAGTCAAACCGGATGCCAGAGCGGATGAACACCTTCTTTACTCCCGGCACCGCCCGGATCTTCCGCAGAAGCATCAGGTAGTCGGTGTGGTCGGCGTCCAGATTGGGACAGGCCTCAGGGGCCAGGCAGGCTTTACCCCGGCACAGCCCCGCCTTCATCTGCTTTTTGCAGGCGGGCCGCCGGAAGTTGGCGGTAGGCCCGCCCACGTCGTGGATATAGCCCTTGAAGCCGGGATGATGGGTCAACCCCTCCACCTCTCTCAGCACGCTCTCGTGGCTGCGGGAGGTAATGATCCGCCCCTGATGGAAGGCCAGAGAGCAGAAGTTGCAGGCCCCGAAGCACCCCCGGTTGTGGGCTACAGAGAAGCGTACCTCCTCAATGGCGGGTACGCCCCCCCTCTCGTCGTACATGGGGTGGGGTTCCCGGACATAGGGCAACTCGGCCACAAAGTCCAGTTCCTCCGTAGTGAGAGGCATGGCGGGAGGATTGACGATGAGCAGCCGCTCCCCATGCCGCTGGAGAATAGCCTTCCCACGCACCGGATCATGCTCCTCATACTGGATCTGGTTGGCCACGGCATACTGCCGTTTGTCGGCAGCCACCTGCTCATAAGAGGGACACTCCACCTTGGGATAGGCGCAGGCGGAGGGATCTTTTGCAATAAAGGCAGTTCCCTTTACATCAGTGATCTCTCCTACCGGGGTACCGGAGGCCAAACGGGCAGCGATCTCCCGGGTGGCAGTCTCCCCCATGCCGTACACCAGCAAGTCGGCCTGGCTGTCAAAGAGTACTGACCGGCGTACCTTGTCCTCCCAATAGTCATAGTGGGCAAAACGGCGGAGAGAGGCCTCCAACCCACCGATGATAATGGGAATATCCCCAAAGGCCTCCCGCACTTTATTGGCGTATACAATGGAAGCACGGTCGGGCCGCAGCCCCGCCTGATTGCCCGGGGAATAGGCGTCGTCATGCCGGCGTTTCCGGGCGGCGGTGTAATGGGCCACCATGGAGTCCAGGTTGCCGGCGGACAGCATCACCCCCAGCCTGGGCCGGCCCATAGCTGTAAAGGATCCTAGCTTGCGCCAGTCCGGCTGGGCGAGGATGGCCACCCGGTATCCCTCCGCCTCCAGCACACGGGAGATGATGGCGCAGCCGAAGGTAGGGTGATCCACATAGGCGTCGCCGGTGATGACTAGAAAGTCGTACCCGTCCCAACCACGCTTTTTCATATCCGCCTTAGAGACGGGTAAAAATCCATTCATATCGTTCCTCAGTCAGTCCTTGGACTCATAGCCAATGTATTTTTCCAGAATATCCAGCTTCACGCTGCCCTGCTCCTCCCCCACCTTTTCAAAGCCATACTTTTTGTAGAATCGCTGGGCCACCGCGTTCTCAGGCGCACAGCGCAGCCGCAGGCGGGTACGGCCCAGGGGACGGAACACCGACACCGCCTGGCCGATCAGCTGGACTCCCAGTCCCTTTTTCCGGTGCTGGGGTGTCATGTACACAAAGGGAATGTATCCCACACCCTGGTCGGCAAAGCGATTCAGATCCAACTGAAGCACGCCGGCCACCTGATCCCGCAGCATCGCTACTGTTAAGGCTTTCTCCTTGTCCTGTTTCCAGCACGCTGCGGCATCCCGACAGAAACCCGCCCCATCAAAGGGAACCCCACTGCCATGGATGTCCACCCAGGCATCGTGGCGTGCCTCCAAATATCGCTCCTCTTCCCGTTCCAGATTCAATGGGCGGAACCACATATTGGCATCAGCTAGACTGCCCTCCCTGGCTTTCCACCACTTCTGGCTGGCCAGGGTAGAAATCTCCTCAGGCAGATGGGAATTATCGTTTTCATAGATTATGTTGATTCGGTCGCCCTCCACCTCCAGGCAGGTGACGCCGGTATTGTCGCTGTGGCTCAGGCTGTCCAACTCGCCGGGACCCAGGCCCCGAATAGCACCCTGGAGACAGCGGATGGCTGAGCCGTGGGAGAACAGGGCCACCGTCTGACCGGGATGCTTGGCGGCAATGTCCAGCACCGCACCCTTCATCCGGGTCTGAACCTGGGCAAAGGTCTCGCTCCCCTCCACCTGGAAATCAGGCGCGGCATGGTTAAAGCGGATCAGCTGCATGGCGTCGTGCCGCTCAAGCTCCCCCCAGGGTCTGTCTTCCCAAATCCCTACGCCTACCTCCCGCAGAGCGGGGGTGGTGTGCAGTTCCAAACCGTGGCTGGGATAGATAGCCTTGGCGGTGGTCATAGTACGGAACAGATCGCTGGAGTATACCGCATCAATGTGTACGTCTGCAAACCGTCCCCGCAGCGCGGCAATCTGCCGATAGCCGTTGTCGGTAATCAGGCTGTTGTACCAACCGTGGACCCGGCGATACAGGTTGCCCTCCGCCTCCGCGTGGCGAATAATATATACCTTTGTCACAGTACCCACCCTCTTTGGCTCAGGATAAAAGAATCATTACCAGGGCAGCACGCTTCCTGTCAAGCCAGAAACCTTGTCAAGGCCCTGGGCAGCAGCAATTGCTGACAAGCCATCCCGCACCTTGATGGGAGCATAGGGATCAGCGAAGCAGGCGGTGCCCACCGCCACGGCGGAGGCGCCCGCCAGCATCAGCTGGGCCGCGTCCTCTCCCTTGGCCACGCCGCCCATGCCCAGGATGGGCAGGTCCACGGCACAGGCCACCTCCCACACCATCCGCACCGCCACCGGCAGCACGGCGGGGCCGGACAGGCCGCCGGTGTTCATCTTCAGAATGGGCCGGCGGGTGTTGATGTCGATCCGCATTCCCCGCAGGGTGTTGATGAGGGACAGGGCGTCGGCTCCGGCATCGGCCACCGCACGGGCGATCTCAGTAATGTCGGTTACGTTGGGGGACAGCTTCACCATCACGGGAACGGTGGAGTGACTCTTGGCCATCTTGGTGACCTCGGCAGCCAGCTCCGGTTTGGTTCCGTAGGCCAGTCCCCCCGCCTTCACGTTGGGACAGGAGATGTTGACCTCGATCATGTCCACCCCCGCCGCCGACAGCTTCTCGCACATAATACCGTACTCCTCGGGGGTATTGCCCGAGATATTGGCGATGATGGCCAGATCGTGCTTCTTCAGCTCGGGCAGCTCATGCTGGATAAAAGCGTCCACGCCGGGGTTTTGCAGGCCCACAGAGTTGAGGATGCCCATAGGGGTCTCGGCGATACGGGGGGGCGGATTGCCCTCTCTTCTGTGAAGTGTAAGGCCCTTACAGCAAATGCCGCCCAGTTCATTCAGGTTATAGAACTGGCCGTACTCCCGGCCGAAACCAAAGGTACCTGAGGCTACAACCACCGGGTTTTTCAGTTTGACGCCCACCAGATCGACAGACAGATCCACCTTAGACATTCCAGTCCACCTCCTTGGCGTCAAATACCGGGCCATCCTTGCAGACATGCTTCATGGTGCCGTCGGCCATCTGGACAGCACACCCCAGGCAGGCCCCCACGCCGCAGGCCATCCGCTCCTCCAGGGAGACCTGGCAGGGTACACCGTACCGGGCCGCCACCTTGGCCACGTTCTTCAGCATGGGCTTGGGGCCGCAGGCCAGAACAGCTGTAAAGTTTTTGTCCTGTTCAAGGATATCCTTCAACTGGGCGTCCACAAAGCCGTGGCGGCCCAGGGAACCGTCGTCGCTGCAGAGGTAAACCGCCTCGCAGTAATCCTGGTAATCCTCCTCCAGCATGGCCCGGTCGGCGGAGCGGAAGCCCAATACGGCGGTAGCGTTTTTGGCAGTAAAGGCAGCCTGGCCCAACAGCGGGGGCACGCCTATGCCGCCGCCCACCAGCAGCAGCCGGTCATTGGGGGCAACGGCGAAGCCGTTGCCCAGGGGACCCAGCACATTCACCTTGTCCCCCACCTGGCGTTCAGCCAGCCACTGAGTACCCTCGCCCCGCACCTCAAAGACAATGCGGGCGGTATCGTGGGGCTCTTCCTGCTGAACCATGCAAACCGAGATGGGCCGGCGGAGGAGCAGACCCTCCCCGCAGGCAATATGAAGGAACTGACCGGCCATCAGCCCGTGGCGGGTCACCATATCCCCCACCTCCAGGGTGAAGGAATAGGCATAGGCGTTCAGTTTGACCGCTTCCGCGATGGTACAGATCTGTTCAATGGGCATGGTATCCCTCATTTCCAACTTATTTGGCAGACTCGTCCCCGTGGACGGTCTCGGTCATGGTCTTGAGGTCCATGACGCTGCCGCACACCGGACAGATCCGGTTGCGGCGAGTCTCCCCGCAAGTGGGGCAACGGAAAGGTTCGGCTGCCACCAACCCGGCCGCGATCTGCTCCTGCAAAATCTGCTGCCAGTTCCATTCCCGGTGCTGGCCGATCTTCCACTTGCTGACCTCGTCCTCACGGACACCCTGTTTCTCTCTCTCTTGTTCTGTCATAGGCCGCTCCAATTACGCGATGGTGGTAAACCGGCAGATATCGTCCCGCATGGCAATAGCGGCATTGCGGGCGGCCTCCTGGTAGTCCATGCCGTCCTTGCCGGTCTTTTGCCAGGCACAGATGATGCCCCGGGAGGAGTTGACGATGGCGCCGCGGCCATCCTTTTGGAAGGCATACTGCACGTCCTCTGCGGTGCCGCCCTGGGCTCCGTAGCCGGGCACCAGCAGGAAGGTGTGAGGCATCCTGGCCCGGATCTGCTTGAGTTCGTCAGGATGGGTGGCGCCCGCCACGGCGCCTGCCATGGTATAGCCGTACTTGCCCTCGGTACCCGCGCCCCACTTCTCGATGAGGTCGGCCATCAGGCCGTACACCGTGTCGCCGTCGCCGGCGGCCACATTTTGCAGCTCACCGGAGCCGGGATTGGAGGTCTTGGCCAGGATAAAGGCGCACTTGTCCAGCTCCTTGCAGGTCTTGAGGAAGGGATTGACGCTATCAGCCCCCATGTAGCCGTTGAGGGTAACGCAGTCAGCGTCAAAGACGCTGAGCATCTGCTCCCCTACCTTGGTCTTGCCCAGCCAGCCATCGGAATAGGCCTCGGCGGTGGA
>NZ_CALWOJ010000038.1 GCF_944383115.1 uncultured Flavonifractor sp. | reverse complement strand
GAGCCTGTTTCGGAAGACCTGGGGCTGCTGCTGGTGGAGCAGTTCCGGGAGCAGATGAACAATCTGGCGGCGGCGGTGCAGCTGCTGACGCCGGTGGTACAGGAAAAGGCGGGCGCTCAATATGAGCCTTATCTGGCTATTTTGCATCAGAGCATGTATCGCATGATGCGAATGCTGAGCAATCTGGAGTATCTCCAACTGCCGGAGGAGGAGTTGGGGGCGGAGCAGACCAGCCTGGATCTGGCGGGACTTTGCCGGACGCTGGGGGGGCAGGTGACCTCTCTGGCGGAGCAGGCCGGACTCGGCTTTGTCTATGAAGAGGAACGGGGAAGCCTGATCACCACCGGGGATGCGTCCCAGCTGCGGCGGATGCTGCTGGGGCTGATCTCCAACGCCTTTCGGGCGGCGGGACCAGGCGGCCGGACAGGGCTGCGCCTGGTGGTGCGGGAGGAACGGGCCATTCTTACGGTCTGGGATGACGGGCCGGGCTTATTGCCACCTGACCCGAAGCAGGAGAAGGACCCCCTTTACCGGCCGGAAGGGCTGGGACTGGGCCTGCGGGTGGCCCGAAAGATCGCCGCACTCCACGGCGGCGCCATCGTATTTGAACAGCAGGAGGAGCGGGGATCCCGTGCCATCGTATCCCTGCCCATCCGGCCACCCAAAGACGGGCAGATCCTGCGCAGCCCCAAGAAGGACTGGGATCGGGCCGGCGGCTTTTCCGACCTTATGGTGGAACTGTCCGCCGTGTTGCCCTATCAAGTATTCCTACCCGTGGAACTGGAGTAATAAGGAGCGCCGCCCGTCGGGCGGCGCTCCTTTTATATATAATGGAGATGGAAGACGCCAGATCGCTTGACGTTGACGGCCTTCCGTGGGATAATAATTAGAATCCTGTTTTTAATTTGGGGGGACCGGTTATGACGGACTTTCTGGTCCGGCATTTGATTCGCGATCATGAAAATGTACAGGACCCGGCGGTGCGGGAGCGATACGGCGTGCTTTCCGGCGGGGTGGGCATTTTTCTCAACCTGATGCTCTCCTTGGGCAAGTTTTTTGCCGGTGTGCTTACCGGGTCCATTGCTGTTACCGCAGATGCCTTCAACAACCTGTCCGACGCGGGGTCCTCGGTGGTTACCCTGGTGGGCTTCAAGTTGGCGGGGCAGAAGGCCGACGACGGCCACCCCTTCGGCCACGGGCGGATCGAATATCTGGCGGGGCTGCTGGTGTCCCTGCTCATTTTAATGGTGGGCGTGGAACTGGGCAAAAGCTCCATTGAAAAGATCCTGCATCCGGAGGAAGTGGCCTTCTCGGTGGTGACGGTGATCATCCTGAGCTGCTCCATCCTGGTGAAGCTGTGGATGTGCTTTTTCAACCGGCGGTTGGGCAAGCGCATCGGCTCGGCGGCCATGCAGGCTACCGCCACCGATTCCCTGTCCGATGTGGTGGCTACCTCCGCCGTACTGGCGGGCACTCTGATCGGCCATTTTGCCCGCGTGAGCATTGACGGCTGGATCGGTGTGGTGGTAGCCGTCTTCATCCTGCGGGCCGGCTGGGAGGCAGCCAGAGACACCCTCAACCCCCTGCTGGGTACCGCCCCCGAACCGGAGCTGGTGCAGGCTATCCAGCAGCTGGTCCTCTCCCATGAGGAGGTGGTGGGTATGCACGACCTGGTGATCCACGACTACGGCCCCGGGCGGCGGATGTGTTCCTTCCATGCCGAGGTGCAGGAGGGGGCCGACATTATGGCCGCCCATGATGCCATTGACCACATCGAGCGGGAGATCCAGGAGACCTTCGGCATTGAGACCACCATACACATGGACCCCATCGCCACCGGTGACAGCGAGGTGGCCCGCCTGCGGGATCAGGTGCGGGAACTGGTTCGGAACATTGATCCGGACATGAGCATCCACGATTTCCGGGTGACCAGAGGCCCCCTCCACTCCAATCTGATCTTTGATGTTGTGGTTCCCCACCGCTGCAAACTGAGCGATGGTGAGATCAAAACCCGCATTACCGATGCGGTGCGTCAGGTAGTGCCGGGCTGTTATGTGGTGCTTCAGCTGGACCGATCCTATGTGGGGATGAATTAAAGCGGCGATTTACAAATTGTTCACCCCCCGAGAACTGGCAGGGCGTATAATAACGAAGATGAAAGATCCCGAGCATATCCGGACATACCGAAAGAATACCATTTGATTAGTCTGAAAAGGACGGTGTACTATGGCCAAGAAAGTCCTCATTGTGGAAGACGACTCCAACATTGCCGAGCTGCTCCACCTCTATTTGGAGAAAGAGGGATTTGAGACGGTGGTGGCAGGCGACGGCGGCAAGGGGGTGGAACTGTTCCGCTCCTTCCGGCCCGACCTGGTGCTGCTGGATATCATGCTGCCCGTCATGGACGGCTGGTCGGTGCTGAAAAAGATCCGGGAAAACGACAAGACCCCCGTGATCATGCTCACCGCCAAGGGGGAGACCCAGGACAAGGTGGCAGGCCTGGAGGGAGGCGCCGACGACTACATCGTCAAGCCCTTTGAGATGAAGGAAGTGCTGGCCCGCATCCACGCCGTGCTGCGCCGGTTCGGCGGGGACGAGAACGGCAGCGGGGAGAAGAAGCTGTCTTTCGACAAGCTGGTCATCAACCTGGACTCCTACGAACTGCTGGTGGACGGCAAGCGGGTGGATACGCCCCCCAAGGAGCTGGAGCTGCTGTACCATCTGGCCGCCTCCCCCAACCGGGTATTCACCCGCAATCAGCTGCTGGACGAGGTATGGGGATTCGACTATTTCGGCGATTCCCGGACGGTGGACGTACACATCAAGCGCCTGCGGGAGAAGCTGGAAGGAGTCAGCGACCAGTGGAGCCTCAAGACCGTATGGGGCGTGGGATACAAATTTGAGGTTGTGACCGGGTCATGAGGAGCCTGTACAAGCGACAATTTGCCCTGACTGCGGGGATGATTCTCATCTCCTTCGCGCTGCTGGGTACGGCCTTCTTCACCTTGTCTTATCAGTATACCATCCGTCAGACCAGGGATTCGATGGAGCGTAACGCCGACTATGTGGCCAATTTCACCTCCAAGTCCCGCTCCCTGGGGCTGAGCGTGGAGGATAACGTCTACATCGCCATGATCGCCACCATTGCCCAGATCTCCGATGCGGTGGTGCTGATTACGGAGGCGGACGGCGAGATGGTGGTATCCACCGACGGCGCGACCGTCCAGGGCTACAGCGTGCTGGGCGGCCACTACCTGCCCCGTACTGTGGTGGAGGCGGTGAGCCAGTCGGGAGGCTATACCGGCATGACGACCCTGGGAGGTTTCTTCCCGGAGAAGCGGTATGTAGCCGGCACGCCCGTTATCATGGAGACCCTGGATCGCGGCAGCGGCCAGGTGGTCCAGACGATGGTGGGTGTGGCCTATGTGGCGGCGGAGGCCTCCAGCATGACGGAACTGTGGCGGGCCTTTACCACCATTTTCTTCTTCACCGCGGTGGTGGTGCTGTGCATCGCCTTCCTTACCAGCTCGGTAACCTCCCTCAAGCAGACCAGGCCGCTGAAGGAAATTGCTGAAACGGCCCGGAAATTTGGCCACGGAGAATATGAGGTGCGGGTCAAAGGTTATGAGGACCGGCGGGATGAAGTAGGGGAGCTGGCGGAAGCCTTCAACGCAATGGCTGACTCCATTTCTAAAAGCGAGGCCCGTCGCTCGGAGTTTGTGGCCAACATTTCCCACGAGCTAAAGACCCCCATGACCACCATCGCCGGGTTCTCCGACGGTATTCTGGACGGCACCATCCCGCCGGACCGGGAGCGGGCGGCCCTTCAGACCATCTCCTCCGAGACCCGGCGGCTGTCCCGGCTGGTGCGGCGGATGCTGGACCTGTCCCGCCTTCAGTCGGCGGAGAATGTCACCGCTCAGGAGCAGTTTGACGTCTCTGAGATCATGCTGCGGGTATTGGTGAGTCTGGAAACCAAGATCAACAGCCGTCACCTGGACGTGGACACCCAACTGCCCGATGGGGCGGTGATGGTGTGGGGCGATCCGGACGCCATCACCCAGGTGTGCTATAATCTGCTGGATAATGCCATCAAGTTCTCCAGCGAAGGGAGTACCATGGGGATATCCATTACCACCAAAGGCGGGAAGGCCCATGTGGTGGTGCGCAATACCGGGCAGACTATCCCGCCGGACGAGCTGGCCATGATCTTTGACCGGTTCCACAAGAGCGACAAGTCCCGCAGCGTGGATCGGGAAGGCGTGGGGCTTGGCCTGTATATTGTCAAGACCATTTTGAATAACCACAAGGAAAACATCACAGTGACCAGCCAGGACGGCGTGACGGAGTTTGCCTTTACCCTAACGCTGGCGTAACGACGGGAGGGAGCCATGCACGGCTATTATTACGACCAGAACCGGGTCTATCCGCCGACGGAACCGGCGCCCGGTGCCAAGCGGGGAAGGACGCCCCGGCGCGGACCGGGTAAGGTGATTATTCTTTTTTGCTGCACGCTGGCGATTTTGCTGGTAGCGGCGGGTGTCCTCCGCTGGGTGGGGGGCACCCTGACCCCGCGGCAGGCGGTGGATCATTCCGACGATCCGAATTCCTGGAGCGGCGGTTATGACCGGGATGAGGACCAGGAGGACGACTGGGATTGGGAAGAGGAGGATGTTGGGGAGACTACCGTGGAGCGGGCCCCGCTGGGGGGCGGCGTCACCATGACCCTCAATGCCAGGCCTCAGTCGGAGCCCCACACACTGCAAACCATCTACCAGGAGAACATCCAGTCCATTGTGGCCATCTGGGGGGACGAGGGGAATTCCTACTCCTATGGCACCGGCGTGGTGCTGTCCGCTGACGGCTACATCATTACCAACGCCCATGTGATCGAGGGGTGCAGCGCGGTGGAGGTTGTCCTCCAGGATGACAGCACCTATGAGGCGCTGCTGGTGGGAATGGATCTGCCTACCGACCTGGCGGTGCTGAAGATCGACGCCCAGGGTCTGTACCCGGCTGCCTTTGGCAACTCGGACGAGATGCAGGTGGGAGATACGGTGGCAGCCATCGGTAATCCTTTGGGCCACGAGCTGCGAGGTACCATGACCAATGGCATTATCTCCGCCATCAACCGGGATGTGGATGTGGACGGATATTCTATGGTACTCATCCAGACCACCGCCGCCCTCAACTCGGGCAACTCGGGCGGCGCCCTCATTAACGAATACGGCCAGGTGATCGGTATCACCAATATGAAAATGTACGCCTATGACGATACGGTAGAAGGTCTGGGCTTTGCCATCCCCACCGCCACCGTCAAAGTTGTGGTGGACGATTTGATCCGCCAGGGCTATGTCAGCGGCGAACCCACCATCGGTATCACCTGCTATACCGTGACGGAGGAACTGGCGGAGGAATACGATTTGCCCCTGGGGGTCTATGTGGACAGCGTACAGAAAAATTCTGACGCCAAGGCCCAGGGTGTTTTCCCCGGCGACGTCATCGTGGAAGTGAATGGTCAGCCGGTTACCACAGTGGAGGAGCTGCTGGCCATGAAGGAGGAGATGTCTGTAGGCGACATACTCCACCTGCGCCTGTGGCGTGACGGCGCTTATTTGCAGCGGGATGTAACGGTCATGGAGCAGTATGTCCCCTGAGCAAGGGTAAAAAACGGGCGTCTCCAAAAGGAGACGCCCAACCTGTGCATAGAGAATGAAATGGACTGTTTCATGGATCGCACTTGTACCTGAAATGAGCTGCATGAATAAGATATCATAATTTGCTTAAATTGTCAAATACAAGGTTTGTCGAAAGGGGTCGGGGAGGAATATGAGGATCGTCAACGGAGTGATCCACACAATGGATGGGCCAGTGATCTGCCGGGGATATGTGGCCTTTGAGAACGGCAAGATCACGGCGGTAGGCGCGATGGAGGAACTGGCCCACAGAGAGGGGCCGGAGCTGGATGCCGCAGGCGGTCATGTTTTGCCCGGGTTGATTGACGCACACTGTCACCTGGGCCTGTTTGGGGATGCTCTGGGCTTTGAGGCGGACGACGGCAACGAGTCCACCGACCCCTGTACCCCCCAGCTGCGTGCCATCGACGGGGTGAATCCTCTGGACCGTTGCTTCCAGGAGGCCCGGGAGGGTGGCGTCACCACGGTACTCACCGGCCCCGGCTCCGCCAACCCCATCGCCGGGCAGTTTTTGGCCCTCAAGACCGACGGGCGCTGGGTGGACGAAATGGTGGTGAAGACCCCGGCGGCCATGAAGTTTGCCCTGGGTGAGAACCCCAAGTCGGTGTACAACGACCGGAAGGAGACCCCGGTGACCCGCATGGCCACGGCGGCCATCATCCGGGAGGAGCTGTCCAAGGCGCTGGAATACCAGGACAAGCAGGACAAGGCCTCGGAGGACCCGGACGAAGATATGCCCGACTACGACGCCAAGCTGGAGGCCCTGCTGCCGGTGCTGAAGGGGGAGGTGCCCGCCCACTTCCACGCCCACCGGGCGGACGATATCGCCACGGCGGTGCGGCTCAGTAAGGAATTTGGCCTGAAGTACGTCATTGTCCACGGCACCGAGGGCTACAAGATCTCCGACCTGCTGGCGGCTGAGGGGGCGGCGGTGATCACCGGCCCCTGCCTCACTGATCGCTCCAAGCCGGAGCTGGTGGGCCAGACTCTGGAAAATCCGGCCCTGCTGGCCAAAGCCGGGGTGAAGGTAGCCATCTGCACCGACCACCCGGAGACCCCCATCCAGTACCTGCCCCTGTGCGCCGCGATGGCGGTGCGGGGCGGTATGGAAGAGGAGGAGGCCCTGGCGGCCATCACCCGCAACCCGGCTGAAATTGCCGGAATCGGCCATCGGGTGGGCACCCTGACCCCCGGCAAGGACGCCGATATCGTAGTCACCCAGGGTCACCCCTTCGATTGGAGCGGCAAGGTCCAGGCCGTGTTCCTGGAGGGAAAACAGGTTAAATAAGCAGCAAAAAGGCGCGCCGTCCGGCGCGCCTTTTTTGGCGGAAATCGTTAAGGCTCCAGCTTATCCACCCGGCGCTGGTGACGGCCGCCCTCAAACTCGGTGTTGAGGAAGGCGTCCAGGATCTTGTCGGCCATGTTGTTGCCGATGAGACCGCCCCCCATGGCCAGCATATTGGCGTCGTTGTGCCGCCGGGTCATCTCGGCGGACAGGGGCTCGCTGCACAGGGCGCAGCGGATGCCCTTTACCTTGTTGGCGGCGATGGAGATACCGATGCCGGTGGTGCAGATGACGATGCCCCGGTCGCATTCGCCGGAGGCCACCGCCTGGGCCGCCGCCCGGCCGAAGTCGGGATAGTCACAGCTGTCGGACGTGTAGCAGCCGTAGTCCTTGTAGGCCAGCTGGTGCTGGTCCAGATAGTCCATGACGTGGCGTTTGAGGGCCAGCCCTCCGTGGTCGGAACCCAATGCGATCATACCAATACCCTCCTTACAATGTGTGGAATACAGCCTTACGCTTTTCGTAGGTGGCAAAATAGCGGAACCCCGCGTCCTTCAGCAGGGCGCAGGCTGCTGCGGAGCCCTTGCCCACGCCGTCCGGGGTATGGGCGTCGGAACCGATGGTGACGATCTCGCCCCCCCGGGCCTTGAACTGTCGGAGGATGGGCAGCCACTCCTTCAGGGTGCGGCCCCGCCAGGTGTTGATCTCGATCCCCCTGCCACGCTCCGCGGCAGCGCGGAAAATGGTGTCCAGGAGATCGCCGTACCGATCCAGGGAGATGGGGCGGGCCATGTAACGCAGCGGGTAGATGATGTGGCTCAGCACGTTGTAGAAGTCGGTGACTGCCAACTGGGCCATAGAAGTAAAATAGTCGTCCAGAGCGGCGTAACAGGCGGCGTCGTCCGGATAGTCCACATAGTAGAAGTCGGTACCGCCCTTTTCCGGACACAGATTATGGATGGAACCCAGCACAAAGTCCAGCTCCGGGCGATTCAGGATGGCCCGGCTGGCCTCCGGATTCAAATGACCCATTCCAAACTCCAGCCCCAGGCGGATGGTCAGCTTGCCGGCGTAACGGGGGGCGACGGCGGCATACTGCTCCAGGGCAGGGGGCCAGTCGTAGCCATCCACCGGCTCGCCATACAACCCCAGCAGGTCGCAGTGATCGGTGACGCACAGCTCGTCCAGCCCGGCGGCCACGGCGGCCTCCGCCATTTCGGCCAGGGGTGCGCTGCTGTCGGGGGAGCGTTCAGTGTGGGTGTGATAGTCAGTGAGATACATAATAGAGTTGCCTCCAGAGCAGCAATGTGAAAATTCATGTTTGGGAGAATTCAGTTCTCCCAAACATACCACGACCCGCGCCACAGGGCGCGAAACCGGGGGTATCAAAGCCGCTGTGCTGCTAGCGGCGCGGCGGCTTTGTATCCAGGGGGATTGGATCCCCCTGGACCTTAAAACGGCCAGGCGGGGAACCACTTCAGGACGCAAATCCCGTACCAGCTGGGGTAGGTAATACCAACCAGAGCGGGATAGAACAGAACGTACAGCCCCGCGGCGCCGCCGGTGACGGCGTACATGGCCGGTTTCCAGCGGAGCATGGCCTCCTTTTCGGACAAGGTGTAAAACACATAGCACAATTCCAGAATGAGGAACAGGACCGAGGGGAAATAATGGTAGGCAAAGGTGATACGCCCGATCAGGAACCAGGGCACCAGCTGGGCCAGGTAGCCGATGAGGATGAACAGGGCGATGGGGGAGGACTGCCGGAACGTCTGGCTGACAAACCAGCCCAGGAGCAGGTAGAGAACCAGCAGAGAAGCGATCAGCACCAGACAGAGCAGCCGGGTCTGGCCGTCGGTCTCCGGGTCAAACACGCCGGTGACCCAGGCGGCGGAAGCGGCCCCGCCCAGACCGGACAGGAGGAAGAAGGTCAGCTTGGCCCACAGGGGACGGAAGGCCTGGGCGGCGCATACCAGCATGGCCACCAGCCCGCCCCAGCACACCACCGGGTTGAGGAAGGCGGCAAATCGGGTGGTGACCCCAGATACGGAGTTGTCCATATAGTACAGGATGGGCCGGGCGTTGACCAGCCACTCGTACCAGCGGGAGGAGTAGGGGTGGGAGGAGGTGACGCCCTGGTGGTAGGAGAGCATATACTTCTGATTCTCCCACATCTCCTTGAAGAGGTTCCCCAGCGACAGATCTCCCGAGGCGGAGGCGTAGGGCAGGTAGGACAGGATATAGATGATGGCGGGAATGATGGCAAAGACCAGCACGGAGAAGGCCAGGATCTTTACCGTCCAACCCAGCCGCTGCTGACGGGTTTCCTCCGGCCAGCGGCGCAGCTTGACCGCCAGGCCAATGAAGTAGAGGGCTACCAGCCCGGTACAGCCGTAAATCACCGTCCATTTGGAGGCGGCGCCGATGCCCCAGAACAGCCCCGACAGGAAGAGAGGCAGGGCGCACTGCTTGAAGGAGGCGCCATCGGGCAGGGTCAGGTACCGGTACAGGAAGTAGTACATCAGCAGGATGAAGAAGAAGGCGTAGGTGTCGATGGTGGCCAGCCTGGTCTGGGTCAGGTGCATGAAGTCCACCGCCAGCAGGATGGTGCCGCAGGTGGCGATGGAGGTGCGGCCAAAGAGGTTCTTCAAAAACAGGTAGAGCAGGGGGAGCATAGCCACGCCGAACAGGGTGCCCATAAACCGCCAGCCGAAGGGAGTCATGCCGAACAGGGCAATGCCCACGCTCATGATGAGCTTGCCCAGAGGCGGATGGGAGATCTCATAGGGTTCGATGTTCCGCAGATGCTCATAGGCGGTGCGGGGGTGGTAGATCTCGTCAAAGTAGGCGGAGTTGGCAAAAGAGATGGTTTCGGGCACTGTGTCCGCCTCGTCGAAGAGGGGATTGGTGCTGTCGCTGATCCAGATGCGGTCGCCATTTTCGTCAAACAGGGCCAGTTCGTTCAGCTCCAGCAGACCCTTGTTGGCCTGGCCCGTGATCCTGAGATACCGGATATACTGGGGGTTGTCGAAGGTGATCTCGTTCCACTTGAACAGCTGGTTGTAGTTCTGGGTCATGGCGTAACTGGCCCCATAGCCGGTGCCGTCGGCCCAGTAGTAACCGGTGATCTCGTCAGGATCGTCGGCATTGTCTTTCCGTTGCCACAGGGACAGCCAGGTCACTCCGTCAGTGGAGATCTCCACCTGATACTTGCCGGTACCCAGGCCGGAAAAGTACCAGAGTTTGGAGACCAGCAGATCCTCCTCCGGAAGCAGAAAGGTCTCGCTCTTTTCATTGCCGAAGTCCCAGGGATGCTGGGGTGCGGTGGTGGAGCCCAGGTTGAAAAAGGCGGTGACGGCGTAGACTGCGGTAATCAGCAGCATGGGGATGGCGTCCTTTTTCACCAGGGGATGCCGCCGACCGGCAAAGGTAAAGGGCCGCTTTTCCGGTATGGGGGTCAGCTTCTGGGCCAGGGAAGGGCGCATGTTCTGGGCGTACCAAAGGAAGAAGCCCAGCAGACCGGCTGCAGTCAGAATGGGGAAGAGATAGACGATGTATCGAATGGGTCCCATAGGAACACCTCACAGATAAAATAAGAGGACGAGTATGGTATACTCGTCCTCTTATTTTATTTCTTCTTCTTGCGTTTGTCAAAGAAAGATTTCACGCCGTCCACCGGACTGGGTGGAATCTCGCCCATGGCTTCGCCATAGGCACGCAACGCCTCCTTCTGTTCCTTCGTCAGGTCGGTGGGAACCTGCACATTGACGGTGACATACTGATCGCCTCTGCCCCGACCGTTGACCGAGGGGATGCCCTTGCCACGCAGGCGGAAGGTGGTACCCGGCTGGGTGCCGGCGGGCAGGTTCCATTTCACCTTGCCGTCAATGGTGGGGATCTCCAGTTCAGCACCCAGAGTGGCCTGGAGGAAGGTGACCGGATGCTCCAAAAAGACCGATGTACCGTCCCGCTTGAAGAAAGGATGGGGACGGACGGTGACGCTGATGAGCAGATCGCCGGCGGGACCGCCGTTGCGGCCCGCGCCGCCCTGCCCCCGGAGGGACACGGCCTGGCCGTTGTCAATGCCGGCGGGAATACTGACGGTGATCTTGCGCTGCTTGCGGACACTGCCGGTACCGCCGCAGTCCTTACAGGGCTGATGGATCAGTTTGCCCTTGCCGCCGCACTTGGGACAGGTGGTGGTGGTGGCAAAGGTGAAAGCTCCGCCACCCCGCTGGATGCGGATGGTACCGCTGCCGTGGCAGTCGGGGCAGACCTCCGCTGTGGTGCCGGGGGCGCAGCCGCTGCCCTTGCAGGTATCGCAGTTCTCGGTGCGGCTGAGGGTGATCTCCTTCTCGCAGCCGAAGGCGGCCTCCTCGAAGGAGATGGTCACTGAGGCCCGGAGGGTCTCCCCCTTCATGGGGCCGTTGTTCCGGCGGCTGGAGCCGCCGCCGAACCCACCGCCGAAGAAGGAACCGAAGATGTCCCCCAGGTCGATGTCCCCCATATCAAAGCCGCCAAACCCACCGAAACCGCTGCCCGCGCCGAAGTTGGGGTCCACGCCGGCATGGCCGAACTGGTCGTACTTGGCACGTTTCTCCTTGTCGGAGAGGACTTCGTAGGCCTCGTTGACCTCCTTGAACTTGGCCTCGGCCTCCTTGTCGCCGGGGTTCAGGTCAGGGTGGTATTTTTTGGCCAGTTTGCGGTAGGCCTTCTTCAATTCATCGTCGCTGGCGCCTTTGGAGACCCCCAGCACTTCGTAATAATCTCGTTTCTGTTCAGGCATTGGTGTTCACCTCTTTATACACGGAAAGCAGCGGGGGCTTGCCCCCGCCGCTGTGATCCGTAACTTGATCTCACGCTGCGGCACGTTCGCGGTCAGGTCGCTAAGCCGGGACTGCGCGGAAAATGCCGCTCCGGACTGTGTCCGTCGCCTGTTTTTCCGTCTCCGTCCAGCCTTAGCTCCCTTGCTCACGGCCTCCGCGCTTACTTATTGTCGTCGTCCACGACCTGATAGTCGGCGTCCACCACGTTGGGGTCGGTGTTGGCGCCGCCGGTCTGGCCGCCGAAGTTGGCGCCGCCCATATCGGGGCCGGCCTGGCCGCCCTGGGCGCCCGCCTGCTGATACATCTTCTCAGCAATGGGGTAGAAGGCCTTGGTGGCCTCCTCGGTGGCGGCCTTGATGGCCTCGATGTCGGTACCCTTCATGGCGTCCTTCAGCTTATTGATGGCGGCCTCCACGGTGGCCTTGTCCTTGGCGTCGATCTTGTCCTTGGCGTCCTCCAGGGCCTTCTCGGTCTGATAGACAACCTGGTCGGCCTGGTTGCGGACGTCTACCTCTTCCTTGCGCTTGGCGTCCTCGGCGGCAAACTGCTCGGCCTCCTTGACGGCCTTATCGATGTCCTCCTTGGACATGTTGGTGGAGGAGGTGATGGTGATGTGCTGCTCCTTGCCGGTGCCCAGATCCTTGGCGGACACGTTCACGATGCCGTTGGCGTCGATGTCGAAGGTGACCTCGATCTGAGGCACGCCCCGGCGGGCGGGAGCAATGCCGTCCAGGTTGAACCGGCCCAGGGTCTTGTTGTACTGGGCCATCTCACGCTCGCCCTGCAGCACATGGACCTCAACGGAGGTCTGGTTGTCGGCGGCGGTGGTGAACACCTGGCTCTTCTTGGCAGGAATGGTGGTGTTGCGCTCGATGAGCTTGGTCATGACGCCGCCCATGGTCTCGATGCCCAGGGACAGAGGAGTCACGTCCAGCAGCAGCAGGCCCTTCACGTCGCCTACCAGCACACCGCCCTGGAGGGCAGCGCCGATGGCCACGCACTCGTCGGGGTTGATGCCCTTGAAGCCTTCCTTGCCGGTCAGCTTCTTCACCATGTCCTGCACGGCGGGGATACGGCTGGAGCCGCCCACCAGCAGTACCTTGGACAGATCGCCGGAACCCAGGCCGGCATCGCTCATAGCCTGACGGACGGGGCCGGCGGTGGCCTCCACCAGGGAGGCGGTCAGCTGATCGAACTTGGCCCGGGTCAGGGTCAGGTCCAGATGCTTGGGGCCGGTGGCGTCAGCCGTGATATAGGGCAGGTTGATGTTGGTGGAGGTGACGCCGGACAGCTCGATCTTGGCCTTCTCGGCGGCCTCCTTCAGGCGCTGCATGGCCACCTTGTCGCCGGTCAGGTCGATGCCGGTGTCCTTCTTGAACTCGGCAGCCATCCAGTCCATGACGGCCTTATCAAAGTCGTCGCCGCCCAGACGGTTGTTACCGGCAGTAGCCAGCACCTCAATGACGCCGTCGCCAACCTCCAGCACGGACACGTCGAAGGTACCGCCGCCCAGGTCGTACACCATGATCTTCTGGTCGGTCTCCTTGTCCACGCCGTAGGCCAGGGCCGCGGCGGTGGGCTCGTTGATGATACGCTTCACGTCCAGACCGGCGATCTTGCCGGCGTCCTTGGTGGCCTGGCGCTGGGCGTCGGTGAAGTAAGCGGGAACGGTGATGACCGCCTCAGTAACAGGCTGGCCCAGATAGGCCTCGGCATCCGCCTTCAGCTTCTGCAGGATCATGGCGGAGATTTCCTGAGGGGTATAGGCCTTGCCGTCAATGTTGACCTTGTAGTTGGAACCCATCTCGCGCTTGATGGAAGCGATGGTGCGGTCGGGGTTGGTGATGGCCTGGCGCTTGGCTACCTGGCCCACCATACGCTCGCCGTCCTTGGAGAAGGCCACCACGGACGGGGTGGTGCGGTTGCCTTCCGCGTTGGCGATGACAACGGCTTCGCCGCCTTCCATAACGGCGACGCAAGAGTTGGTCGTACCCAGGTCGATACCGATGATCTTAGACATAATCAATTCCTCCAATATATCGTAAATTGTTTTTTAACATGAATTAGTTGGCCACCTTGACCATAGAGAACCGGATCACCTTTTCTTCGGTGCGGAAACCGGCCTGGAACACCTCTACAATGGTGTTCTCTCCGGCGTTCTCGTCCTCCACGTGCATGACGGCGTTGTGCAGGTTGGGGTCGAAGGTCTCGCCCAGGGCGGGGATCTCCTGGATGCCCAGCTTGGCGAGAACCTCCTTCAGCTGGGTCATGGTCATCTCCACGCCCTTCTTATAGGCCTCGTCGGTGGTCTCCTGCTTGAGGGCCCGCTCCAGGTTATCGTACACCGGCAGGAAGGCGGCGGCGGTCTCCGCCTTGGAATCGGCCCAGGCCGACTCCTTTTCCTTCTGACTGCGGCGGCGGTAGTTGTCGTACTCGGCGGCCAGGCGGAGGAATTTGTCCTCCTGGTCGGTGAGATTCTGTTTCAGAGCCTCCAGCTCCTCCAACAGGGGATTGGGGGCCTCCTCCGCGGCCTCAGGGGCGGCAGCGGGAGCGGTCTGCTCCTCGGGGATGACCTCTTCGGGCTGTTTCTCTTTCTTACTCATGGGATGTATTCATCTCCTATTTATGATCGTCGCTGCCGCCAGGCAGCTCGCCGCGTCCAAACAGCCGGGACAGCCCCTCGGCCAAATAGGACAGGCGGGCGGTGATTTTGGCGTAATCCATACGGGTGGGTCCCACCACGCCGATGACACCCCGCATTCCGTCGCCAATATCGTAACTGGCAACCACCACGCTGGTATCCTTCAACGCGTCGGCCACGTTTTCCGGGCCGATGAGGATCTTCATGGCGTCGTCCTTAGGCACGGGGAACCGACCGGGATCGGCGTCCTCGGAGAGATAACTCAGCAGAGGCTGGGCTCGCTCCAAAGAGCGGTACTCAGGCAGCTCCAGCAGATGGGCGATGCCCGAGGTGTGGACGGTGCGCTGTTCCAGGCTCTCCAGCACCTCCATGGCAAAGGAGACCACCAGGGAGATGAGCCCATAGGCCTCTCCGGCGGCGTGCTGGGCCACCCGCATCAGCTCCGGCGTGATCTCATCCAGAGGCAGGCCGGTAAAGGTGGCGTTGAGCAGGGTGTTGAGCATTTGCAGCTGAGCCTCCGTCAAATCGGAGGGCAGCCGGATCAGCCGGTTGCGCACTACATTGGTGTCGGTCATTACCACGATGATAAAGGCGTTGTGCTCCACCATCAGCAGGTCAAACCGGCGGATGGTCACCCGGCTCATGCCGGAGGACAGAGCGAAGGCGGGATAGTTGGTCAACTGAGACACCACCCGGCCGGCCTGATCCAGTACCCGGTCCAGCTCCTGCATCTTCAGACGCAGTGCCTGGTTAATTCGTTCGGTTTCCTGAAGGGAGAGCTTATGCTCCTCCATCAGCTCGTTGACATAAAATCGATACCCCTTGGGGGAGGGAATGCGTCCGGCAGAGGTGTGGGGCTTTTCCAGCAGCCCCAGTGCCTCCAGATCCGCCATCTCATTGCGGATGGTGGCGGAGGAGATCTCCATGCCCAGAGAGGAAACAATGGCCTTGGACCCCACCGGCTCCGCCGATTGGATATAACTTTCAATGATGGCGCGCAGGATCCGCTTTTTTCGTTCTGTTAAATCCATAGCAGCCACCTCACTTCTGATTTAGCACTCATACTATCTGAGTGCTAAAGATAATGTAGCACCGTCCGCTGAAAAAGTCAATAGGCAGGGTTGTAAATTAAATGTGAACGTGAAAAAGATAGCAGAGAAGCAAATAGATTGCAAACGGACGGCGGTTGACGTAGAGACGGTTCAATGGTATTCTATGCAATAGAAAGATTTGCAAACAGGAGGGGTGTCCCCATGGACAAGACCGTGCCCGTGGAGATCATTGATTACGAGGAACGCTATAAGCAGGATTTGGAGGATATCTCTCTGCCCTGGCTGCTGGAGTACGACCTTTTGGAGCCGGTGGATCTGGAGATGCTGGCCGATCCCCACCGGTTCATTGCCGGGGGAGGCCGGGTGCTGCTGGCCCGCTGCGGTCAGGAGATCGTGGGCATGGTGATGCTGGAGCTTCAGGGCGAAGGGGTCTGCGAGGCTTTGAAGTTCGGCGTGAAGGAGGCGTATCGGGAGCGAGGGATCGGCACCGCTCTGATGGAGGCGGTGATCCAGGCCGCCCGGGATGCGGGACAAAAGACTATTGTGATCACCTCCAACCATAAGCTGAAGGACGCCCTGCGGATCTACGAGAAGCTGGGATTTGAATACGTCACGTATTCTGACAAGTGGTTTCAACTGTCCGATATTAGAATGGAACGGGAATTATAAAAAAAGGACGCGCCGCAGGCGCGTCCTTTTTGATTTAGTCGGCAAATTCATAGACCGCTCCGGTGGTGAGGTGGTGGAGTCTGTCGCCCAGTTCCTCCTCTAACAGGGCGTAGGCGGGATCACCGGTACAGTGGCCGGTGTAGATATCCTGTACCTTTAAATCATCCCGCAGGGCGGCGGCGATGGAGCGTACTTTTTCCGGCGGAGGCCCCAAGGTCTCCGGCCCGTCGTGGCCCATTAGATGGAAGCCGCCCAACACCGCCCGGACGGGGGTGCCGGGGAACTGCTCCGCCAGTTGTGAGAGGATCTTCACCACACCGGCGTGGCAGCAGGAGTTGAGGACCACCAGACCTTCCGAGGTCTCAGCCACCAGGGACTGCTCATGTTTGACACGGTCGGGAATGAGGTGGAGCCCCTCGGCCAGATCCCGGGGTCCCTCCGCCAGGTCAAAGCGGGTTTCATAGCGGCAGAACATGCCGGGGTTGATGCCGATGTACTCCTTCTCGTCAAAATACTCCGGGTCGGTGATCCGGGGGCGGGCGTAGACGGAGGCGGAGGGATTGACGGCGAAGAAGGCGTTGAAGCCGTCGGCGTGGTCATAGTGACCATGGGACAGGGCGGCCTTGTCCACCTTGGACAGGTCCACCCCCAGCTTGGCGGCGTTATACACCACCGCGCCGCACTCGCCGGCGTCCAGCAGGTAGCGCCCGCCCCGATACTCAATGTAAAAGGACAGACCGTGTTCGGGGATCAGCCCATCCCGGGCGGAGTTTTCCATCAGAACGGTGACTTTCACGGTGAGGCCTCCTCTTTTTTCACATATTGGGTTACATCGTTGATCCAGGCCCGGGAGCGGAACCGGGGCACGCCCACAATAAATTTGGTGATCTGCTCCATGATAACGCCCACATATACCCAGAAGATGCCCCATTTCAGCACCAGCCCAAAGAGGGCGGACAGGGGAAGGGCCACCAGCCACAGGGGACACACGTCAATGAGGGAAGCGGCCCGTACGTCTCCGCCGCCCCGGAGTACCCCTACGGTATTCACCGAATTGAAGGCCCGCAGAGGGAGACAGACGCCGATCATGGTGAGCATCATAGTGGCAATCTCTCCCGCCATGGGGGACAGGTGGAAGAAGGGATAGACCAGAGTGGGGAAGAAGGTGTGGGTACAGACAATGAGCAGCACACCGATGGTCAGGCCGCAGCCCGTTGCCAGTGTATCCAGAGTAGCCCCGATCTCATAGATGTGTTCCCGCCGTCCGGCTCCGATCTCCCGGCCTATGATGATGGCGGTGGTACCGCCCACGGCGAAGATGGCCACGGTACACAGATCCTCCAGGTTGCCAGCCAGGGCGCGGGCGGCCAGGATTTCGGTGGAGTTTTCCATATGGCCCATGACCACCTTGTGCATGGAGCTACCCAGGCCCCACAGGGTCTCGTTGAGGACCACCGGGCCGGAATAGCGGAAGAACTTCTGGATCAGGGGGCGTCCTGG
>NZ_CALWOJ010000037.1 GCF_944383115.1 uncultured Flavonifractor sp. | reverse complement strand
GCCTCCAGGCCGGAACTCATCATCTGCATACCGTAGAGGAACAAGGCCAGGCCGCCCAGCAGCCCCAGAAGGATGCTCATCTTTCCCACGTCTGTTCTCCTCTTTTTTACATTTCTTTATCCGATCTTTTACGATATCCTGTCTAAGTATATCGGATGTAAAGTTTGCCGTCAATGGAATTTTAAACGAACTTTTGCCTGAATTTCTCTGCCGCTCCGGTAGGTTTTCCGCTCTTCTTTATGAAAATTTCACCTCTGTTTGGTTGCCTTTTACTTCTGTTTGGGCTATACTACCTTTACGTCCCACATATCATTTTAGAAAAAATGTTGAAATTGCCTAAAGGAGAAACATCCATGGAACATCAACCTGCTAAGAAGCCCCACGGGCCCAAAAGCAAGTCCGGGAAACTGGCGTTTTGCATTATCCTTACCATTGTGGTTGGCCTGGTCTATTTTTATGTAGCTCTGCCTCCCATCAACCCCCAGTCGGAGGATTTCTACGTCTTTATTGCCATATTGTGTATTGTCTTTGTGGTCAGTTCCATCCTCACCTCAGGCATGGATCTGATCCGGGAGGGCAGCGGCCCGAAGGAATATCTGCGCTTCATCAAGTCCCGCTGCCTGCCCGCCGGTATTCTGCTGCTGGCCCTCATCGCGGTGGGGATCGTAGGCACCGTCATCTCCCTGCCCATCTTCCGGGCCGGGGCATACCGGGACCTGCTGACGGTGGAGGACGGCAACTTTGCCACCGATATCGCCGAGATCTCCTTCAACGAGATCCCCACCCTGGACGAGTCCTCCGCCGAGTACCTCAGCGACCGGCAGATGGGTACCCTCAGCGACATGGTCAGCCAGTTCGAGTATTCCTTTGACTCCACCCAGATCAACTACCAGGGCCGACCTGTCCGGGTGGCCCCCATCGCCTACGCCGACCTGTTCAAGTGGTTCACCAACCGGGGCACCGGCCTGCCCGCCTATGTAAGGGTGGACATGGTCACCCAGGAAGCCACGGTGGTCCGCCTGGAGGAGGGTATGAAATACTCCTTCTCCGAACCCCTCAACCGCAATATTGTGCGCCACCTGCGCTTCAACTATCCCACCTTCATCTTCGGCACACCCCAGTTTGAGATCGACGAGGATGGACGCCCCTATTGGATCGCCCCCCGCATCGTCAAGACCATCGGCCTGTTCGGCGGCGACGATATCCAGGGCGCGGTGCTGGTAGACGCCATCACCGGCGAATGCACCTACTATGAGCTGGCCGATATCCCCACTTGGGTAGACAACGTATTTACGCCCGAGCTGATCATGGAACAGTACGACTATCACGGCACCCTGGTCAATGGCTTCATCAACTCCATCTTCGGTCAGCGGGACGTGACCATCACCACCAGCGGCTCCAACTATATTGCCCTCAACGATGACGTGTATATGTACACCGGCGTCACCTCCGCCAATGCCGACCAGTCCAACCTGGGCTTCCTGCTGTCCAACCAGCGCACCAAGGAGACCAAGTTCTACTCCGCCCCCGGCGCCACCGAGGCGGCGGCCATGTCCTCCGCCGAAGGCGTGGTGCAGGACCTGAAATACACCGCCACCTTCCCCCTGCTGCTCAACATCGCCGGAGAGCCCACCTATTTCATTCCTCTGAAGGACGCCACCAACCTGGTGAAGAGCTACGCCATGGTCAACGTGGCTCAGTATCAGGTGGTGGCCACCGGCTCCACTGTATCCGCCTGTGAGCAGGAGTATATCAAGCTGCTCAACAATAAGGGCATCACCACTCCGGAGGATACTCCCCGCACCGAGGTATCCGGCGTCATCAGCGATATCCGCTCGGCGGTCATGGAGGGCAACTCCTACTACTTCATCCAGCTGGAGGGCGATCCCACCTACTACGCCCTCTCCGCCGCCCAGAATCCTCTGGCCGTCATCCTCAATGTGGGCGACAAGGTGACTATTCAGCATACCCCGGCGATGGAGGGCGAAACTTCCTCCATTCTGGACGGCTCCACCGTCACCCTGGATGGGGCCGCCCAACCTGCTCCCTCCCCCATCGTCACCCCCGCTCCCCAGGAGGAGAACAGTACCGGGGAAGCCTCCCCCGCCCCGGCGGCGTGAGTCTTTTCCCAAAAGGGACTGACGCAGACAACGCGCGCCCCATAGAGGCCCGATATTCCGAAAAAAACAGCCGCCCGACCGGGCGGCTGTTTTTTTATCCTGACCACCTTTTCTGATGGCTTTTGAAACATTTTCAGCGTCTCAATGATATTATAGGTGAAAAGCTTTTCAGGGAGAGCAGCCTATGTTGAATCACGAACAATTTACCCGGCTTGCAAAATTATATATGGATACGGTCTTTCGGTTGGCGTTCAATTACACAAAAAGCCGATCAGAAGCAGATGACATCACCCAGGATGTTCTCATTAAGCTCTATCACACGGATAAAGCGTTTGACAGCGAGGAGCATATTAAGCATTGGCTGATTCGTGTTACCATCAACGAATGTAAAAAAACATTTTTATCTCCGTGGAAACGAACTGAGCCCATCGAGGATTATGCTTCCACACTCTCTTTTATATCCCAGGAGCATAGTGAACTGTTCTATGCGGTGATGGAACTGCCTCAAAAGTATCGTGTTCCAATCTTTTTGCACTACTATGAGGATTACTCCTGCGAGGAAATCTCCAATTTTCTAAAGATACCCAATGCAACCGTCCGCACCAGATTAAGACGCGGGCGGGAAATCCTTAAATCCAATCTTCAGGAGGCAGGCAGCCATGTTTGACAAAAAACTTTATCAGGAAACCTTCTCTTCCCTCCATGCCTCCGAAGATGTACTTGTGGAGGTAATGAATATGACACACAAGACCAGGAAACATGCAAAATTCTCCAGAAGAGCTGCCTCGGTCGCAGCAGTCGTTGCTCTGTGCGGCGTCGTCACAGCCGCCGCTGCAGTAGGCTTCCTCCGCTATGAGAATCCGGCGGCTATGCTACGGGCGCTGTTCGGGGAGAATGTCAGCTCCGGGAGCGGCATCGTGGAGTATGATGAAGATGGCCGGCTGATGACAAACCTCCCTGCCTGGGAGCGGGTGCCGGTGGATGAAACCCTGGCCCAGGAATTGATTGCACCGTACATTTTTGCCATAGGGGAAAGCACGGTGTGCGGCGACTACACGTTACATGTGGAGGCGCTCCTGTATGACGCCGCAACGCGGGCAGGGATGCTCTATTACACGGTGGAAAACAGCAATGAGGTCAGTGGTTATGAAGTATTTCCCGATGGGGTGCTGTGGTGGCCTGCGGAGGCCCCCGTTTTTACAAGAGTGCAAGGCTCCAGCCGTGCTTATCTGGATACGGCCATGAGCAGTGAAACGAAATTATACATCTGCACGTATTTCATTGCCGACCCGACTGCGGAAAACATCTGTGTCGGTATCGGCTCAGGCGAAGATCGAAGCAAGGTAAATGACATTTCCCTGGAACTGCCCGGCAACGTAGGTATCGCAGGTGTTGAACTGGCCGGCGGTGCCATTCGCCTCTCTCCCGTCAGCATTCAAATGGATCTGGCTTCCCTTGGGGTGGACAGTGATTCCATTGACAGCATCACGCTGTATTATACGGACGGCTCTGAATATGTGGTGGAGAACGAGGCCGACTTTGTTTCGAACCATACCTACGCGCTGATTGACCAGGAAGGTGTCACCATCACCTATACCTTTAACCGGATCGTGGATACAAACAGCATTGCCTCCGTAGAAATCAATGGCGTGACGTATGCGTAAGTTCCTCGGTCAGAATCCAACCAGTAGTTGAAGCTGATACAGGCCAGCGGGCCTGCTGCAAAATCGACTTTTGCAGCAGGCCCGTTTTACTTTCTGGAAAAACGCCTTGCAACGTTCCATCCTCCTATGTTCGGCTCCGCTGCCACTGCCCCAGCAGCGCCAGCGCCTGCGGGGACAGCAGCAGCAGGGCGCACAGATTGGGCAGGGCCATCAGGCCGTTGAAGATATCCGCCAATTGCCAAACCGCACTTACATCGGCCACGCTGGCCCATACCAGCGCCCACAGGAAAATCAGCCGGTAGATCCATTTCCAGCGGCTGGTGCCGCTCAGATATTCCAGTCCCCGCTCGCCATAGTAGCAGCACCCCAGCAGGGAGGTAAAGGCAAACATCAACAGGCATACCGACACAAAGATACCGCCGAAGGGGCCGAACACCGTGGAAAATCCGGCGGCCGACAGGGGGGCGCCCAACATGTGAGGCTCCACCTGCCCGCTGCGGATGGCGGCCAGGGCGGTCTCCGGATCGTAGACGCCGGTGGTGAGGATAACCAAGGCGGTGATGGAACAGACCACAATGGTGGCCACAAACACTTCAAAGATCCCCCACATTCCCTGCTCCGCCGGCTCTTTGGTATCCGCGGCGGCATGGGCGATGGAGGAAGAACCCATCCCAGCCTCATTGGTAAATACGCCCCGGGCCACACCGTAGCGCAGGGCGGCTGCCATACTGTAACCCGCGCCACCGCCCAGAACCGCCTTGGGCGCAAAGGCTCCCTCAACGATCTGCCGCAGCGCGACGGGCAGTTCACCGGCATGGCAGAACAGCACAACCACCCCGCCTCCAACGAAGAGGAGCGCCATACAGGGTACCAGCGTCTCGCTCACTTTGCCGATCCGGCCGATGCCCCCCACAATGACCGCCCCGGTGAGGAGAGCCACTCCCACGCCCACCGCCAGCGGGTCCCAGCCGAAGCTGGCCTCCAGCGCGGCAGAGATGGAATTTGCCTGGACCATGTTGCCGCCCCCCAGAGACGCGCCCACACAGCACAGGGAAAACAAGGTGGCCAGCGTGCGGTTTCCCAGCCCCTGTTCCATATAACACATGGGTCCGCCCCGCCAGCGGCCCTTCTCATCTTTTTCCCGATAGCGCACCGCCAGGATCTTTTCCACACATCCTGTCATCATGCCCAGGAAGGCGGACACCCACATCCAGAATACCGCCCCCGGCCCGCCATAAAAAATGGCGGTGGCCACCCCGGCAATGGAGCCGGTACCGATGGTGGCGGCCAAAGCGGTGGACATGGCCTGAAGCCGCGTCAGCCCCTGCCCCGTCTCCCTTCGGCTCCCGCCCCCCAGCGCTCCCAACGTGGTCTTGAGCCACAGTCTGCACCGGAACACCTGGAAAAAGCCGGTGCGTACCGACAAATATAGCCCCGTGATCAAAAACAGCCCCAGCAGCCACGGCCCCCAGATCAGATCGGCCAGCCGCTCCAGTCCCGTCATAGCCCCACCCCCTTGTCCCAGGGTTATGCGGCAAGGGAGTTATCCATGACAGTATCTTGTCCTTCGTCGAGGCCACTCAGAGCATCTGTACCCCCAACAGCGGAATCAGATCCACCGCCTGACCGGGGTTGATCCGCATGCCCCGCAGTTCCTGCAAACTTTCGGATACCGTGATGCCCTGGATCTGACAGTCGGACAAATCCACGCCCTTCAGGGATGTACGGAAAAAATCCACGCCCTGGAAACTGGTGCGGTGGGGCTCCATGCCCGTCACCCGGGCCTCAGTCATGGCCGCCTCCCGGAGATCGCAGCCGATAAGCCTGCTTCGACTCCACAAAGATTTGGAAAAATTGCCGTACCGGAACGAGCTGTCCTCCACCACACAATCCTTCCAGCGGCTGCCGATCCATTTTCCGCCGTCACCCTTACAGCCGGTGACCCGGCATTTATTCCATAGACTGTCCAGAAAATTACAGTTGGAAAAATCGCAGCCGTCAAACACGGCCTCATAAAAAGCAGCTTTGGAAAAATCACACCGCTCAAACCGGCATTTATGGAATCTGACCCGGGTATACTCCAATCGGGACAGATCCAGCCCGGTCAATACCTCCTGCTCCACCTCCAGGTCCTCCAGATCCCGCTCCTCGGTCCTGGCCCAGTGCAGCTGTTGTGCCAGCATATGTACGCCCCCTTGCGATCAGGCAGGCAATAAACCTGCCCTGCCTATGTTATACTCCTTCTGCCTCGATTTGGACAGCACAAAAATACGCCCGGCCTCCGGGGATGCTCCCCGTCTGCCGGGCGCGTCTTCGTCCCTTACCGCTCCTTCTGCTGCAGCTGCAGTCGATCGGCAATCATCGCAATGAATTCGGAATTGGTGGGCTTCCCCTTGGCGTTGGAGACGGTATAGCCGAAATATTTCTGCAGCGTCTCCAGATCGCCCCGGTCCCAGGCCACCTCGATGGCGTGCCGGATGGCCCGCTCCACCCTTGAGGCCGTGGTGCCAAACCGTTTGGCCACCTCCGGATAAAGGACCTTGGTGACGGCGTTGATCACATCCATGTCCCCTACCGCAATGATAATGGCCTCCCGCAGATACTGGTAGCCCTTGATATGGGCGGGCACACCAATCTCATGAATGATGCCGGTCACCACGCTCTCCAGCTTTCTGGCCCGTTCCTCGTCGTCTGCGTTTTCTTCCATCTCCTGAAGGGCGGCCAACTGGCGCACCCGTTCGGCCACTGCGGTCAACCGACAGGGCTTGCGCATATAGTAATCGGCTCCGGCTTCTACAGCCAGTTCCGCCACGCTGCCCCGGGCAAACCCTGAAAGCACCAGTACTTTGGGACGCTCTTCCCGCCGTCCCAGTTCCTGGAGGACTTCCACGCCGTCTACCTGGGTCAGCACCAAATCCATGATCACCACGTCCGGCCGGGCGGCCTGCGCCAGCGCCAGCGTCTCTTCTCCATCGCCCGTCTCGCCGACTACCTCAATGCCCGCCTCTGTATTGAGCTGTCCCACCAGTATGCGGCGAAACTCTTCACCTGCATCCGCCACCAGGACCTTGATTCTCCGTTCCACTATTGACACCCTTTCCAGCAGGCTCCTCCTGCTCTGCATTTGCTGCCTGGCCAAGTCTGTTTACCGGTTGGCTATAATTTACCATAATCAGACAGCAAGCGCAAGGGTTTTACTGGCAATTTCTGGTTATTTCTCTTCGACTTCGTTCGACTTTTCCGCAGAAATTCCGACGGCGGGATGCACGCTTCCCTACATCTCTTTCATTTTCCCGACAAATAGACGCCGGGAGCGGATACCGCTCCCGGCGTCTGAATCCATTACGTTTCCAGTTGCGCGGTCTCTTCCGCCTTGAGGAGCATGTTTTCCGCCAGGATGCCGTAGCCCTGGGTGGGATCGTTGACCAACACATGGGTCACGGCGCCCACCAACCGGCCGTCCTGGAGGATGGGCGAGCCGCTCATACCCTGGACAATGCCGCCGGTGGTTTCCAGCAGCCGGGGATCGGTGACTTTCAGCATCAGATTACGGGTATCGCCCTCTTTTTCGGGAAAAATACGAGTGATCTCCACTTCATATTCCTCCACCTGATCGCCGGTCACGTTGGAGCGAATGACTGCCGGACCGGTTTTGACCTGACTGCGCTGGGCCACGAGTACCGGTTCCAGGCCCTGGATCAGGGTATCGTCCTTCACCTGACCGAACACGCCGCTTGCGGTATTGGCCCACAAAACGCCCAGATCCTTGTCGGTCTGGAAGGCACCGTGGAGTTCGCCGGGGGTGCCTTTTTTACCCTTTTGCACATCGGTCACCTGAGAACCCAGAATGGACCCGGATTGCAGGGGCATGAGCCGCGCCGTATCCACGTCGTTGATCCCGTGGCCCAGGGCGCCGAACAGTCCGCTTTCCGGATCACAAAACGTCATGGTACCGATCCCTGCCATAGAGTCTCTGATCCAGGCACCCAGCTTATACTGGCCGTCGGCGCTGCACTGGACGGCGTGGGCGGTAAACTGGACCTGTTGATCGTCCCGCACCGCCCGGATGCTCATGGCTTCGCCGCCCACTTCCTGAAGCAGCGTCTGCACTTCTTCAATGCTGTCCACTTCTTCCTGATTGATGTGGGTGATGATATCCCCTTCCTTCAGGCCGCAGTCACGGGCAGGGGCGTGGTTGCCGTCGGCGGCGGTCACTTCGCCGAATCCAACCACCATCACGCCGTCGGAAAACAGCTTGATACCCACAGTGCGTCCCATCGGGATCACCTCACGCACCTCATCCGCCGCCCGGGCGGGCTGATACCAGGCCATGCAGGAAAAAACCAGCGCCGCCGCCAGTACGGCGCCCACCCAGGGTTTGACCTTTGATTCTTCCTTTCCCATTTCGTTTTGCACACTCCTTTCCCAAAAAGCCGGCGCATCGTGCGCCTGTTTTTAATATGAACGAGGGAGCAGTCAAAAACGCTGGCAATGAAATTCTCCTTTGGATTTGATTTTTCTTCCAACAAGCCCATCAGAGGCATCCGCCCGTTTCTGCCAACTGTTTTCTCCCGCTCTTTCCTGTCTTTTACCCCGCTTTGCGCCTGGTATTTTTTTCTTATACCTGCATATCTTACGAAATATAAGCCGAAAGGAAGTGTGTTTCATGCCGCGCCTGAATAAAACGGAACTGATTTTCTTTGTCGTCGCCACGGTGGCCGGCTCCTGCCTGCATTTCCTCTATACTTTTGTACCCTGTATCGCCACCGGGCTCGTGGCGCCGGTGCGGGAAAGTCTCTGGGAACACGTCAAGCTGCTGTACTGGCCCTGTCTGATCTCCGGAGTACTGCTTCATCGAAAGCAACCCGGAATGCTGGGGCAGCGGGCCTTTGCGCTGCTGGCCGCCACGGCCGGAATGCTGGGGATTGGGTATGTCTATCACATTTGCCTGCAAGGCGACTCCATCCTGGTGGATATCGTCCTCTATGTGCTGATGATGGCCCTCTTCTTCCTGCTGCCCCACCTTCTGCGCCAGCCTCTGTGGCAGGAATACCGGGAGCTGCTGGCGCTGCTGGTGCTGGCCCTCGGCGTGGCTACCATGCTCTTTTCCTTCCTGCCGCCCCAGGGCCTTCTGTTCGCCGACCTGTCCGGTACCCCAACCTGGGTCACCCTGCCCTGTTGACCCGTCTGTGTCTTTTGCCCCTTTTCACCAATTTTACGACAAATATATAAAATTTACCTTCTTTCTGCCCCGGACCCTCTTGTAATTTTGTTTCCATTTTGTTACCATTAGGGTATCCGATCAGCCCGCAGAGGGCCCGGAAGGAAAGGTGGAATGTTTCATGAGAAAACACACTCGCAAGTTCCTGTCCCTGTTCCTGTCCCTGACTCTGGCCAGCAGCTTCTGCATCCCGGCTATGGCCGCTGAGGAGGAAACTACTGCTGCCAAAGACGGCATTGTTGTGCTGTACACCAATGACGTCCACTGCACCAGTGACGACGGTATGTCCTACGCCGCCATCGCCGCCTACAAGGCCGAGATGGAAACTGAATACGGCACCGACAACGTCACCCTGGTGGACAACGGCGACGCCATCCAGGGCGGTATCCTGGGTTCTCTGTCCAAGGGCAGCTGGATCGTGGATATCATGAACCAGGTCGGCTACGACATCGCCATCCCCGGCAACCACGAGTTCGACTTCGGCATGGATACCTTCCTGGACATCGCCAAGAACCAGGCTGAGTACACCTATGTCAGCTGCAACTTTGTGGACGCCGACGGCAAGGCCGTGCTGGAGCCCTACACCATGGTCACCTACGGTGATGTGGACGTGGCCTATGTGGGCATCTCCACGCCCGAGACCCTGACCAAGTCCGCCCCCGCCTACTTCCAGAACGACAAGGGCGAGTACATCTACGGCTTCTGCCAGGACAAGGACGGCAAGGCCCTCTATGACCAGGTCCAGGATACCGTGGACGCCGCCCGCGAGGCCGGCGCCGAGTATGTGGTGGCCCTGGCCCACCTGGGTGAGGACGCCCAGAGTACTCCCTGGATGTCCACTGAGGTCATTGCCAACACCACCGGCATCGACGTGGTGCTGGACGGCCACTCCCACACCACTGAGCCCTCCAAGACCGTGAAGAACGCCGACGGCGAGGACGTGCTGCTGAGCCAGACCGGCACCAAGGCCGAGTCCGTGGGCAAGCTGGTCATCGCTCCCGACGGCACCATGACCACCGAGCTGGTGGCCCTGGCCGATGTGGACACCACTTCCCAGGCCTATACCGACGCCAAGACCTTCATCGAGGGCATTCAGGCTGAGTACAAGGCCATGTCCGAGGAAGTGGTGGCTACCTCCTCCGTGGATCTGACCATCAACGACCCCTACACCGGTGAGCGGGCCGTCCGCTCCGCCGAGACCAACCTGGGCGACCTGTGCGCCGACGCCTATCGCACCCTGCTGGACGCCGACATCGCCTTCGTCAACGGCGGCGGCGTGCGTGACAACATTGCCGCCGGCGACATCACCTACGGCAACATCATCGCTGTCCATCCCTTCGGCAACCTGGCCTGCCTGGTGGAAGTTTCCGGCCAGCAGATCCTGGACGCCCTGGAGCTGGGCTCCATGCAGGCCGGCGTGTCTGAGAGCGGCGGCTTCCTGCAGGTCTCCGGCATCAAGTACACCATTGACACCTCCATTCCCACCTCCGTGGAGCTGGACGACGCCGGCAACTTCGTGAAGGTGACCGGCGACCGCCGGGTCAAGGACGTGCAGGTGCTGGACAGCGAGACCGGCGAGTACGCCCCCATCGACGCTGAGGCCACCTACACCCTGGCTTCCCATAACTACATGCTCAAGGACGGCGGCGACGGCTATGCCATGTTTGGCGCCGACAACGTGACCATCCTGAAGGATGAAGTCATGGTGGACAACGAGGTCCTCATCACCTACATCAAGGACGAGCTGGGCGGCGTGGTAGGCGAGCAGTACGCCAATCCCAGAGGCGACGGCCGCATCACCGTTCTCTATGCCGACGCCGACTTCTCCTCCTGGTACGGCGACGCCGTCCGCTATGTAGTAACCAACGGTATGATGAGCACCACCAACGGCTCCAACTTCACTCCCTTCGGCCAGGTCAGCCGTGCTACCGTGTATCAGGTGCTGTACAACATGGAAGGCGCTCCCGCTGTGGAGGAGACCACCGTCACCGATACCGCTGACAAATGGTACTCCAACTGCATCAACTGGGCCGCTTCCGTGGACCTGTACGAGGGCACTACCTTCGGCGAGGATCAGATCATCACCCGCGCCGAGATCGCCGATCTGATCGCCGCCTACGCCGCTTACAAGGGCATCGAGCCCCCCGTCGGCGACGGCTCTATGGAGAAGGCCCCCGATTATGCCGCCATTCCCGCCGAGTCCCTGGACGGCATGACCTTCTGCTACTATGCCGGCATCATGACCGGCAATGAGGCTGGCCAGCTGATGCCCGCCGGCCTGCTCACCCGGGTGGAGTTTGCTCAGGTGCTGTCCAACTTCGGCGCCCTGACCGTCGAAGAGCCTGCTGCCTGAGACTCTCTCCTGCGTATACCAAAAAACTGGGGCGTGCATATGCACGCCCCAGTTTTTTCTGTTTAGGCCTGTGCCGCCTGCTTCAGCGCCTGCGCCAGCTGGTCGGGACAGGATGTGGCTTTAAACCCGCAGCGGATCCCCTCCAGCCGGCGGATGGCCTCTTCCACCTTCATGCCCTCCACCAGGCGGGAGATGCCCTGGAGGTTGCCGTTGCATCCGCCCTGAACCTGAAGGGAACGAATCACACCGTCCTCCACATCAATGCGCATCTGCCTGGAACAAACCCCTCTGGGGCTGTATTCAATGGTCATGGTACCTCTCTCCTTTGAAATTCCCGTTTAACGGGGCAAATCATACCATACTTTCGGCAGGATTGCAATTCTTTATACCATTGTGGTATAATGATTATAATTGCAGGATCATGGCCGCCCCCCGGCTGCGTCCTTTTGATCCGCTTCCGGAAAGGAGGTTTGCCCGTTGGCTCCCAGTACCAAACTGTCCCTGGCTAGCTCGCTCCGCCGGCTGCTGCAAAAAAAGTTCCTGGACGATATTACAGTCAAGGAGATCGTGGAAGACTGCGAGGTTAACCGACAGACCTTCTACTACCACTTCCAGGATATCTATGATCTGCTCCACTGGTTCCTGGAGCATGAGACCGAGGAGGCCATACAGGGCTGCGCCTCCTGGCAGGAGGCGCTGATGGCCGCCTTCCACTACATTCAGGACAACCACGCCATCATCTATCACATCTACCGCTCCGGCGGACGGGAGCATCTGGACTGCCAGCTGTTTACCCTGTCCCGTGCCCTGGTGGTCCACTTGCTGGAGGATGCCTCGGACGGCCTCCAACTGTCGCCGAAAGATCAGGAGTTCCTGACGGACTTTTACATGTACGCCCTGGCCGGCATGATGCTGGGCTGGATGGCGGACGACATGAAGGAAGAACCTTCTCAGCTGGCCGCCCGCATCAGCTTTTTGCTGGAGGGTGAGTTCCAGCGGGTAGCGGAACGCTTCTCTTCCTTCCAACTGAATACACAGTGATCCCTCCCTGGTACAGCCTGTCAGGCCTTTCGTACCAGGGAGTTTTCTTGTCAGATTTTTCGGTCTATTGATCTCAAATTTTATCCAGGTTGACGATTGACTTTTTAACCAAATCCTCCTAGTATTTATAGTGCATTTTCACAACGCCAACAGAGAGGAGCATGCCATACGAGTTATCATTTTTTGTTTGAGATCGCAGTTATCCTGTTGAGTACCAAAGTACTGGGCATCGTCACCAAACGCTTTGCCCTGCCCCAGGTGGTGGGCGCGCTGCTGGCCGGCCTGCTGCTGGGACCAGCCATGCTGGGCATATTACAGGAAACCACTCTGATGGATCAACTGGCTGAACTGGGCGTGATTGTTTTAATGTTCAACGCTGGTCTGGAGACCGATCTGGGGGAGTTGAAGAAAGCGGGGCGTTCCGCTTTTATCATCGCCCTGATCGGCGTTCTTGTCCCTCTGGCCGGCGGTTTTGCGCTGGCTGCCCTGTTTAATCCGGGCAGCGAAATGCTGATGCAGAATATCTTTATTGGCGTGATCCTCACCGCCACTTCCGTCAGCATTACCGTGGAGACCCTCAAAGAGATTGGCAAACTGTCCACCCGTTCGGGCAACGCCATCCTGGGCGCTGCTATCATCGACGATGTGCTGGGTATTGTAGCCCTGACCATCATCACCAGCATATCGGGCACCGGAACCAACGTGTGGCTGGTGTTATTAAAAATTGTCGCGTTCTTTGCCATCAGCGTGGTGGTGTGGATTTTGCTGCATCGCGCGGTGGAGTGGTGGTTTAAACGCTACGACCGTGACAAGCGCCGCTTTGTAGTCATCTCTTTTGCGTTCTGCCTTCTATACGCGTTTTTTGCAGAGGAAGTTTTCGGCGTAGCCGACATTACCGGCGCGTATATTGCAGGGCTGATCTTTGCCAAAACGCCCCGGGTGACCTACCTTCAGGACCGGTTCGACACCCTCTCCTATACCCTGCTCTCCCCCATCTTCTTTGCCAGTATCGGCTTGAAGGTGGTACTGCCCGAAATGAGCGGGACCATCATTCTGTTCTCCATCCTGCTCATCATCTGGGCCGTGGTATCCAAGATCCTGGGCTGCGGTCTGGGCGCAAAGCTGTGCCGTTACTCCGGGCAGGATTCCCTCCGCATCGGTGTGGGCATGATCTCCCGGGGCGAGGTAGCCCTGATCGTGGCCAACAACGGCATTGCCGTCGGTCTGATGAAAGATGAATTTTTTGGACCGGTGGTACTGATGGTCATTGCCACCACCATTCTGACCCCCATCCTGCTCAAGCTGGTCTACCACGGGAAAGAGAAGGACTACAGCGATCTGCAGGAGAGCGAGCTGGTCAACCGCTACGAAGACGCCGCCGCCTTCGATCTGGCCACCCAGGCCTTGCTGGAAGACCACGAGCGGCTGCGTAACGGCAGCAACAAGCATAGCAATTAAAAAGAGAGCCTGTTGCAAATGCAACAGGCTCTCTTTCTGTCTTCATGCGCTGAAATAACTATTGTACAGCTCCACCAATTCTTCCTGCTGGGGGGAGATGATCAGCCGGACATAGACGCCGTCCCGCTTGACCTCGCTCTTTTCCACAATGGCATACTGGTCGGGCAGATAGTTGTTGAACTCATTGCGCCTGGCCTCCAGCCGGTTTTGCAGCTTGGTCTCCACGTCCTTGGCGCTGTCCTCGTCCTTGGCCTTTACCAGTACGATCTCTTTGGCGGTAATCCCGTCCGCCGCCAGATCTGCGGCAAAAGCCTCCATCTTGTCGCCTTCTATGCCGTAAAAGTTGAGCATATCATCCTCGGTCAGCTGGATGCTGCCCTCAATGGGCGCCTTCTCCAGCAGGGCGGACATCACTTTCGTCACATCCACGTCGGCGGCCTTCGTCCCACCGCTGCATCCTGCGGCGCACACGGCCAGGATCGTAGTCAGCACGAGCAGTAATACGCTGTGTATCTTCCGTTTCATAGAATCACCTTTCCGCGGCTGTTGCCGCACTGTTTTCAATCTGCCCCGGTCAGCCGCTCTGACGGGCCGCCGCATCCTGCTTCAAATAATCCACCCAGATCCGGCAGGCCTCATCGGTAAAATGCATCCCCATGCCGGAGGCATCGCTGCAATAGGCGGAGGGCAGATATCCCTCCTCGTCCGTGAGTACAGAGGCAATATCTACATAATAGTAACCGTTGCGGTCGCACATTTCCTTCAGTTTCTCGTTGTACAGCCGCAGATTGGCGTTATTCAGCACCTTCTTCTCGTTGCCTTTGTGGATGGGGGTGGCGGACTGGACATAGATCTCCAGATCGGGGGTCTTTTCCTTGATCAGGCCCAGCAGGGTCTGCATATTTTCCACCGAGCCGTCCACGCCGTACATACCCACGTCGTTCATACCCAGCAGGATATACAGCTTCTTGGCGCCGTAGGCGTGTACCGAGTCCTCCAGGCGCATTTTGGTGCCCTGATAGAGGGGATGGACCGACTTGTCGCTCACTTCCCACAAGGCATTCCCGCTGCCCAGACTGCCTGCGGTGAGGAACTGGGCCTTGCCCAGATAATCAGGGTCACTCTGCCGCATTTTGGTCACATAGCCGGTCAGCTTCAGGGATACGGAATCGCCCACAAATACCGCATCATCAAACCATCCCCACTCGTCCTGGGGCGGCTGATTGGTGGATACCGTGGGCGCTGTACCCCCACCGGTCTCCTCCGCCAGCTTCAGGGTCTTATAAAGGAGGTCCGCTGTCTCGCCGCGGGTCATGGCCGCATGGGGGCGCAGCGCCTCCCCGCCGCCGTCACCAATGAGGCCGTAGGCATAGAGATCGCCTAACGGGGCCAGCGCCCAGCTGCTTACTGCATCCGCGTCGCTCCAATCGGCAAGTCCGCCGGACAACCCCTCCCGCTGCTCCACGCCGAAAGCCGGCAGGGCGTTCCAGAGGATGGTCATGGCCTCCTCCCGCTCCAGAGGCTGCTTGGGCGAAAAGGTTGTGTCAGTGGTACCCTGCACAATGCCCTGTTCAGCCGCCCAGCCAACCGCCTGATAGCACGCTTCCTCCTGTCCGATATCAGAAAAAGCAGGCGCCGCACCCGCCGGGCTTCCAGCAGCCCGCCACAGCGAGAGAATATAATTTCCCCGGCCAATGGGCGCCTCACTCAGAAACCTTCCATCCTTCGTGGTATACATGATTTCATGCTCCACCATATAGGAAACATAAGGATAGGCTTGGTCGTCCTTAGGCACGTCCTGAATGGCATCGCCGGCAGCGCCGCCGGACACAAATACCCCGGCCAGTAAGAATACCACGATCCTTTGGATGAGCATATTGTTCCCTCCTGCTGTGATTTGGCATCAGTGTATCAGATTTTCCCTTCTCCGTCCAGTGGGGCAGAGAGATTCTTCCTGCGTATTTTCACCGTTTCAGCCCTTTTGGATACCAAAATCCCATAAAAGTGCGGCAAAACAGCCTCTCTTCTTTCCTTGTGCGGCCACTTCTTACTTTTTTGTGATATTTCAGCTTCTATTCAGGTTTTAGCGAAGCATTATCAAACCAAAAGGCGTCCCAGAGCAATGCTCTGGGACGCCTTTTCACCTTTATTCTCCTGCCGGAACATAGGGTTCATCCGGCGGCGTTTCCACCGGGGCAGGCGACGGAGACGGTGTGACCGTCGGTTCCCCGGACTCGTCAGGCTGGGACGTTCCGCTGTCAGTAGGCTGGGGCGGGACCGTAGGATAGGTGGCGGGATTGGTGGGATCAAAGCCAGGCCACTGCTCCTGGGTGGGCCAGGTGGACTGATCCTCCAACCGGAAGGTGGATGGGTCATATTCTGCGGGCGGCGGTACCTGTGCGGAAGTGTGGACGGTACAGCTTCCCTGGGCATCCAGGAACTCCTTGGTATATTGGCTCTCTGACGTATCGGTGGTGAGTACGCCAATGGATTTGACCGTTCCTTCGGTGATGCCCAACTGCTCATTGGCCTCTCTGGGACAATACTCGCCCGCCAGGTGATACAGGCCCTCAATGGCAGTTCCATTGGCATCCAAAATCGGACATTCCGTACAGACATCCACCATCACATGGTTGCTGCAGTTCTCCACCGGCACATCGTCGGAGAACAGATACATCTGCACCACACGATCTCCTCTGGGATCGCTGAGGCAGGCCTCGGTGGCCCGCAGGCCGCTGTCCTTACAGATCTGGACCGGCGTCAGGCCGCTGGCCTGGGTAAAGCCCTTGTTCTCCAAACCCTCATGGGCCTTGCTCATGACCTTCTGCCACATGACGGCAGCAGGGTTGTTGCTGGCGTAGATCCGCTCGGGGGTCTTGTAGCCCACCCATACCGCTGCGGTATAGTAGGGGGTATAGCCCACGAACCAGCGGTCATTGTTGGCGCTGGTGGAGCCGGTCTTGCCGGCCACCGTCATACCCGAGATGCGCGCGGCAGTACCGGTACCGTTGGTCACTACATTCTTGAGCATCTGGTTCATATAATAGGTGGTTTTGGTAGAGAGGATCACTTCGCTCTCGGTCTCGGTATGATCCAGCAGCACCTTCTCGACCCCATCCACCTCCTGGGTCACCTTGGTATAGGTGCGGGGTTCGATATACACGCCGTCCCGCGGGAAGACCGAGTAAGCGGCCGCCATGTCCATGACGCTGACACCGTGGGTCAAACCGCCCAGGGCAAGCTGGCTGGAACCGTAGTCGTTTTTGACCTCGCCATTGCTCAAATAGGACTCTTCCAGATCAATGCGGAACTTCTGCTCCACGAAGTCAAAGGAGGTCTTAGCGCCCATCTCCTCCAGGATGCGCACAGCTACCGGGTTAGAGGACACCTCCACGGCAGTATTCACCGTGATGTTGCCCCGGTAGGTCTGAGGATTGTTCAAAGGCCAGTTGTTGCCATTGAGTATCCGCACCGGCTCGTCGGCATACACCGAGGCCGGTGTGATCATGCCCATTTCAATGGCGGGGGCATACACCGACAGGGGCTTGATGGAGGAACCGGGCTGCCGCACCGTACCGCTGGCCATATTCAGCACCCGATTGGCGTCCTTGCTGCCCAGCGCGCCGGCTAGACCCACCACATTGCCCTGTGTATCAATGATCACAATGGAGGACTGGATGTCCTGACCTTTGGCGGAGGTGAGCTGCAGGTTGCTCCGATCATAATAGACCGACTCCACAATGGACTGGATGCGGGTATCCACACAGGCGTAGATCTTCAGGCCGCCGGAGTACACCATGTTCTCCGCCAGCTGTTTGGAGTAGCCATATTCCTCCACCAGATCGTTGATCACATCGGTAATGACTTGCTCGTCGTACCAGTTATAAATGGTACTGGGTTTCTTTTCATCTTCACTGCGGGTGAACACCAGCTCCTCCGCCACTGCCTGATCATACTCCTCCTGGGTGATCATGCCCAGGTCCAGCATCTTCCACAGCACCAGCTCCTGGCGCTGCTTGTTGCGCTCCCGGCCGGTGGTGACCT
>NZ_CALWOJ010000036.1 GCF_944383115.1 uncultured Flavonifractor sp. | reverse complement strand
CTGGCCTGGAGGGAGGATCTATGAGGATCGGACATGGATATGACGTACACCGGCTGGTGGAGGGTCGGAAGCTGATCCTGGGCGGGGTGGACATCCCCTGGGAGAAGGGGCTGCTGGGCCATTCCGACGCTGACGTACTCACCCACGCCATTATGGACGCCCTGCTGGGGGCTGCGGCCCTGGGGGACATCGGCAAGCTGTTCCCAGACAACGACCCGGCCTACGCCGGAGCGGACAGCCTGGTACTGCTGGAGCGGGTGGGGGAGCGCCTCGCCCAGGCCGGGTACCGGGTGGGCAACATCGACGCCACTATCCTGGCCCAACGCCCCAAGCTGGCTCCCCACATTCCACAGATGCGGGCCAATCTGGCCGCCCGGCTGGGGCTGAACCCGGATCAGATCAGCGTAAAGGCCACTACCGAGGAGGGGCTGGGCTTCACCGGGGCCGGGGAGGGCATGGCCGCCCACGCTGTCTGTCTGCTGGAAAGGCTGTGAGTGCGGGCGACCGTAAAGGTCGCCCCTACAACGTCTCACATTCCGCTCCTCTTGCACATATGCTGGTGCGAGAGGAGCGTTTTTTATGGTATATTATCTCATTGTCTGCCGCTCCCTGACCTATGCCCAGCGGACCGCCGCAGTGCTGGAGCGGGCGGGAATCACGGCACGGATCCTTCGATCCCCCAAACTGATCGACCGGGAAGGATGCAGCCATTCCGTCAAGGTGACTGAACGCAGTCTCACTACCGCGCTGGTGATTCTGAACCGAGCGGGACTTACGCCCAAGCGGATCTATCTCCAGGCGGAGGACGGCGGATACCAGGAGGTAGGGCTGTGATCTATCTGGACAGCGCCGCAACAACGCTGCAAAAACCTCCCGCAGTGGCCCGGGCGGCGGCCTGGGCCATTCAAAATCTGGCCAGTCCCGGCAGGGGAGGACACCTGCCGGCCAGAAAGGCGGCGGAGACCGCCTTTGCCTGCCGCCAGGCGGCGGCGGATCTCTTTGGTGTGGAAAGCCCGGAGCAGGTTGTCTTTACGTTTAATGCCACCCATGGCCTCAACATTGCCATTCGTTCTCTGGTGAAGCAGGGGGACAAGGTGCTTATTTCTCCCTGGGAACATAATGCTGTCACCAGGCCTCTCCACGCCCTCGGAGCAGAGATCCTGATTGCAAAGGCCCCCCTCTTTGACCGCCAGGCCCAACTGGATGCCTTTGAGGCTGGCCTGGAGGCCCGGCCGGTTGCGGTAGTGTGTACCCATGTTTCCAATGTATTCGGCTTTATCCTGCCCATAGAGGAGATCGCCGCCATGTGCCGCCGTCGGGGAGTTCCCCTCATCGTGGACGCCTCCCAATCCGCTGGTTGCTTGCCGGTACGGCAGGATACCATCCGCGCCGCCTTTATTGCAATGCCTGGTCATAAAGGCCTGTATGGGCCCCAGGGAACTGGCCTGCTCCTTTGCGCTGGGGAAGCCGTTCCTCTGATCCAGGGTGGAACCGGCAGCGCCTCTGTTCTCCAGACCATGCCGGATTATCTGCCTGACCGGTTGGAGGCTGGAACCCATAATCTACCTGGGATAGCTGGACTGCTGGCGGGGCTGCGCTATGTGACCGCCCGCACCCCGGAGACCATCGGCAAACGGGAGGGGGGCCTCATCCGCCGGGCCGCCCAAGGCCTGGCCCGGCTGCCCCGGGTGAGAGCCCTTCAGGCCAGAGATCCGGCCTGTCAGAGCGGCGTACTTTCTTTTCAGGTGGAAGGCATGGACTGTGAGGAGGTTGGGGAATTGCTCAGCCGACGGGGGATTGCTGTACGAGCCGGACTCCATTGCGCCCCACTGGCCCATGAGAGTGCTGAAACGCTGGAGAGCGGTACTATCCGGGCCAGTGTATCTGATTTTACGACCCAGGCTGAGATTGACCGGTTTGTATGGGAGATCTCCAGACTGGCAGCCCAATCCAGCGATGCAACCCGTCGTCCGTCAGAAAAACGGACTTAGATGAAAAGCCCTCCGAAGCTGCGGCCGGAGGGTTTTTCTTGGTTTGGAGAAGTCGGTCCCTGTCGATTGCCTTCGGAAACGGAATAGAATTCACAGAAAATTGATCTTGCTTGCCCTTGTCAATCGTAGGGGAATACAGTATAATAAATTGGTTAAAGTAGGTCAGTTCAAAAGATACGGACAGAAGGGAATGACCGGCGGCGCCGGGGAGCAGGAGACGAGGGAGTATGGAAGGCATTTTGTATCTGCTGCAGCAGTTCAAAGGGATGGTAACCCCCATCGGGATCTTCGATATTATTGATATCCTGATCATGGCGTTTATCATCTATAAACTTATCATGCTCGTTCGCCGGACCAGTTCCGGAGCGGTGGCCAAGGGTGTGCTGGTGTTCATCGTGGCCCTGTGGATTTCCAGCTTTGGACTTAACACCGTTAATTTCCTGTTGGGCAAGCTGGTGGAATGGGGCGGCGTGGCGTTGGTGGTTATTTTCCAGCCGGAAATTCGCCGCTTCCTGGAGCAGATGGGTCGTACCAATATTGGAAAAGTATTTACCCATGCGGAAGAACGCAACGAGTTGGACGGTGCTATCACTCAGACGGTGGAGGCTTACGCCGCCCTGTCCAAATCCAAGACCGGCGCTTTGATGGTTTTTGAGCGGAAAAATATGCTGGAGGACGCAATAAAGACGGGTACCGCTCTGGACTGCTCGGTAAGCGCCGAGCTATTAAAGAATATTTTTTGGAATAAAGCGCCTCTCCATGATGGGGCGGTTATCGTCCGGGGCGGCCGGATCGTGGGCGCGGGCTGTATGCTCCCCATGTCGGGAAATGTGAACTTGTCCCGGGAACTGGGCATGCGCCACCGGGCGGGTATCGGCGCCAGCGAGCATACCGACGCGGTGGTAGCCATTGTGTCGGAGGAAACCGGTTCCATCTCTGTGGCAGTGGGCGGTATGCTGAAACGCCATCTGGCCCCTGAGACTCTGGAACGGTTGCTGCGCAACGAGCTGATGCCCGAGAAGGAACAGACTGAGACCCCGTCCAAGTTTAAACTGATGAATCTGTTCCGGGGTGGAAAGGGGGAGAAGCAGAATGGTGAAAAAGATCACTGATTCCAAGTGGTTTTATATTCTGGTCTCCATCCTGCTGGCCTTTGCCCTGTGGATCTATGTGGGGAAAGAGGCAAATCCCTTGACTACCGGGACTGTACGCAACGTTCAGGTGGTGTTCAGCGGTCTGGAGGTATTGGAGGAGCGGGGACTGATGATCTCCCAGGGCGCAAATCAGACGGTCAACCTTAATATTCAGGCCCGGCGTGACGTATTTAACCGCCTTTCCCAGGGGGAAGTAACGGTGAATATCGACGTATCTACCATCACCGAGCCGGGAGAGCAGTCCATTCCTGTCACCACCCGCATCATCAGCTATCCCAGATCCATTACTTCCACCGATGCGATTGATTTGCGGTATACCAGTCCGGCCACCGTGGACTTTACAGTTTCCCGCTGGACGGAAAAGGATGTCCCGGTGCAGGCGGTCTTTGAGGGCAGCGTGGCCGAGGGCTATCAGCGGGGCGAGTTCTCCATCACCCCGGAGACCATTACCATCAGCGGTCAGGAGGAACTGATCAACGAAATTCAATATGCTCAGGTAACGGTAGCTCAGCAGGAGTTGACCAGCACTTACAGTGAACAGTGCGCTGTGACGTTGATTGATACGGACGGCAACAAAGTGACCAGCCCCAACATTCAGGCAGAACCTCAGACTGTACTGGTGACTCTGCCGGTTGAGGTACTCAAGGAAGTGCCCCTCACAGTCAATCTCATTGACGGCGGCGGCGCTACGGCGGACAATGCCAAGGTGACCATCGAACCGACAGACACGATTATGGTGTCCGGCGACCAGGCCGACGTGGAAGGTTTGAAGGAGATCTCTCTGGGCGATATCAAACTGTCTGATGTATACGGAACCAGTACCTTTACCAAAGAGATTGAACTCTCTCCCGAATTGACCAACGTCAGCGGTATTACCGAGGTGACGGTAACTGTAACCATCCAGGGGCTGGCCACCCGCACCATGAAGGTGGACAATATTGAGATCATCAACAAACCTGCGGGCTATGAGGCGGAGGCCATTACCAAGTCGTGCAGCGTCCTCATCCGGGGACCGGAAGAGGAGGTCAATCGAATCGCCGAGTCTCAGCTGCGGATTGTGGCCGACCTATCCAACACCGACCCCTCCACCGGCAGCCGCACCGTTCCTGTGAAGGTCTATCTGGACGGCAGCAGCAGCGTAGGCGTGGTGGGGGAGTATGCCATCTCGGTGTCCCTGACTTAATGTTTTGTGAGTGAATAAAGAGAAAACCAAGGTGATCCCATGATTCAAACTGCAAAAGTAACCAAAGTATTTCCCGATGGCCGGGCGGAAGTAGCGGTAAAACGCCAGTCCGCCTGCGGTCACGACTGCTCCAAGTGCGGCGGCGGGTGCAGCGAGTTAATGGTCAGCTCCACCGTAGCCGTTATGGCGGCCAACCCGGTTCGGGCCATGCCAGGCGATATGGTGCGGGTGGAGTCCTCCACCGGCGGTATCCTCAAGGCGGCGGTGGTGGTCTACCTGGTACCCTTCATCTTGTTTTTCCTGGGCTATTTTGTGTGCGCAGCCCTTCAGCTCAGCAGCGGGATCAGCGCCGCAGTGGGCGGCATCGGCTTTGCGGTGGGTGTGCTGCTGGCAGTATTGCTGGACCGGCAGGTACGCCGCAGCCGCTCCATCACCTTCTGTATTACCGCAATCAACCCCGCTGACTGATGTTCGGTTATGTGCGTCCCTGGCGGGACGAATTGAAAGTGAAGCAGAACCGGGACTACGAGGCTCTCTATTGCGGTGTGTGTCATGCCCTGGGCAAACGCCACGGTTTTATGGCCCGGATGTTTCTCAACTACGATTTCACCTTCCTGGCTATGCTGCTGGATGGCTCCAAGCCGGAGCCTGCCTCCATGCGGTGCCCCGCCCGGTTGTGGTGCAGGAAGAAAAACTGCGTCCTCTCCACCGGAGTGGATGCGGCCGCAGATGCCGGTACCATCCTCAGTTACTGGAAGCTGCGGGATACGGTAGACGACAGCGGGTTCTGGCGGGGGCTGCCCGCCCGGCTGCTGTCCCGGCTGCTCCGCCGTGGGTACCGGAAGGCTGCCGCTGCCCGCCCTGATTTTGACGGCCAGGTGCGTCAATGCCTGACTCAGTTGCAGGAGTTGGAGGGGGAGAAGTGCCCCTCCATTGACCGGACGGCGGACACCTTTGCACGGCTGCTGGCTGCCGCCGCTCCCCCCTCAGAAGATCCGGCCCGGAACCGGGCCATGGAACAACTACTTTACCATGTGGGACGCTGGATTTACCTGGTGGATGCCTGGGACGATCTGGAAGAAGACAGGCGTACCGGCGCCTACAATCCTATCTTGGTACGGTTTCCCAGCGGAGTGGAAGAAGGGCGGGAAGTCATGCGTACCACTCTGCGTCATTCATTGAACTTGGCCCGCTCCGCAATGGCATTGCTGACACTGGGCCACTGGCAGGAAACATTGGAGAATATTCTTTATTTGGGCTTACCCGCCGTGGAAGAACTGGTTTTTACAGGCCAATGGAAGGCCGCCAATCATACAGACAGGAGAAAACATACATGAGCGATCCTTATAGCGTATTGGGCGTAAAACCTGACGCCAGTGATGATGAGATCAAGCGGGCATATCGGGAATTGGCACGGAAGTATCATCCGGACAATTACCAGAACAACCCCCTCGCCGATCTGGCGGAAGAAAAGATGAAGGAGATCAACGAGGCCTACGATGCCATCACTAAGATGCGCAGCGGTGGGAGTTATCAAAGCGGCGGCTATCAGGGAGGATATCAGCAGTCCTACGGGTCCTCCTCTCAGGGGTCAAGCCTGTATAATCAGGTCCGTCAGGCCATCAACATGGGAGATCTGAGCCGGGCTGAACAGCTGCTCCGCAACGCCCCCGCTCAGGATGCCGAGTGGCATTTTCTTACGGGTTCTCTTGCCTACCGCAAGGGCTGGCTGGATGAGGCGGCGCAGCACTTCCAGATTGCCTGCAATATGGATCCGTCCAATGCGGAGTACCGGCAGGCTTTGATGATGATGCGCCAGGGCGGGCAGGCATACCGGCCTTACGGCTACGGTGGCGGACCGGACGCCTGCGATCTGTGTACCACCTGTATGTGCCTCAACTGCCTGTGCGGCGGCTGTGGAAATTAAGTTATGGCAGAGCGCAGACGATACCGCGGCGGCGCGGCCCGAACGGCGCTGGTGGGTCTGCTCACCGGCCTGTCCCTGATCTCTCTCTATCTGGCCTTTCTGGCTCCCAGCGGAAAGCTGGGGGTGGTTGCTCTGGCAGGACTCTTTCCCGCAGGGGCGGTCGTGTCCGCAGGACTGGCGGCAGGTTTTTTCTGCTACGCTGCCACCGGCATTCTTGGAATGCTTTTGATCCCCAGTAAGAGCGTGGCTTTGCTTTACCTGATCTTTTTCGGCCTGTGGCCCATGTTGAAAAGCCTGTTGGAAAAGCTACCCAACCTTGTCGTGGAGTGGACGGGCAAATTGTTGGTATGCAACATTGCGCTTGCCGTACTGTGGTTCGGTCTGAAGGCCCTCTTTCTGCCCTTCCTGCCTGGGGCACTCAGCCAGACCTGGATGGTCTTTGCCGCGGGCAACATTGGATTCGTCATTTACGACATCGGTTTTTCCAAACTGATTGCCTTCTATGCCGCCCGGGTGGACAGGGTCTTGCGGAAGAATCGTTAGTTTGTTATAATGCTTAAGATTAAAGTTTCTGCCCATCCAGCGCAGGAGTATTTTATAGAGGAACAGGGGGAACCCCATTTGGTCAAGAGTATGACCGGCTATGGCCGGGGAGAGGCGAATGTCAATGGTCGCCCCATTACGGTGGAGCTGCGCTCGGTGAACAACCGCTATTTGGACTGCACCGTCAAACTGCCCCGTATCTATGTATTTGCCGAAGATGCAGTAAAAACGCGGGTGCAGAGCCGTATTTCCCGGGGCAAGGTGGACGTATACATCACGATCGGGCCCTCCGCCAACGGTGATGTGGCTATCTCAGTCAATAAGCCGGTGGCCGACGGTTACTATGCAGCCCTGAAGGACTTGCAAGACACCTATGGCCTGCGGGACGATATTTCTGTGTCCCTGCTCTCCCGGTTCCAGGATGTGTTCCTGGTGGAAAAGACGCAGGAGGATCTGGAGGCACTGTCTGCCGACATCTGTGCGGTGCTGGACCTGGCTCTGGACGACTTCGACGCCATGCGTACCCGGGAAGGGGAGAAGCTGTGCCAGGACGTCCGGTCCCGGGCGGCTACGATCGAAGGGCTGGTGTCCAAGGTGGAGGTTCGCGCCCCTGGTATCGTGGCTGACTACCGTTCCAAGCTGGTGGCCCGGATGAATGAAGTCCTGCAGAACACTCAGATTGATGAGAGCCGTATCCTGACCGAGGCCGCCATTTATGCTGACAAGGTGGCAGTTGACGAGGAGACCGTCCGTTTGCGCAGCCATCTGTCCCAGTTGGAACATATGCTCAGCCAGGGCGGCGCCATTGGCCGCAAGCTGGACTTCTTGATCCAGGAGTTTAATCGCGAGGCCAATACCATCGGTTCCAAATGCAGCGATATTGAGACCGCCGGCTATGTTGTGGACATTAAGGCGGAAATTGAGAAAATTCGGGAGCAGATCCAGAATATTGAGTAAGGGGCGGTCCCATGAAACTGATCAATATCGGCTTTGGCAACATGGTATCGGCGGGGCGGCTCATTGCCATTGTTAGTCCGGAGTCCGCCCCTATCAAACGTATGGTGCAGGAGGCTCGGGATAAGGGCAGTCTGATTGATGCCACCTATGGTCGACGTACCAGAGCCGTACTCATCATGGACAGCGACCATATCGTCCTTTCAGCCCTCCAGCCGGAGACGGTGGCCGGCCGACTGGGCGGAAAAGAGACGGAAGCTGCGGAGGAGGAAGAGGCGCCTTGATGGGAAGAAAGAAAGAACGCGGTACGCTGATTGTGCTTTCCGGCCCTTCTGGAGTTGGAAAGAGTACGGTCATTGCCGAACTGCTCAGCGAACGCAAAGATATCTATTTTTCCGTATCTTTCACCACACGGCAGCCCCGTGTGGGCGAGGAGGACGGCGTCAACTATAATTTTGTCTCGCGGGATGAATTTGAGCGGATGATTGCCAACGATGAACTGTTGGAATATGCCGAATATGTCCATAATTATTATGGTACCTCCCTGCGGGTGATCCAGGAGAAACTGGCGGCTGGGATCGACGTTCTGTTGGATATTGAGGTACAGGGGGCCGCCAAGGTGCGGGCAAAGTGTCCTGATGCTGTATGTATTTTTATTATCCCGCCCTCCTTTGAGGAACTCTCCCGCCGTCTCCATCGCCGGGCTACTGACAGTGAAGAGGTGATCCAGGGCCGGCTCCAGAAAGCGCGGGAGGAGTACCGAGAGATCCCAAATTACGACTATCTGGTTGTAAACGATAAAGTGTCTGAGGCGGCGGCAGAGATTATTGCTATCCTTACTGCAGAGGGCTGCCGCACGAAAAACCGCATGAATCTGGTAGAAGGAGTCTGATACAATATGATGCTCGAACCCCCTATGAATCAACTGCTCAAGCAGGTGCCCAGCCGTTATCTGCTGGTAAATGTGGTGGCCCAGCGGGCCCGTCAGGTTGCTACCGAGGCGGAGGATGCCGGTATTTCTCTGGAGGATAAGCCGGTTACCATCGCTATTCGAGAAGTGGCTGATGGCAAAGTCAGTATGGATCGGGAAGAGGCCTAACATGAGAGGAACGAGAGGCAAGCGACAGGCGGGAGCGTCTGCCGCTTGCCTCGGGCTGTCCTTAGGGAAAATGGGAAGGTGATGGACATGGTTGCTAAAATAGCCCTTAAAGCCGCCACCTATGCCATTGATAAACCTTACGACTATACTGTACCAGCGGAACTGACCGGCTGCCTCCGCCCTGGCATGCGGGTAGTGGTACCCTTTGGATCCGGCAATCGCCACACAGAGGGTATCGTTCTGGCCTTGGAACATGACAGCGGGGGAACGCGGGCCCTCAAACCGGTGTTGACCATTCTGGATGAAACGCCTGTGCTGGATGGGGAGGCTTTGAAACTGGCCCTATGGATGCGGGAGAGATGGTTTTGTACCGTGTACGATGCTGCCCGGGCCATGTTGCCTGCAGGGCTGTACTATGCACTCCAGGATCAGTGGAAGATTGCTGAGGGTGTGGATCGGGAGACCGCTTATCAGGCGGCTGGAAAATCTGATCATGCAAGGCATGTGGTGGAGCTGCTCTTTGCCAATCACGGCTGCGCCGACGTAGCCACTCTGCGGGAGGCTTTCGGGGTAAAAGACCCAAATCCTGCGTTAAAGCTGCTGCGTGACAAGGGAATTATTGTGTTGGAGACCAGTGCCTCCCGCGGCGTGGGTGACAAGACCGAGCAGGTGGCAACCCTGGCTGTTCCCGCCCAGGACGCCCTGGATCAGGCCGCCGCCAGACGGCGAACCGCCCCGCTGCAATACGCGGTGGTGGAGCTGCTGTGTTCCATTGGCGCGGCTTCCACCAAAGAACTGTGCTATTTTACCGGGGCGTCGCCCGCCACCTTACGGGCTTTGGCCAAAAGTGGTGTCATTACGCTGGAGCGGAGGGAAGTTTACCGCCGTGTAACGGTGGAAGGAGTAACGCGGGCGAGGGAACCGGTTCTCAACGAAGAGCAGCAGGCCGCCTTTGACGGGCTGAATGCGCTGGCATCTGAAAACAAGCCGGCAGCCGCCCTGCTGTACGGCGTTACCGGCAGCGGCAAAACCCAGGTATATCTGAAATTGATCTACGAGGCTTTACGGCGCGGACAAAGTGCGCTGGTGTTGGTTCCCGAGATCTCGCTGACACCCCAGCTGATGCGGCTGTTTTCTTCTCACTTTGGAGAGCTGGTCGCCGTACTCCACTCCTCTCTCCGGGCGGGTGAGCGGTATGATGAATGGAAGCGGATCAAAGCGGGAGAAGCCCGCGTTGTTGTAGGCACCCGCTCTGCTGTATTTGCTCCGTTGAAGGATTTGGGCCTTATTGTTCTGGACGAGGAGCAGGAATCCACTTATCAGTCGGAAAATGTTCCCAAATACCACGCCCGCGACGTGGCGAAGTTCCGCTGTGTCCACCACAATGCGCTGATGCTGCTTGCGTCAGCCACTCCATCGGTGGAGAGTATGTATCAGGCAGAGACCGGCGCCTATCGGCTTTTTGTATTAAAACAGCGGTATAATCAGCAGGCGCTGCCGTCGGTTGACATCATAGATATGAAACAGGAATTACGGGCCGGGAACGGTACCGACTTGAGTGGTCCTCTGCTGCGGGCGATGGAGGATGCGGTCACCCGGGGCGAGCAGAGCATTCTGCTGCTGAACCGCCGAGGCGCCAGCCGGATGGTCAGCTGTGGGGAATGCGGGGAAGTACCTACCTGTCCGCGCTGCTCCATCCATTTGACCTACCACTCGGCCAATGGACGGCTCATGTGCCACTACTGCGGGTACTCCCAGCTCTTGCCGGAGTCCTGTCCCACCTGCGGCGGGGCCTTCCATTTTATTGGTGCCGGTACTCAGAAGGTAGAGGAGGAACTGAAAGAGGCTCTGCCTGGCAGGGAAATACTGCGGATGGATGCGGACGCTGTTTCAGCCACCCACAGCCACGAAACATTGTTGTCGCGGTTTGAGCGGGAAAATATCCCCGTGCTGCTGGGCACCCAGATGGTAGCCAAAGGCCTGGATTTTCCCAACGTGACCCTGGTGGGGGTCATCAACGCAGACCAGTCCCTTTACGCCGACGACTACCGTGCCGGAGAGCGGACCTTTTCCCTGTTGACTCAGGTGGTAGGCAGGGCGGGCCGCGGAGAAAAAGGGGGCAGGGCCATGATCCAGACCTTTACTCCGGACAATGATGTGATCCGTTGCGCTGCACGCCAGGACTACGACTCTTTTTACCGCCAGGAGATTGCGCTGCGCAAGCTGCGGCAGTGTCCGCCCTTCTGCGACCTGTTTGTACTCACAGCCTCCGGACGGCTGGAGGCGGAGGCTTTGCGCACCTGTATGCGCCTGCGACATACGCTGGAGGGCTGGCTCAAATTGCCGCAATACCAAACTATAGAAGTCCGACTTTTGGGCCCCGCTCCGGCGTCCATTGCAAAAGTCAATGAGCGATACCGCTACCGACTTACTTTGGCATGCTCCAATAGCAAGTCTGTGAGGACTATGATAGCCGCCCTGCTTCGGGCGGTTCAGACCGACAAAGAAACCAAAGGCGTTTCGGTGTCTGCCGACGTCAACCCATTGGATTAGGAGGAATACAATTATGGCTCTTCGCACGATTCTCACTGATGACGATCCTGTCTTGCACAAAGCATGTCGTCCTGTGACTCAGTTTGACGGACGTCTCCACGACCTGCTGGATGATCTGAAGGAGACGCTGGCGGAGGCCAACGGGGCCGGGCTGGCCGCTCCTCAGGTAGGCATTCTTCGCCGGGCTGTTATCGTAGTAGACGCCAACGATCAGATGCTGGAGCTGGTCAATCCGGAGATCATCGCTATGGAGGGAGAGCAGGAGGGCTTTGAAGGCTGCCTGTCTGTTCCCGGACGCTGGGGTGTCGTGAAGCGTCCCATGAAGGCCAAGGTGCGGGCTCAGGACCGCAACGGCAATTTCTTTGAGGTGGAAGGGGAGGAGATCGTGGCCCGCTGCTTCTGCCATGAGATCGACCATCTGGACGGCCACCTGTTTACCGAGCTGGCAGGCCGGCTGTATACCACGGAGGAACTGGACGAGCTGATGGCGGGGGAGGATGAGGCATGAGAATCCTCTTCATGGGTACCCCGGACTTTGCAGTGCCCTCTCTGGAGGCCTTGGTTGGTGCAGGACATCAGATCTGCGGGGTATTTACTCAGCCAGACAAGCCCAAGAACAGAGGCATGAAGCTCCAGGCCCCACCGGTGAAGGAGTGTGCCCTGGCCCACGATATCCCGGTGTATCAGCCTGTCAAGCTGCGGGACGGTACTGCGCTGGCCCTCATTCAGGAGCTGGCACCTGAGCTGATCGTAGTGGCGGCCTACGGCCGCATCCTGCCGGATGACATTCTGGCCGCCCCTCCCAAGGGGTGCATCAATGTCCACTCGTCTCTGCTGCCCAACTACCGGGGAGCCGCCCCCATCAACTGGGCGGTACTCAACGGGGATAAAGAGACCGGCGTGACGATCATGCACATGGCACACGATCTGGATGCCGGAGACATCATCTCCCAGGCATCCACCCCCATCGACCCGGACGAGACGGTAGTAACGCTCCATGACCGTCTGGCTCAGCTGGGCGCCCAGCTCCTGGTGGAAACCGTGGCGCAGATCGATGCCGGTACCGCCACCCGGACGCCCCAGGATCATGAAAAAGCCACCCTGGCCCCCATGCTGGGTCGGGAGCTGTCCCCCATGGACTTTAACCGCCCCGCCCGTCAGCTCCACGACCAGGTGAGAGGCCTGATTCCATGGCCTGCTGCCGTGTCTACTTTGGGAGACAAACGGTGTAAAGTATTTAGAACTGTCGTCTCTTCCGATAGCACCGACGCCGTACCTGGCACTGTCCTGGCCGCCGGGAAGGAGGGGCTGACGGTAGCCTGCGGACAAGGCACGGTGCTGCGGCTGGAGGAGATCCAGCCAGACGGCGGTAAACGGATGAAGGCTGCCGACTACCTTCGGGGCCATCCCGTTGTAGTAGGAACCATACTGGCCCTGCCGGAACAGGGAGAATGAAACTGATCTGGAACCTGGCAATCACCGGTATGGTGGCTGTATTGGGGTTATCCCTGGTGTTGCGGTGGTTGGGCGCTGCGGGCGTCCCGTTGCCGCTGCTTAGCGGCAGATTTCCTGCAGCCAGCAAGTATTGCCCGAATAGACAAGAATGTGTAAAGGTATTTGCCATTACATTTTCCTTCCGGATTTTGATTTTTCTGATGGTGGGTATAGTTGCATGTCTCATCCTGTATCCGGGCTCCGGTGGGGATGCAGCCCTTTGGATCTGGAAGCGGTGGGATGGTCTGCATTATGTCAACCTAGCAGAACTGGGCTATTCCGGCTATGTAGAGGATGGAAAAAATCTTTTTTTGGTGTTTTTCCCCCTATATCCCTGGTTGATGCGGGTGATTTCTCTGCTGACGGGCAATACTATGGCCGCAGGGCTGCTGATCTCCTTTGTCTGTTACGGGGTAGGCTGCGTCTTTCTATACAGGCTGGCCGCCTTTGAACTGGGCCAGGGTGCAGCCAGGCGGACGGTGCTGTTTCTGTCGATCTATCCCTACGCCTTCTTTTTTGGGGGTATCATGACGGAAAGCCTCTTTCTGCTTACTACCGCCGGAGGGCTGTGGGCCATTCGCCGACACCGTTGGTGGCAGGCGGGCATATGGGGCCTGCTGGCTGCTTTGACACGCATGCACGGTATCCTGCTGATCGGCGCTGCTGGCGCAGAACTGGTGACTCATGTGGGCCGGTTTGATTGGAAGGTCATTATCCGCAAATTACCGGCACTGCTGCTGCCTGCTGGGGGCACGTTGATTTACCTGGCTCTTAACTGGCGAGTAACTGGTGATCCTCTTGCTTTTACCATCATGCAGCAGCATTGGAGCCAGGGATTTTGTCCCATTGGTGAAACCCTCTGGTATGTACTGCAAAACGCGCTGAACTATCCTATGGAATTGGTGCGCTATCAGATCTGGATTCCGACCATTCTGCTGTTCCCGCTGTTTTTTACCCTGCTGGTATGGGCTCGGAATCAATTCCGCAGCATGTATACCCTGTATGGGTTTGTCTACCTGGTGCTAAACTATTCCTTGTCCTGGCTGCTCAGCGCCGGTCGATACCTGTCCTGTGCCTTGCCCTTTTTCCTGTTTGCCGCTGCCCTTACCGAACACCGGCCCAAACTGACGTTTGGGATAGCTGCTGTGATGGGATTGGGATTTCTGCTAAACCTATACTGGTTCCTCACAGGAGGACAGATCATGTGATTGGAGGCCGCTATGCCCTTTTTCTACTACTTTGACACCTATTACTGGATTATTTTAGTACCTGCTATGCTGATTGCCCTGGTGGCACAGATCAACGTGTCCAGTACCTTTAACCGCTATTCCCGCATTGCCGGTCGCAGGGGACTGACCGGCGCCCAGGCGGCGGAGGAGGTTCTGAAGGCCCATGGGGTGTACGGCGTACAGATCACCCGGGTGTCCGGCAGGCTTACCGATCACTACGATCCAAGAAGCAATGTCATTCGCCTGTCTGATTCTGTGTATGACTCCACCAGTATTGCCGCAGTAGGAGTGGCCGCCCATGAGGCTGGACACGCCGTCCAGTACGCTCAGGATTACGGCCCCATCAAACTGCGTGGGGCGATTATTCCGGTTTGCAATTTCAGCTCCCAGATCTCTATCCTGCTTATTATTCTGGGTTTTGTTCTGTATTCCAGGCCTCTGTTTGCGGTTGGAGTCATTCTCTTTGCCGTGGCAACGGTCTTTCAGGTCGTTACGCTTCCTGTGGAATTCAATGCTTCGCGCCGTGCGATCCATTCACTGCGGGATACCAATTTGTTGGATGAGCAGGAGCTTAGAGGCGCCAAAAAGGTACTTGGGGCTGCTGCCATGACCTACGTTGCGGCGTTGCTGGTGTCCATTGCGCACTTGCTGCGCTATCTCTTGCTGTTTAACAGCCGCCGGAGGGATTGATATGACGGCCAGAGAAGTGGCACTTCGAGCATTGGTGGCATGTGAAAGGCAGGGTGCCTGGTCGGACGGCTTTTTGAAAAAGACATTAGCTGCCGCCGGTCTGGACGGCAGAGACGCCGCTCTGGCTACCCGGCTGTGCTTTGGTGTGCTTCAGAACAAGCTGCTCTTGGACAACTATCTGGAAAGGTTGTCCACAGTGAAGCTGGAGAAAATGGAGCCTGGTATCCGCAACTCCTTGCGGCTTGGAGCATATCAAGTGCTTTTCCTTGACAGAATACCAGACCATGCTGCCGTTAGTGAGACGGTGGATCTGGCTCGAAAGGCCTCCAAGAATCCCCGCGCTGCCGGCCTGGTCAACGGGGTACTCCGATCCCTGGCCCGTCAGAAGGGCAGCCTGGAGCCCCCCGAGGACCCGGCGGTGCGTTACAGCCATCCCCAGTGGTTGGCGGATCTCTTTACCAGCCGATTGGGCGGAAAGGAGGCGGCGGCCCTCCTGGCTGCCGACAACAGCGAGCCGCCCACCTGCGCTCAGGTCAATACGACTAAAGCAGAAGTGGACGCGGTGATAAGTTTCCTCCGGGCTGATGGGGTGGAGGTGGAACTTCATCCATGGCTGCCAGACTGTCTGCTGTTGACTCACACTGGCAATCTGGAGGAACTATCTGAATTTCGGGAGGGACTCTTTTACATCCAGGACGCAGCCGCCAAGTTGGCAGTACTGGCTGCTGATCCCAGGCCAGGCATGTCGGTGCTTGATGCCTGCGCCGCCCCCGGCGGCAAATCCTTTGCTGCGGCCATCGCCATGGACATGCAGGGGAGCGTCATTTCCTGCGATATCCATCCCCACAAAATTGCGCTCATCCGTGCGGGGGCTAAACGGCTGGGGCTGGATTGTATATCTGCCCATGTATTGGATAGCCGGGAGTATAAAGAAGATTTCCTCGCCAGATTTGATTTAGTGCTGGCTGACGTACCCTGCTCCGGGCTGGGCATTATCCGCAAGAAGCCGGACATCCGGTATAAGGACCCCAAGCCCCTGGAAGGGTTGCCCCGGGTCCAAACGGCTATTCTGGATAACGTGTGCCGCTATGTCAAGCCGAACGGTGTGCTGCTCTACGCAACCTGTACGCTGCTGGAACGGGAAAATGAGGATGTCGTCAACGCATTTTTGGACAGGCATAAAGACTTTACATTAGAGGGATTTCAACTGCCGGGCTGTTTTGAGGGGGCGGAGCATGGTATGGTGACCTGCTGGCCCCACCGCCACGGCACCGACGGCTTTTTCTTCGCCAAGCTGAGGAGGAAGGCATGACTGACATCAAATCCATGGATCTGGCGGAGATGACCGCCTATTTCAAAGAACTGGGAGAGCCCGCCTTCCGGGCCAAGCAGGTCTTTCAGTGGCTCCACCGGGGGGTGCGCTCCTTCGATGAGATGACCAACCTGTCCAAGCCTTTGCGGGAAAAGCTGAAAGCAAGCTGCCTGCTCTGTCCTCCGGCAGTGGAACGCAAGCAGATGTCCGCCCTGGACGGCACCATCAAATATTTGTGGCGTTTATCCGACGGAAACTGCATTGAGACGGTTTTGATGCGCTATCATCATGGGAATACTGTGTGTATCTCTTCTCAGGTTGGGTGCCGTATGGGATGCGCCTTTTGCGCATCCACACTGGGCGGCAAGGTAAGAGACTTAACGCCTGCTGAAATGCTGGACCAGGTTCTCTTTACCCAATTGGATTCCGGACATACCATAAGCAATATTGTACTCATGGGTATCGGGGAGCCTTTAGATAATTTTGATACAGTGCTGAGGTTTCTGGCTTTGGTAAATAGTCCTGACGGACTTAACATTGGAATGCGCCATATTTCTTTGTCTACCTGTGGTCTCGTCGAAAAAATTGACAAACTAGCCGAGTATCAGTTACAATTAACGTTATCGGTATCCCTCCATGCCCCCGATAACGAGACCCGCAGCAAACTTATGCCGGTAAACAAACATGTGGGCGTGGAGAAACTTTTTGATACCTGCCGCCGATATTTTGAAAAAACAGGGCGACGGATCTCCTATGAGTACGCTATGGTGGATGGGGTAAATGACGCTGATTGGCAGGCCGATCTGTTGGCCGAGCATCTCAAAGGCACCCCTGGTCACGTCAATCTGATCCCACTCAACCATGTGGCGGAGAGTCCCCTGAAGCCCAGTCGCCGGGTGGCCCAGTTCCAGAAGCGCCTGGAGTCCCACGGCATTACTGCCACGGTACGGCGCAAACTGGGCGGGGATATTGATGCCTCCTGCGGTCAGCTTCGCAGGAAGGCTATGCTGCAAACCGATTGAGCTGCACTGGCGTGTATCGCCGGTTCCATTGTTTTGCCGGAAGCCCGTGCAGCGGGGCTGACCGGCTGGAAAAGAGGCTGATTCACTATGATCAACGCATGGGGCATCACCGATAAAGGTGTGGTCCGAACTCAGAATCAGGATGGGTATTACTTAGATGTGCCGTCGGAACACCTGGCAGTCGGCGTGGTCTGTGACGGCATGGGAGGCGCAAAGGCGGGCAATATCGCTAGCCTGATCGCGGTAGAGACCTTTGTGGATACCCTTCAGCGTGCCCAGGGCGACCCGGACACTCCGCCGCCGGCAGTTTTGTCACAGGCTGCGGAAGAAGCCAATGAAGCGGTATACCGCAGAGCCTGTTCCGACCCGGATTGCTTTGGTATGGGTACCACTATGGTAGCCGCCTTAGTTGTGGAACAGACGGCATATTTGCTGAATATCGGAGACAGTCGGGCTTACCATATCAACCAGGACGGGATTGTCCGCCTGACCCGCGACCATTCAGTGGTTGAGGATATGGTTGCCAGGGGCGATATTACCCCGGAAGAGGCTCGTACCCATCCGCGAAAAAATCTGATCACACGGGCCCTTGGCGCGGAAGAACACATCCGGGCCGATTTGTATGAAAAAGAACTGCAAAGCGGAGATTTCTTGCTGCTGTGTTCCGATGGGTTGAGCAACATCCTGTCTGACCAGGAATTGCTTTATGAAGTCATTCACGGCGGAGAACCGAGCGGCTGCTGTCAGCGGTTGCTGGATATCACCATCTCGAGAGGCGCGCCGGATAACGTGACGGCAGTCCTCTTCCAGATCCTTTGAAAAGGGGGTAATGAACTATGGATCAATACATAGGGAAATTACTCGACAACCGATATGAAATCCTGGAGCGCATCGGCATCGGCGGCATGGCCGTGGTGTACAAGGGCCGGGATCACCGGCT